>JAJRTR010000124.1 GCA_024278215.1 bacterium
CACGACTCCGAGGGCGAGCAGCGCGCCCGCTTCGCCGCGCACGTCGCCGAGTGAACGGAACAGTTCGAGCGCGCCCTCCGCGCAATGTTCCGCCTGTTCGTTTTCGTATATTTGTATATACAGAGCCGCCAGACGGTCGAGACAGTTGGCGATACCCCATTCTTCGTCGATGCTTTCGTTGATGGAAAGCGCTTCCGAATATTTCTCGATAGCCTTGTCGATTTCCATCAGCTTGTGGAACATGTAGCCGAGGCACGACAGATGGTAGGCCATGCCCATCATGTCGTCGAGTTCGCGTTCGAGCTCGATAGCTTCGGAATAAAAGGTGTAGGCAAGTTCGTCGTTGTCCTGATGGAGCGCTGAATCGGCGAGCGAGTCGAGGATGTCGACACGGGCGCTGTTGTTATCCATCTTTTCAGCAATACGCAGACTTTTCTGCAACTCTTTGTCGGCCTCTTCATAGTGTTTCTGAGATTTCAGCAGGTTCCCTTTATTGAAATGAACGGTGAGGCTTCCCTGCGTGTCACTTATTTCAGCGAACAGGTGTTCGGCACGTGCATATTCGCTGATTGCTGTTTCCATGTCGCCGCCAGCGGCGGTTGCGTTGCCGGACAGCAAGTGCAGGGCCGCTCGGTTTTTCTGCGATAGTTCGTTCCTCATGCAGTTGAGGAACAAGCCGCGAGCTTTCTCAAAGTGCAGCGACTCGAGGTCCCTGACACCTTCCTGGAAAAGTTCTTTTATTTTTAATTCGGCATCCGGGAGTTCGCCGTAGTAATTCCATATAAAGCTGTTGCCTACCTGCAAGTTCTTCAATTCGATACCTCGCCTTTTGCACAATCTTCCGAGACTCTTTCAATTATATTATGAGGAGGTGATATTGTTTTGTAAACTGCTGGACTGTTGCAGGGTGTGCAATAGAAGGTCATACAAAAATATCTTTGTCCAGGACCCCGTATCTGGTAAAACTGCTTTTCAGCGTCAGGGTAATAGCCATGGAAACGGTTATCACAGTGCCGGTGACGATGGCGATCATGATGGCGACCTGGTACTTGATGGCGACCATCGGCGAGGCACCACCGAGTATAACGCCGGTCATCATCCCGGGCAGCGACACGAGCCCGATGGTGCTTATTGTAGCGACTGTCGGCATGAGCGAGTCACGGTATGCGTCGCGGACAAACGGCATTACCGCCTCTCTGAGCCGCGCACCCTGCGCCAGCGACAGCAGATATCGCTTTTCGCTTTTTCTCACAGATTTATAGAATCCGCGAATGCCTATTATGTCTGCCCGCAGGCAGTTGCCCAGTATCATGCCCCCTATCGGAATCGCATATTGCGCGTCGAGCAGATGTGGCCTCTTGAGAATGAGACCAACGAAAAACGTGAGCGGTATCGCCGTGCCGATAAGCAAAGAAATGAAAACCGGCCATGCGAACCGCCGCATACGCAAGCCCACACCACGAATTATCGACACATCCGCTACCACCGTCATCACGACCAGCCAGAGCCCGTTGATCCAGAAACTGTTGAGATTGAATATATATTGCAGATAGAGCCCGACGAAAAGTAATTGTACTGTCATCCGCACGACAGCTATCGCCGATTCCTTTATGATCGGTACACGATACCAAAGCAATATCGCAAGCGGTATTATCAGAAGGGCATAGCCTGCGATGAATGCCGACCATGAGATGTTTATTGTGTCCATGACGCCTGTCTGTCCGGTTTCTCAGCCTGTTAACACGACAACGCATCTTTCGGATTTTGCAGGCGAGACGCCTTTGCTACTTTCATAAAACATCTTTTCAGCTACAAAGGTGCTCTTCTGTGTAGCTCTGCACGTTGTCTTTACGAATGTTGCGTTGTAGTGTTAAGCCATTTCGTGCATGTGCGATGTTCGCATGTCGATTCTCTCAGCAGATCTCAATATTATTGTCGGGAAAAAACACGCCGTTCCGGTCGTGTGAAACTGAAAGAACGGTAATATTGTTCGCGCGGCGGAAGAAATCCGCCACTGCCTTTTTGCTTTCCGCATCCAGCGCTGATGTCACTTCGTCGAGCAGATAGATGTCTCTATTCAGCAATATTGCCGATACGATGGCCACCCGCTGCTTTTCGCCGCCGGATAATGTCGCCGCGTCTTTTTCGAGCAGCGAGCGCTGGAGAAGCAACTCGTCGAAGAGCGACTCGCTCCTGCCGCTGTCGTATTCGATGTTTGAATTGATTTTATATGAAAAAGGCTTTTGAAGTATCTCCGCGACACGGCCCTCGCCGAGGTCGGGTTCCTGCTGCACGAAAGCAAGTCGACCGCGCAGCCTCCAGATGCTCGATGCGTCGACCTCTTCACCCTCGACAAATATTTCCCCGGCGGTCGGTTGTATAAAACCCATGACGGCCCTGAGGATCGACGACTTACCCGAACCCGACGGCCCCGTGAGAGACACCCTCGCGCCGACCGGCACACAAAATGATATATCGTCCAATATCCTGCGCCCGTCGAATGTCAGAGCGAGACCGGATATTTCCACAGCGTTATTCTTCACTAATACTTCAACCTCATTTTCAAAACCAGACGATTGTCGATGGAAACGCTTTCTTTTTCGAAGCCTTTTTCTTGTTTTTACCGGTTGCGCCGGAAGTGTAGAGCGTCCAGTTGCCTGCGCCTTTTTTCCTGAGATATGCAAGGCTCTGCCCGTCGGGCGACCAGACCGGATATATGACATTATACGACGAAGATGTAATACGTTTTCTGCCTGAGCCGTCTTTGTTGATTGTATACAGAACTCTTTTCCCGCCGCGTGAAGATGTGAAGGCGATTTTCGCCCCGTCGGGCGAGAATACCATATCGGCATTGACGTTTTCGCCGTTTGTAAGACACGTACTGTTTTCAGTGTCCATATAGTAGATGCAGAGGTCGTAAAAAGTGGAACCGGGCTTAGTGTCGGGCATGTTTGCGAGATAGATAACCGAGTTGCCGTCGGGCGACCAGCGCGGGTGCAGTTCGCTTACATAAGTTGTTTTCGTGAGACGTGTTTCCACGCGGTCGCGCGGCAGCTTCGCCATGCGCATCTTGTAGAGGTCATAGTTCCAGTTCCTGAAAGAGTAGTAGACGATGTATCTGCTGTTGGGCGAAATCTGCGGGTCGAGCGCCTGGTTGTCGGAGAGTGTTATTTGCTTGAAACTCTTGCCCGAGCGGCCGCCCTTCAGGAGAAAATAGCTTTTCTCCGCTTTCAGCATGTATAGCATATCCGAGCCGCGGGGCATGAACTGCGGGCGTAGTTCCTGCCATAGGAAATTCGAGATTTTTGTTTCCCGCATCGTCTTAAGGTCTGTGAGATAGATATTCCAGTTCAGGCTTTTGTGTCTCGTGTAGTATGTGCGTGAAGGAAAGTAACTGTAGAAATATATGTAGAATTCTTCTCGAGGGTAGAATTGCTCGCCGTTCCATTCACGCCAGAGCCGGAGCCCCTCGTCGTCGTATACTCTGTAGGAAGCATAAGAGATTCTGGTTTTGTCTGCGGAAATAGAAGGATAAAGATTATAGACGCGCTTGAGGGTTGTGTCGTTGTTGAAAGTCAGTTGAGTCTCTGCGCCTCCGGAGTCGCTGACCCGGAAGATATGTTTTTCCGCGCCCATGTCGCGCACGTAAAGAATGTCGGCCCGCGCGCCGGCGGCAGTGGCGATTGCTGAAAGGATCAGCGCTGCAATATATATGATTGTTTTATATTTCATATAAACTTCCATGCTGAAAACGAGTCCGGCATATCATATCTCATTTGGATTACCGGCGATGTAATTTGTGTAGACCCTGTGCACACGTTTGCCGATCAGCGACACTACTTCATAATCTATGGTGCCCAGTATGGCCGCTATTTCATCCACTGTGATTTCGAGATCGCCCTGCCTGCCGATCAGCACTGCCTCGTTTTCCACTCCGACCGCAGGGACGTCTGTAACATCGACCATCATGAAATCCATGCACACATTGCCGATGACCGGCGCTTCGCATCCGTTGACCAGCACGCGGCCCGTATTGGACAGCCGCCTGCTGAAGCCATCCGCGTAGCCCGCCGGGAGTGTCGCCACGCGCGTGGGCCGTTTCGTGACATAAGTTCCACTGTAGCTGATCTTTGTCCCCTCCGGCACAGTCTTCAGTTCCACAATAGTGCTTTTTATCGTCATGGCCGGTTTGAAATCCGCCACATATTTGCGCATCGCCGCCGAGGGGGCGAGCCCATAGAGAACAATGCCGGGCCGCACCATATCGTATCGGGCGCGATCACAACGGAGCGCGGCGGCGCTGTTCGCCGCATGCAGCGCGGGCATCGCCATGCCTTCATCTTTCAGACCGGCAATAAGTTTGTCGAACCTGTCAAGCTGCATTTCCGTATACGCTTCACCTCCTTCGTCGTCAGCGCACGAAAGGTGTGTGTATATACCGTCAAGTCTTATATTATCCAGAACTCCGATCTCCTTAAGAAGCGGAAGCGACCTTTCGGGGACAATGCCGATGCGGCTCATACCCGTGTCGATTTTCACGTGGACACGCGCGGTCTTATTCTGTTTTGCAGCCTGCGTGGACAGAGCGCGTGCGAGGCCGAGGTGGTAGACAGTCTGGATGAAATCGCCCTCGACGACTTCAGCGGCCCATGAAGGCTGCGTGTAGCCGAGGATAAGGATGTCGGTCTCTATACCTGCGTCGCGAAGCTCGACAGCCTCCTCGAGCGATGCCACGGCGAGGCAATCGACACCGGCGTGCAGCAGCGAGCGCGACACGGCGACAGCGCCGTGTCCGTAAGCGTCCGCCTTCACTACGCCCATGATTTTCACATCGTCCCCGACACGCGCCCTGACAAGTCGGAGGTTGTGTTCGATTTTATCGCAATCGATTTCGGCCCAGATCGGCCTGAATATTCTCATAATTGTTTCCCTTTCGCAGCTTCACGCGCAAACGCTGTTAACCCGCACAGGTGAAATATGCGAGGCTAAACGGCAGCCTCGTAAATCTTTCTGACAGCCGATGCAATCGAAGAGACGATATCCGAAGCGATCATCGAGCGGCGTCCCGACTCGGAAGCAGCCGCGTCACCGGCCATTCCATGCAGATAAACACCAGTCATAGCCGCGAGTTCAGGCTCCATGCCCTCGCCGAGCAGCGACCCGATGATACCGCTGAGCACATCGCCGCTGCCCGCTGTGGCCATTCCGCCGTTGCCTGTCGGATTTACGTAAACCGCGCCATCGGGTGTCGCAATCAGCGAGTTCGGCCCCTTCAGCACGACTATCACCGAATATTCCATCGCAAAATCACGGGCCGTCTCGAACCTCGCCGCCTGCACATCGGAAATCTTCTTTCCGGTCAGGCGCGCCATCTCGCCCGGATGCGGTGTCAGCACAACAGGCGCGCGCGCTATATTCAAAACATCAGGGTCGCGAGCGATGCAATTAAGTCCGTCCGCATCTATCAGCAGCGGAACACGGCACTCCTCGACGACTCTTTCGACAATCTCCTGCGCTCCGTCCGTCACGCTTATGCCCGGACCGAGAACCACGGCGTCGACATCTTCGAGTTTATCGACGATCGCGCCTGCGGCGGACAACGCAAGGCGGCCACGGCTGTCTTCATCCTGCGGCAGAGTAATCGCTTCAGTAAATTTTCGCTCGATAATATTATTGAGTCCACGCGGGACAGCCAGATATATCAGGCCCGTGCCGGTGCGCAGCGCCGCTTCGCCTGCCAGTATCGTCGCGCCCGACATGCCGCGCGAACCGCCGACAATCAACACTTTACCGCAATCGCCCTTATGCACGTCGTCCGTCCTGAACGTAAATATTCTGCTCACATAATCCAGTGTCGTCAGATATGCGGCCGGTTCTGTTTCATCCAGCAGAGAGCGGGGGATACCGATGTCCACGACATAGACACTGCCCGCTTTTTCCGCGGCGGGATGCACAAAAAGCCCGATTTTCGCAGCGCCGAATGTCGCCGTGTGGTCCGCCTCGACCGCGCCGTTATAAACACGCCCTTCGTCGACACTTATCCCGGACGGCACATCCACCGCGAACACCGGGCAATCCGCGTTATTGATTGCTTTGATAATTTTCAGATAAAAAGGTTTCACCTCACCTTTAACACCTGTTCCAAGCAACGCGTCCACAAGCAGGTCGGCTTTTTTGACCCTGTTTCGTAGTGGAGAAAGTTTTTTCGCTTCGGTAATACTTATCACCGGGATACCCATCCTGACGCAAATCTCCATATTGGTTTTCGCGTCGCCTTTTATGTCCGCCGGTTTCGCGCCCAGCACAACCTCGGGCGTCGCGCCCGCGTTCAGCAGGTAGCGCGCGACAGCGAAACCGTCGCCTCCGTTATTCCCTTTTCCGCAAACAATCAGCGCGTACTTGCCGTCCAGCGGGGCCATCTCATTACTGATCACTTTAAACAGGCCCCTGGATGCGTTTTCCATCAGCACAATACCTGGAATGCCCATATCTTTAATCGCAGTCTCATCGAGTTTTCGCATCTGTGCCGCTGTCAGTAATTTCATCATAACAAATCACTCCACAATAATTGTGAATATTCCGATACATCCTCATTTATTCTAAAGAACCAATTGCAAAATTCTGATTCGGCTGCGGTCGGCTGCAATTGTACATAGCTGCGTTGTCGGCACAAAATCACCCTCAACGTACTCGGTGAGTACGTCTGCGGGGATTTTGCACCTCCGCCTTGCTTCTGAAAAATTTCGTTCGACCTCGCTACGAACATAATTGTGCAATTGGCTCTAAATAAAAATCTGTTTTATGGGAAATACGACAAAAGCCGACCGTTGTACATCCGAACAGCAGCCCGGCATGTCGTTAAATAATGTCAGCATAAAAAGTGCTTGCCGCCAGTGCGTCAAAGGTCCATATCATCATCGTCAGCCGGCTGGATCATACTGACCCGCCGCTGGTGGCGTCCGCCCTCGAATTCTGTTTCGAGCCATTTCGTGATAATCTCGATCGCCATGTCGGACCCGATAAGTCTTGCGCCGAGGCACAGTATATTCGAGTCGTTGTGCCGCCTCGACAACATTGCCGAATATGGCTCCGAACATAGCGCCGCCCTGATGCCCGTCACTTTATTTGCCGCCATGCTCATGCCTATGCCTGAACCGCAGATAAGTATTCCCTTATCACAATTACCGGCGGCCACCTTTTCTGCCGCGGCATGGGCGAAAACCGGGTAGTCGCACGATTCCCTGGAATCCGTGCCGACATCCACCACCTCATACCCCTGGCCATCGAGCCAACCGATAACCTGCGCCTTCATGTCATAAGCGGCGTGGTCGCTACCGACAGCTACTTTCTGCGTCCTCTTCTCCAAAACATGGCCCCCAATACTCTTTGTGAATTCATAATATATCATGTTCCACCGGATGTAAACCCGAATCGGGGCGGGAGAGCGGCAATATCCTGTGACTTGAGCACCTGTGCGAAGCAGCAAGAAAACAAAACAGAGCACGCAGAGGGAAATACCTTTTCAACCTCCGTGTTTTCCGGGTTTCTGTGCCCTCCGTGTTGATCTTTGTCTTTCGTCATACAGCAGCAGGTCGACATTGACCTCGAAGATGCCGAGGGCCGTGCCGGCGAGGAGACGGTTGGTTTTCGGCGTGAGATAGAGAGCGCGGCAGTTGCGGCCTACGTAGACGCTGCCGACGCGGCGATGGTCGAAGCCGAATATCAACAGGTCTGGCCCAAGCATATTACCGACATAAATGAGTTTTCTTTTTTCATCGACAAGCACAGGTCGAGCGCCGGGTTTTGCACGCAGTGTGCCTGTTGTTCCGAACGTGTCGCGGTCCACTGCAAACACTTTTCCCGACATCGAGTTCGACACGTAAACACGTCGCCGCGCGGAATCGAGCGCGACGCCGCCGCCGACGAATGAAAGAGGGAATTTCACCCTGATCTTTTTCAGCAGATGCAGGTCGATCTCGCTCAGCATGTACGGGAACATCCAGTTGGACGTATACATCTCACCGCTGTTCCAGTCGACCGCAACATCGATCGGCGAGCCGAAAACATTTTTTTTATGTTTCTGCTCGAGGTCCGGCAGGCTGAACTCGATCATCGTGCCGTTCCCCTCGTGCGTAACGAATGCACGGTTGAAAATCCTGTCGACGACAATAAACATCGGGTATGGATTTGTCGGTCTCGACTCGACGGGTTCGAGAGTGGCGGCATCCAGCTTGAGGAGTTTGCCGTTGTCGTAGTCTGTGGCGAGCAGATATTTCTCATCCGGAGTGAGCTCGGCATCGTATATGCGGCTCGACGACCAGCGGATGGGTTTTTCGCTGCCCGGGATGCGCGGGTCTATGCTGCGCAGGCTGTAAAAACCGGCATCGTTTTTTTCATTCCCCTTGCCCTTTGCAGTGAAGAAGAGCCTGGACTCGTCGGAGTTCGACGTTATCCGCCTGACGCCGTCATATAAGCGGAACGCGCCGCGGTCGGGCCTCGTCGTGTTGCCCATAAACAGGAAAACCGGTCGGATATACTTTTCCGTATTGATGCGGTCGAGCAACTTGTCGGAACAGCGCGGCGGGAGAAAAAGAAGGAAGACGCACAGGGTCGTTATATTCAGGAGCAGACCCGCCGCGAGTTCCACACGCAGTTTGCGTGCCGCCGCAAGTGCGATGCAGGCCGCGAGCGCGGGCAGCAGCACGGCGGCGTAGTGATAGACGGAAAATCTGAAAAGAAAAAATAGAAAAAAGAAGAGCAACGCGAAATAAGCGGCATAGAGAAGTTTTGCAGTGCGGCCAGGCTCGACGCCCCGCTCGCGCCGTAGCCGCACCGCCGCATAACCGCCGCACAGCACCAGAGTCAGCGCCGGCAGCGGCGGCACGACAAATGCCATCGCTCCATTGACAAACAGAAACGGGAAAAGACCTGTAAGAAAAAGAATCAGTGCTCGCATGATATTTGTATCAGTAAACGAAAACGCCGCCGTAGACGGGTGCGGCGTGATACCCTTTGCGTGTATATTTGTCGATGAATTCCTGCTGTGCCCTGATGCGTGCTTTCTGTATCTCGACGGTTGCGGCAAAGTCGTACTCGTCGCCGAGCCATTTGCCGACGGGCGGCACAGGCAGGAATACGGTCGTCCGGCCCGGCACCAGCTCCGGCTGCTCGGGAACTACCAGCGTTTTTTTAAAAAGCGGCGCGAGATCGTTCTCGACCAGCGGCGCATTTCTCGCTGTCTTGACGACCATGAGTATTTCACGTTTTTCCTCGGGTATCCGCGGCACGAAGAGTTCGGCCTGTATCTTCGAGACCTGCGGCCTGGCTTTGCTGAACGGCTCGAACATCTTCGAGATGTTCCACACGATAAGCAGCGCGAAAAACAGGACGATCGCCGCGATGGGCAGCGATTTTTTCATAAAACCGACGCGGTTGTAAGAGAACACGAAGAAGATGGCGAGCAACAGATATAACAGAACACCCGCCGGGGTGCTGTGCGATATTTTCGACAGCAGCTTGTATACCGGCGGCGAAATCTCGAAATTGAAGCGGTTGGACAGGAAGTAGTTCGCGGGATTGAGTTTGCTGATGTAATAGTCCTGCGGATCGTCGAGATATTGCGCGAGTCGTGCGGGGTCTATCTTGAAAAGAGAGATAAACTTGCCACGCGCGACGCGGTCGGCGAATGGGAGGTCGGGGAAGAGGTCGCCGGGCCAGACCTGTGTATATATGAGATATTTCATATCGTATTTCTTTAAGACAGTAGCGACGACACGCATGTCGCCCCAGGGCACTGCGCCGGTGGGCCTGTGGCAGATGAAGTGAGTCGAGAAGAAGGGATAAGTCATGATAGTGTCGTCGGGGCCGGTCTTGCGCTTGAGGTAGTCGCAGGTGGTCTCGAGTTCGTGTATCCTGCTGTCGCGCGGCGGCTGGAGTGTTCGGACCGCGTTGAAAATGAGCGCCGGCATCGAGTCGCTCAAAAGTATGAATATCACGAGCCCCATCGCCAGCTTCAGCGAATTAATACCGGAGAAATGTTTTTTGAGCCAGTCGAACGAATACCTCATGCCCTGAGCGGCCACGAGGAAAACAAGCGGCATAACGCACAGAAGATACCTGTCGGAATAGATAGCCATCCCCGTGTGCAGCGCTATCTGGAAGCATACTATCAGAAACGCCAGGCTGACATCCGGTCGCAGCCGCGAAAACAACAATCCGAGCAGAAAAAACGGAAACACCAGGAATCCGAATGCCTGAAAAATCCCGGGTTGATAAAATATGCCCGTCTCCCTGCCGAAGATCACCATCTTCGTATTTGTGCGGATGACCTGCATGATGCTCGCGAGGTGTTCGCGAAGCGGCGGGTGCTTTTCCAGTGGCGGCGATTCGTTGTAGGCGCTGTAGTTGAAGATGATCCCGAAGAGGTCGCCCCTGTCGAAGCGCTCGCGCACGACTGTTCCGGACGGACTGTACGCGCGCGACACTCCCACGAACTGTTCCGTGTACAGCGGCGAGCCGAAAAGCATCCAGGCCCTCAGCAGAAACGGCACCACGAGCAGACCCGCTGCAGCGAATAGTTTCAGTGCTGGAATACCGAACAGTTGTTTGCGCCTGAAGAGCATCAGCCACACAAGTGCCGAGGGGATCAACATGATGCTGTTTCGCTTGAACGAAAACGCGAGTCCCATCAACAGTCCCGCTACAATATACCGCTCCTCGACAAGCATCAATATGAAGAAAAGGTACATCATCATCTGCCAGACTTCCGGCAGTCCGGGGTCCATAAATGTATACTGGCGCAGCACACTGGGCGACAACATTATGAGCAGCGCTGCGATGAATCCTGTCTCCTGCGAGAACATGCGCTTGCCCACACGGTATGTGACAAGCGGCAACAGGAACAGACCGATGAATGAAGGGACCAGAAACGCCCACTGGCTCGTGCGGAATACGGCATAGAATGGAATGAGAAAATAAACATAGAGATTGGCGCGCAGGGCGGGCGGATGGGGCAGAGGCTGGTCTTTGACAGTATAAGTACGCAGCAGGTCCTCGCGCATGTGCCCGGTCTCGAAAATGCTGCGGGCTATGCCGACGTATTCGAAAGAGTCGCCATCGTGGACGGGAGCGCGCGCCTGAACAAATAGGTGGAATACGCAAAATATGAAAGACAGGATAATAAGAGTACGCCAGTAGCGGTCTTTCTGCTCGGCGTTTTTCGCAGCAAGTTCAGCAGTCGGGTTGTTTTTTGCAGTTTCCATGAAATGTGGGTCCACTTGTTCAGGCTGTGATGAATTATAGATGCAACAGGGCAGAGAACGCAATCGGCGACCGGTCCTTTGTAATCCAACCACACAGCGGAATCAGTTTTATTATTCCGCAAACAGTTCAGGAAAACGATATGAAACAAGCAGTTGCCTGTATTAGACGCCCAAATACCGTTTACTTAATGCTTTTTACGACAGGCGAGACGCCTGTCGTACCTGCCGCGATGCTGTGAGATACAGTAGCACAGGCGTCCCGCCTGTGGCTGGGCATGACCTTAAGTAAACAGTGTTGGTATTAGCCCGCATATTTCACCAGTGCGGGCCAAAAATCGGGAGAATGCCTGTAATATAAGGCGTGGCAAGTGAGTAGTGCGGGAGCATACTGCAGGTATGTGACCAATCCCGAATCGCCGCCGCAACGCAGTATAACAGGCGTTATAGCGATTTTCCGGATTTCTTTGTGAGAAATCCGGGTTAGCTGAACATATATATTTGGACACTTGTTTAAATGCCGGTTGGTAGTTATAATGAGTATGCAGGGTGAATGAATGTAATAATTTAACAGAATAATATAAATAATACTAATAATTGATGGACAGTGTTGAAGAAACCGAGTAAAAAGAGTGAGTTAAAGAGCAGAGAATGTCTCGAAGCGGCATATAATCGTGTCGTAGAAGAGAACAAAAGACTGCGCGAACTCGTCAATCTGCAAGAATTCCGGATTCAGTCGGGCATAGATTCTCACCTCATCACAGCAGATATATTCCAGACAATCGTCAACTCAACAGAAGATGGAATAATGATAGAAGACGAAGAGGGGACTGTCATTTTTGCCAATGGCGGATTTGTAAAGATGCTGGGTTATGACAGCAGCGGCGAGGTTATCGGCAGAAAGTGGACGGATTTTTTCTCATATCATACAGAGAGAAAAACCGGCGCGGGGCTGGAAACTGTCGAATGTATGCTGACGCGAAAAGACAGCACGAAAATGCCGGTGATTGTTACAAACTCCGCATATTATAAAAGTGGGGACTACACGGGGGTTCTTACTTTTATCAAAGATATCAGAAATCGCAAAGACCTCGAGGAGAAAGAGTTGCGCCTCACGCAACGCGCGTCCCACATACAGAAGATGGAAGCGCTGGTGACACTTGCAAGCGGCATTGTGCACGACTTCAATAATACTATAGGAGTAATCAGGGGTTTCGCCGAGACGGGCATCTGCAAGTCCCGGGGCGGAAATAATGTCGATAGTGATCTGAAAAGCATCATTGAAGCGACACGTATGGCGGAATCGCTGGTGTCCCAACTTCTTGATTTCTCCAGAAGCGAAAACACCGAGCGGCATCCTTGCAATATCAACGATGTGGTCGAAGATATTTGTGAAATTGTCGAGAGGACATTCCCGCCTGAAATAAGTATTCGCAGCTCTCTGGCAGGAGGCTCGCTGTCATGTATGGCAGACAAGCACCAGATTCTGCAAATGCTTCTGAATATATGTATCAATGCCCGCGATGCCATGCCCGGCGGCGGCGAACTAATCATCGAATCAAATGTGGTTTCGCTTAAAGGAACGGGGTCCAATGCACCGGAAGAATTGACCGGCGGGACTTATGCGCTGATTCGAATCCAGGACACCGGAGAAGGCATTCCGGAGGATGTCAGGGCAAGAGTTTTCGAGCCGTTCTTTACGACAAAACCCGCGGGCAAGGGGTCGGGGCTCGGGCTTGCCCAGGCTTATGGAACTGTGCGTGGACACGGCGGCTCGATACGAATCCATTCTGTCGAGGGCACCGGGACAACAGTTGAAATTTACCTGCCGGTTCAGCCTGAAACCGGTGATAATGAAAAGATGCCGAAGGGCAAAAAGATCAAAGCTGCTTCCGCTGCGCACGGCCTCACACTGCTTGCCATAGACGACAACCGGCTTATGTTGAGCCTTGTAAAGAATATTGCATCCCTGAACGGCATAAACCTCTACACTGCCGGCAACGCGGAGACCGGATTGAGGATGGCCCGTGAGCGGGCGAACGAAATAGACGTTGTTATTGTCGATCAGCGGCTTTCAGGAACAAGCGGACTTGACCTTTGCCGCGAACTTAAAAAGCTGGACAGCAATATTAAAATCGTACTGTTTTCAGGCAATGAACCGGGCAACCTCATTGTCGGCCCGGGCGCTCTGTCTGACGCCTTCCTGAAAAAACCTTTCACTGCTGATAAATTCATATCGACCATAACGGCTCTTGTCGAATAGTTCCCCCCCAAAACCTTGCCAGCCACCGGAAATGAAATACTTTTCAATCGAGCCATTTGCGAAATTATGTTCGTAGCGAGGTCGAGCGAAATTGTCAAGAGCAAGGCGGAGGTGTAAAATCCTTGCAGGCGTACTTGTAGAGTACGTCGAGGACGATTTTACACCGACAACGCAACTATGGACAATAACAGCCGACCTCAACAGAATCAGAATTTTGCAATCGGCTCAATCACCCGGGTATATCTTTCACGGCTATTTTCCCGTTGTAGTAATAGAATCTTTTGTTTTCAATCGGGTCTCTTATTTCCACTGCCGCATCTTCAATACATATCTCGACGCCCGGATGCGCGATGCCCGCGACATCGATAAATATCCGTTCATCGTCGGAAGTCCACTGCAGGAAAGACGCAAGCGCCTTCTCCTGCTGCTTGATCTGTTTCCGAAGCGCGGCAAGCTTCTTTTCTTCTGTTTTTTTTGCTATTGATTTCTGTTCGGCGCGCCGCTTGATACGTTGTTTTGTCAGCGCTATTTCATTGTCCAGTTCTGCGATAAGCTTTTCGAGGTAGAGACGCTCGGAGAGAGAGCCGTCATCAGCAGGCTGCTGGATTTTCAGGACGGTTTTGTTGTGATTAGGTGAGCCGGCCGCAAAAACGCTTATCGATTGTCCGGCAGTGATATTGCTGGAGACGACCCGGTTGTTTTCCCCTGTAAGTTTTACTGACTTCGCGGCATACACTTCGCTTCCGACGATAGATGATTCGACAACAATATTCATGCCCGAATGCAGGTGGCATCTTTCGGCGAACGCGGCTGATATGTTTCTTTTCGAGACGAGAAGCGCTTTTCTGTTGCCGCGGATTCCGCCTCGTATTTCTATGCTGCTGATGTGCGAAACAACTTTTGCCGCTTCGATGTGCCCCTTTACAATTATCTTCCTGCCGGCTGTGAGCGAAAACCCGGGTCTGACATTTTCATGGATGATGACCCGCCCTTCGAAATCGATATTGCCGGTGTCATAGCCGACTTCGGGCAAATATTGTGTCGCGTCCACGCAAATAGTGTTTTTCTTCCAGTATGCGACACCCTCCTGAGCAGCGTGCAGACGCAGTTTGTCTTCTGAAAAATAAGTGTTTGCGCCGCCCCTGAGAAGCGACTGAGCGCCGGTTTTATACTTTATTGTTTCGCCGTAAACATTCATGCCGTCGCGCGCATTTTCGGGCATAATCAGTTCAGCAAGTATCTGGTCTTTCCGCACTTTTGAAATGTTTTCAAATTCACTGTAATCGATGTCTGGCGATTCGAGCGACTTCGGGTGAAAACTGCGTGGAGTGTCGAAGTTGATCGTGAGTCGCGCTTCTCCGCCGGGTTCCGGCACCGAACCACACGCCGCGACAAGAAGCCTGCCCCTGATGTTTTTGTCGCCCGCCGCCCTGATAAGGGTCGAGGCGAGGCCGTGCCTGATTCCTGTTTCGGCGAGCGCCTTAAGGACACTCGCAGGATTCGCGCTCGTCGCGCCGGGGCTGATGTATAGATATGCTTTCAGCTTATCTTCCGATACGCAAATATTTATATCGTCGATGAATGTGTGAACGACATTTCCGATCCTGACCGGCTTGCCGGGAGCGGCAATTGCTTCTTTGATAAATCCATCGGCTTTTGAAATTATACCGATGTCCCCGAGGACCTCTTTTATCTCATCCGCCACGGGTTCAGGCCGGTCATTATCAAATACGGTCAGGCACAAATCATCTCGTATCTCTTCGATCCCGAAATGCTTCGAGACGGAAAGTTCGGGAGGACTTTCCACAGTTGGTTCCGTGGACTTTTTCCTGGCAGGCGCCTGTATTTCCGACGACTCGATTTCTTTATCGATTTCGTCGATCACACCGGGAAAATCATCTACAGTGGAAGTTCTTTCCGCGATCCATTTATCGAGGTGCTGAATGCGAAACCGCGTGTATCCGCTGATGCGGACAAAGGGGAGTTTCTCGTTTTTAATCAGTTCGATAAGCTGTGTCTTACCGACACCGAGATATTCGAGCGCTTCACGTGCGGTGAGGAGATTCTTCATCGTAATGTCTCCCTGAGTTCATCGTCAAGATCAGTTTGTTTCATCGTTTCCAAGTGGACCTTGGGAACGCAGACAAAGTCAAATCCGAATCTCCATACCCTCGCAGGCAAGAATGATATCGAGCTCCATTTCGGGGTAAGTTCTTTCACTGTAAACCTGTGTTTTTCGAAGAATTCTTCCAAGCTTCAAGTCGTCGTATGTCGGTTAATGGTGAAAGAGAGCCAGCCGGCGCACATTCTCGGCATGCGCAAGGTCCACACCGATAAGCGACGAGCAATGGCCCCAGTCTGTTTTCGTGAGTACGTCGCCGATTGTATACATCGTATCGAGGACAAGGAGATCAGCCTTCGCGAGATATTTTGTGTCCTCTTCCTTCGTGCTTTTCATTTCTGTGTCCGACGCATAGACAAAAACCTTGCTGTCGAACTCGACCCTGTACCCAAAGGCTTCCCCGGGATGTGACATTTTAAACGGAATAATTTTCGCGCCGCCGATCTCGACCGTCTCGCCGGGTGTAAGGATGTTGAATGTTTTCTCAGAGGCCATAGTATCGATGGAAACGGGGAAGTGGTCGGGGGCCTGCTGTGTGGTGATCCTTTCTTCGAGCCTGTCGTGGCAGCCAAAGAAATTGATCCTGTTGCCGGGAATGAAAGCCGGTGTGAAAAAAGGGAACCCCATGATATGGTCCCAGTGTGTGTGGCTAAGAAAAATATTTACCTCACCGCCGCCGTTGCCGAACTCTGTTTTCATAAGTTCAAGACCAAGAGAGCGAATTCCGGAACCGGCGTCGAATACAAAAATGGAATCACCGGCCCTGAGTTCTACGCACGATGTATTGCCGCCGACTGTGCCGAGATCAACTATTGATCGGCTGTCGATGAATCTTTTCACGGCAAGTTCGTCGTCCAGATCGATATTGCCGGCGTTTTTCAGTAATTGTTCGGCTTTTCTCCTGATTTGACCAGTTGTTATGGGCGTTGGGATCGACCCGCGAACTCCCCAGAATTTTATGTTCATGCGCAACCCTTTAGTTTACTATCAATCTTCAGCCAAAAAGAAAAAGTATGTCGCTTCATCTTCTGCGAATTCCATTACCTTGCCGCATTTGGGGCATTCAAAATCAGGGGCTTCGGCGTCTTCGAAATCTTCGTCAGCGTCAAAGTGTTCCGCAATGTTGACGAGCACTTCATGTGCTTTCTTGCATTCTTCGCAATAGTAGGGCGCGTAGAAGGAAACGATCCTGCCGGGCTGGAGAAAGTTTGTGATCATAATAAGCTGATCTACAATCGCACGCGAGCATTCGACATACTCGATGTCGCATTTGCCTGCGAGCGGCCGGATGGCGTTCACCCAGTCGCGCACACCGCATGAGTTGATTCTCGTAATGCCCCGAAGATTGATTATCAGCTTTCCCTCGGGCACATCTTTGAGGACCTCGTCCAGGTTCGTCCGCTCGTTTATCACGCCCTCGAGTGTGAGAACAACCGCTCCGTCGCGTTTTTCCTTTTTCGTCGTCAGTTGAGATTCGTTATCCACTTGACGCTCTCCCCTCGATGAAACTCAAAGTTTTTATACCCCTTTTGCGGGGTTTTGAATCACTGCCGTGGCATAACAGGCAAACTACTTCAGTTTTTCTGTCGGGCACTACATAAAATATAAGATGATCGCACATTTTGTAAAGGTGATAGAGGCCGAGGCCGGCGCCGCCGCCGCTGTGATCGACATGTTTTTCCCTGCTGTAAATCCTTTTCTCCATGTAATCGAGTATCGTTTCCCTCGTGAGGCCGCCGAAAGGGTCCGTGACACAGATGCCGAAGAAATCATCGTCAACCCCATATTCGACGACAGGCGCTTCTCCGTCATCCAGTACAACCCGCTGCGATCTTCGAGTGTCGGCATATTTCGGATTGCCGTTTTTGTCACGCGGCGCATCGAACATTGCGTTCATCAGCAATTCATCGACGATGGACTTCAGCAGGTTCAGGTTATGATTGTCGAAACCGGACGCGGAAGCGAGGTCGAACAAGGGCTGCATATCGTCAATTCTTGAGAAAGTGTCGTGGGTCGACAGTTTGTTGAGCGTGGTGCCTTTTGCCATGCAGCTCGCGAGGCCGGGGTCCGTGCTGCCCGGCGCGACGATTTTTCTTATCAGACACTGCGAGATGTGCAGCGAATGTTCTCCGCCGAGCTTTACGAGTCGAAGCGGGAAACCCTGTTCGGAGATGATGGGAATCACATCTTCGAAATCTGAAGGACAAAGGAAAATCATTTCCGAGTCCGGGTTGTCGCACGCAAGTTTTGTAGCGAACCCGAGGTCTTCCATAACGCCGCCCATGGAAACGATGCAAAGGTCACATCTTTCCGGCTGGTAGTTTTCCAGTCCATCGACCGAGTCCGGCACTTGCACGACTTCGATCCCGTAGCCGCCAAGCTGCCAGGCGAGTTGCTTCCTGAGTTCCGGGTCGCCCGCCGCGATGATCGCATTTTCAAATGCGGCGCTCTCATTCCGGCGTGCCGCAGGGGTGTCGGTGCCGGTCCCGGAGAGGGCCGATATTTCGTTGACGCGCCCGACGACAAATGTGATGTCGTCGATCTGCGTCTCTGCGCCGTAGAAACGACCCGCGTCTCCGAGCAGGTTGTTTTTTATCGTTTCGGAGTTTCTCTTCGCGTTTTCTTCGAACACCCGCTTGAGCCTGTCCATGCCGTATTCTTCGCCATCGGAGTTCACGCACTCGACCAAGCCGTCCGTGTACCAGAGGATAGCGTCACCCGGTTCGAGCTGCATGCGGCGCACTTTATATGAAACAGTTTTTTCGTCTCCAAGCCGCATACCACGCGCCTTGATGTATGTGGTTTTCAGTTGCTTCTTTTTGCCGAATCCGGATTCCCTGAAAATCAGCGGCAGATTATGGCCCGCGTTCGCATAGTCCATCACGCCTGTTTCGTAATAATAGACGGAGGCGAAAAGTGTCATAACGAGCTTGCCTTCGGTGGATTCGAGTATGATCTTGTTGAGGCATCTGAGCATGAAATCGGGTGACAACGGGTCGAAGAAACCACCGCCTTCGAGCACCTGTCCGGCGCATTCTCTCTGTTTTTCCTCATCTTCGTAGGCCGAGCCGGTTCTGAATATTTCGAGAGTTTTGAAAAAGCTGTGTGTCGTCGCCGTTACGATGGCGGCCGGAACACCGTGGCCGGTGACATCCGCGATAATGATTGCGATGCGCCGGTTTTCCGGCTCGTGCACGAAGCCGTACCAGTCGCCGCCTGTTTCCGAGGCGGACTGGATGAAACCCGACAGGTCGAGGCCCGGTATTTCCGGCGGATGTTTCGGGAACAGAGTGCTCTGAATGAGTCGCGCGGTTTTGAGTTCCTCCTCCATACGTGTCTTCTCGACAGTCTGTTCGAGCAATTCGATGTTTCGGAGCGAAACGGCAACGGCAGAAGCGACGATGCCGTAAAGGTGCAGATCGGTATGGGTGAAAGGCCGGCGGTCGGGACGCCCCGCCAGTGTGATTACGCCTTTAATGTTGTCTTCGAATATCACGGGAAGCAATACGGCGGGAAGGTGTCTGTCCGTGAGCCTGTCGCCTGTGTCCTCGTCCAACAGAACCTGGACGCCGGTTGTCGCGACTCTCGCTATCTCATGGGCAAGCGCTTCGGGCAGTTGGGCGGCCTCTGTCTTTTGCCCGTTCATTATCGAGTAAATCTTTGGAGGCGGATCATTACGTTCAAGGATCGCGACGGAAATGACAGATGTTCCGGCGATGCTCTCGAGCGCAAGCAGCGCATTTTCCGCGAGTTGCCGCCTGTCGATAATTGTGCTGATGAGCTTTGCGGTTCGATTTATATTTTCGATAGCGTTTTCGCGTTCGGAGAGGGCGCCGCCCATGTGATTGAAAGCGTCCGCCAGCATGGCCATCTCGCCGCCGCCCCTGATGTCGACTTTATGCGCGAGGTTGCCTTTTCCGATTTCTCCGGCGCCGAAGACGAGTTTATAGAGCGGGCGTGTGACGGTCGAGGTAATGAAGAGGCCTGCCGCAACAGCAAAAATAATGCTCAATAGTATGGCGATACCAACCTGTATGCGCATCAGGTCGGCTGTGTAATAAGCGTCCCTGCGGGGTTCCTGCACAACGACATGCCAGCCGCCTGCGGCGGAGTAGGCTGTGTAGAACGCGCCCAGCATTTCGGTGCCGTCAATATCTTTAAAGTCCGCCGCCATCTGGAATTTCCTGCCGAGCATTTTCTTCACGGCGGGAATGACTGTCATGTCTTCTCTGGAAAGTGCCCGTTGCCGGTCACTGTGCGCAACGAGCCTTCCGCTGCCGTCCACCAGATAGGCCGCGCCCGTGCCCGCCCTGCCTATTTTTTCGGACGCGAATACGTCTTCGAGTGTGTCGAGGGATATCTCGACCCCGAGAGTTCTGCGCCCGTCCGGGAACGGACGCGCGATGGTCATGAGAAGTTTTTTACCCGATTTGTCGGAATATACATCCGAGCGAAATATCCTGCGCCTGTATTCCTCGCCGCTGTTTTTAATGAGGTTTATGTGTTCTTTAACTTCGGACGGGGCGGTGTCGGGGACCATGGAGACATGTAGAACGAAATCGCCGGGCGATATTTCGGCGGGATCGAACAGCAACGTCTCCGGGGTTTTGTCCCTGTCGAGCACCGTAATAATCCTGACGGAAGCAAACTGGTTGACAAGCGGTGAAAGGAATTCTTCGAGTTCCAGAGGTTTCATTTTATCTATACCATGGGTCAGGAACAGGCTCTCGATGCGGTTTTCGGCATCATCGAAGAAAAAGTCCGTCCGAGCGGCGAGGTTCCTCGCGAGATCAAGTTGCCTTTCGCGAATGTTCTGTTCGAGTTCATATCGGGTCATGCGAATAAAAACGACATTGCTCAGAACAAGCGGAATGCCGATTATCGCCGCCATGATTGTCAGTTTGTAAACAAGTTTCATTCAGTTTGCCATTTCCGGTATGCGCATAATGATATTACACCACAAGGCGCGTACATCTCAATTCCATCCAATGGATTCAACATTTAAGAACAGTTCTTCGCCGGACTTTTCCACAGGCTCGACAGGAATATCTTTTTCGAGTTCTAGCGGTTTGTCGTCTTCTGTAAGAGAGATTTTGGCAGAGGCCACACTCACCGAGATCGCGCCCCTGTCGACAGCGATCCTTTCTTTTCCCGACTTGTCGATCGATATAGTTACATCAAAGTCCTTCTCGCTTTCCTCACTGAGCCTTACGCTTGCGAGCTCCTTCCAGGCCGAGCCGGATTCCTTGCTGCAAGCGGCGGAATCGCCTTTTGAACAACTGTGCTTCGCCCGGTCCAGAAGTCTCTCGATCCGCTGCTGATCCTGCTCGATAATGGAGGCGGTAAGAATATAGTCCTGAACAGCATCGATGTATAAAAGTTCCGGAGAATATTTCCGGCTTGTTTTATCGGCGGCGTTCGTACTTTCTTTATAGGAGTCCGAAAGCACATCGCGCTTCCTGCTGTATGTTATCACCTGTGACTGGCCGAATTCTATCAGGGCGTTGGGCGTTTTGAGACCCGCGAGCAGTTTGCCGATGCCGGAGCCTTTGACCCTTAGCGAGCCTCCCTCGAGTTCGACGACAGGACGATGGACCCTGCCGTCATTCACATCCTGCTGTATCTGGAGGAGAGCGTTTTCGCCCAGTTGAAATGAAACATCGCCACCGAATTGTATCCTCGCGCCCGCATCTGCCGAGGTCTGGATTTTGTCGCCCGAAAAAAGTCTGGTGTCGATTACCGCTTTCTCTTTATCAAGGGCGCCGGGGCGGCTGATCGTCACCATTCCGTTTTTTTCGCTGATGTGCGCAAGGGGCGACGGAGATGCCTGTCGTGTGGTGCTGCTACTGCCGTACCGCAGGAGATTCGCGTTTTCGCGGGCAAGAAAAGCAAGTGCGGCAATAGAGCAGATAATAATAGCGGCGGCGGCAGCCGCAACATAGAGTCCGGACCTGTCTCCAGTGTTGTTATTTAAAATTTCCATATTATATTTATGTCAAACGAACCGGCGCGATTGCGCGAATAATCGTAAGATAATGTTGTCGTCAGACTGTCGTTGATGCGGTTTGACAACCTGAAACGCGACGAGTTCGTCCTCGTTCCGCGGCTTTTTCTGCGTGAAAATGAATAGAGGAACTTGCCGGCGTTGCCGAACAATCTCCTGCTGTAGTCGATCCTGCTGGTACTGGATGGTCCGCCGGCATCCGCCGCGCGTTTCCATGTCAGCGAAACGGATTGCGAGCCCCCCGGCGACCAACGCGCCCTGTATGATTTCTCTGTTTCACCTGTCCCGCCGCCCTGTTCCTTTTCCTGTCCGTATGCCATAGTCCAGGCGCGGTTAAGCCTGAATTCGTTGCCGATGTAGTAGTTCGTTTTACGGCCCGAGAGCGGGTTATAAACATGGTCGCGGCTGATAGTGTGTACCCACCGCCTCCCGTTTTTCCAGGCGATCCTGCCATATATGCTTTTTTCGTCGACACCGTTACTGCCCGAGCGGCCGCTGTACTTCGGCGGATTGTTGTGATCGAGTGTAAAGTCGCGATAATACCTGTATTCCATATCAAGTGTCACATCATCGACACCGGCCCTTTGCGCCGCAATGTACAGTCCGCTGCCCGAGTCGATTATATCAGAGTATTCGCATGTCAGGCTGCCCCATGTCATTTTCTTTACGATATCGGTGCCGACGGCTTCGATTGCGTCGCCCGCGTCATTTGTTTCATTTACATACACGATACCCCATTTGAACTTTGGGACGGCCCACTTCTCGATCCGCAACGTCCATAACTCGTCTCCTCCGCTATCTTCGCCCCATGCCGCCACAGCGCGTGACCGCTTTCCGAACGGTGCGGATAAAAACGTTCCTTTTACTCCGGCTGAACCGACCGTGAGACCGTTGGCGAAGGTGATATTATCGACATCTCCGAGCAGCGCGTAAGCGTCTGTTTCGGGAGTTGACATTGAAGAATGTAATTCGAGGAGTTTCTTTGTCAGCTCGAATGAGTAGCCGCCGCCAAAGTCCATATCCGCTCCCGACCTGTATGAGTTGTCGATGCTGCCGGAAAAGTAAGTTTTTAAAAACTTTCCTTTAGTTTCATAAGTCAGGCGGTTAGTAATATTCGATTTTTCGCTTTTTTTTACGCTCGCATAGACATTTGACGAGCCCCAGGCGCTGAAGATATTGGCGGTGGATGGATAGGGCACATTTCGCCCTGACAAAACATACGGAGCAGCCTTTTCGAGCGCCGCGAGTTCCTTCGCAAACTCCACTTCGATATAAGAAATCTTCCGCAGGTCTTCTTTTGAAAAAATGTCGGGGTGTTGCCTTTTCGACGCGATAAGGCCCGAAGCCGCCTTCGCCATATCCGCTCTTGTGAAAAGTCTGCCGCCGCGAAAGTCGGATTCAGAATATCCCGCGACGAGACCACGCGCCGCGAAAGCTGCAAGGGTGGAGTATGCCCAGTGGCCTGCGGGCACTATCGCCGACTGCGCCGCGGGCGATACCGCCTGTGGGAAGTTGGTTCCTCCCAGGCGGCCGAGTTCAGGCTCATATTCATCTCGAAGCCGTCCCAGCAGTTGGATGTCCTCAAGAGAAAAGATGTTGCGGTTTGTTATGTAGTGGGCTATTACCGCGGCCACGGCATGTGCAAGGTCTTCTCTCGTGTATTCGTTGATGCCCCTGAAATCATCAGGCCGGTATCCGGGGGCAAGTCCCTTTTCAGCAAAGTGCTCCATCGCCTTCATCGACCAGTGATCTTCAGGCACGGTTATCTGCACCTGTGCGCCGAGTTGCACCGGCAACGCGCACAGCGCAATCATCAGCAACAACAGAACATTGCGATTGTTTGTGTGTTTATCTGACATTTTTCAGATTTATTACAACCGGGCCGCTTTCCATAACCTCGCCGTTATACTCCACCACAACTTTAAAGCTTATTGTAGCGTCCGGTAAAACGAAGGTGGAAATGTCGTCGAGATCGAATGAATATTTGTTTCCGGCATCGGCGACAACATCTATGAATCTGCTGCCGTTGATGTAGAGTATCACCGTCGCTCCTGCCGGTGCGGTGCCGCCTGCAACAATGGGAATGTCCTTGAAAGAAAACCCATCCTTCGGTTTTTCAATATGAACATATAATTCTATGTCGATAATATCTTCGAGCGGTGCCGCGTCCGGCTCGTCGCCGGGTTCGACAACAGGCTCGTCAGCAGGTGCGTCTCCGCCGGGCTGGTCGACAGGCGTATCGACGGGTTTGCCGCCCTGGTCATCACCGGCCTGGTCGGAATCACCCTGACCGTCATTGCCGGGATCGCCCGCCGGACTGTCGTCGGGGTTGTCAGTCAGGATGCCGTCCGGATTATCGTCCACTGCCGGAGCCCTCACAGAGAATGTCCATTTATTCACGGCGGTGTTGCCCGCGGAGTCGGCGGCGTGCGCTTCGATACTGTGCGTCCCGGCGTCGAGCGGTTCGTCCGGTATACATGTCGCGGACGTATCCCCGGCGTCCAGGTCGCAACGCACGTTACCGTTGTCGATAACCAGAGTTATCGACCCGGTGTCAATGCCGCAGTCGCCGGAATCCGAATAGTCGAATATGAAATGATCGTCGTCGCCTGAAATCTCCTCACCCTGCGCCGGGAACTGCGGTATGACGACCGGCGCGTCGATGTCGACGATAACTGTCTGCTCGTCTGTCAGGATGCCCGTGGTGCCGTCCTCGTTTTCAATAGCCGCGGCGATGTCGTTGTAGCCGTTTGACAATTGTATGGAATCGAAACTGAAAGTGCCGTCGGGCATAGACACGTCGCGTCTGGATTCCGCGCCGTTGACAAGCAGCAATATCGTTTCATCCGCCGGGGCGCGACCGTCTATCTGAAGTGAAGTCATGTTTGTGCAGCGGGGTAGTGGATCGATGGAAAAAGCCGACGTGTCGCGCAGTTCGGGCGACTCGATAACCGCAAGCAATTCGCCGGGCGTTGTTATGCTGAATGCGGCGTTCCTTTCGGATGTCGCAACATTTCCGGCGTTATCAGTACAGGTAACCGACGCCTCGAATCTGCCGCCGCGCGCGCCGAGTTCTTTCGCCCGTATCCTGACCACATTGCGCCCCTGCGCCGTCGGCCGTAGTTCCTTTGTCATAGTGCTGCTGAAGCCTTTTACAGCCACTTTGCAGAAATTGACATTAGCTTCCGGAACATCATCGACATTGAAAGCGATTTTTACAGTGCCGTTGTTGTCTATTTCGGCTGGAGAGGCGGAAATATTTGTGATAACAGGGGCGGTTCCGTCGATTGTGAAGGCGGTCGAGACGATATCCGATGCGTTCCCGTTTTTATCCGAAGCGGAAACGGAAACAACATAACGGCCGTCGGGTGCAGCGGGAATCTTCCATAAATAGATGTTATTTTGTGAGGTTTTATACGGCCCGAAACCGCCGAATGGACTGCCGTTTCTCGAAACAGACAGTGAAACGGACTTCGGTTCGACACCACTGCCGCCGCCATCGGATATTTCCGCGGCTATTGCAATGTTCGAGCCGACAGCCGCGAGGAAGCCGCCGTTTCCAGGTGTCGGCGAAACAAATTTTATCAAGGGCGGTTTTGTGTCCGAAGCATCGGGATCAATAGTGAACGACCATTTTTTTATGGCCGAACTGCCGTTCATGTCGAAAACGACGACCTTCGCCGTATGCCTGCCCGGCGCGAGTGGTTCCGGCGGCCTGTAAGTTATCTTCCACTGGTCGATGGATGCGCCGGCGGTGACGTCTTTTCCGTCGACGAGTATCCGCACTCTCGATGTGTCGACCGGCGCGGACCTGGAATAGAAGTTAAGACCGATCAGGGGCTGCCTGTCCGCCGTGACACCGGCGAATGCGGACACGTGCCATGCCGCCGCCACGATGAAAACTATTATTGCGGACAGCAGCATGGTTTTATTATTGTTTTTAATATTCAGCATATTATCCAACACCTTATCCCGACGGTAATCATATTATATCGTTCCTGCTTTCTTCCCCTGTGGGCACAACGGCACTCCTGTTTCCGTAATTACGCACAACGGATGCGGGAGCGCACCGCAGGCCCGTTCCCACCAAAGGTGGGAACGGGCCCGCGGCGAATATACCGATCGTAACAACATCACGGAAACGGCGTTCCGAACTCGATTTCATTCTGTACCTGTACAGTGCCCTGGCACTGATTCGAATAATTGTAGGAGGAATCGACAGCATATATCCTGAAGTGGTAGTTGTCGTCTTCGACAACATTGCCGTCTTCGTCCCTGCCGTCCCAGGCCTGTGAGATTGTCTGTGGAGAAGCCGGGTCGGAAGCGCCCGCATAGCTCCTGTATAATGTGTCGTCCTTTTTGATCTCCATTTTCCATGACGATAATGCCGTGTCGTCCGCTATTTCAAATGTGATGGTTGTCGATTCCTCGCTCGGGTTGAAAGGCGATATGTCCGGGCCGTAACCCGGTGACGTGCAGTCCACCGTCGGTTTCGTTGTATCCGTGATTGCACCGCCGAACTGGAATGTGAAATCCGCGGCGGAACCGCTGTATTCGCCGTCGAGATAATTTGCGGGTGACGCTTTGTCGGCAATGGACTGGCTCGCGGTTACAGTTATCGTCGTGGCTGACACGCTGTATGGCGAAGTATCCGGCTCGAACGCGGCGGTATATGATGAATCGTCATAGGTCCACGTACCGGCGACGGGCACGCCGCCGTCTGTTACAGAGAAAAAAGAAGAATTCGGTGACGGGGCGAGGTCCACATCTTCACTGAATACTATTTCTATTTCACTGAAGTTGGAACTGACCTTGCCCGCAGGTGAAAACTCGGTGACAAACGGCATTTCCGTGTCGACGCCGATGTCGACGTAAACCGTGTCCTCCGACAACAGTCCAGTAGTGCTGACAGCCGTAACCTCCGCCGTGCCGGGCGTGGTGCCGGACTGCAACTGGAATTGTATAACGCCGTCCGACGACAGGACAATCGGTCCGTCGACGATTGTACCGAGTGTTGTCGACAGTGTATAGGAGGTTCCGTCGGGTATGGCGGAGCCTGTGCAATCGAGTATTTCCTGCGAACGTATTGTGGCGAAGTCTGCGCCGTCGGCATCGAGTTTATCGGGACTTGCCTGGAGAATTGTTTCCCTGTAGTTGTTTGACACTCTGACAGTGGTAGCCGCCGTGTCCGAGTCGATGCTGTCGTCATAAACTATGAGCGTAATATTATAGGTATTGGCGACATTGAATGTTTCGGGCGATGGATCGACTGTATTTATCTCATGGCCGTTCCCGAAGTTCCAGAACCAGTGAGTTAAGTTGTATCCTGAATTGGGGTAGGAACTCGCGGCAGTGAAATCGACAGAGCCGCCGGGGCAGATGTCGGTCGAGCCGGATTCGAGCGTGATAACAGCGGTTATATTCTGCACGGCGACAGCAGTTGCTGTGAAATCGACCGTAAGAGAGCCGCCAGCGTCGGCGTGCAAAGTATTTGTGCCCGGTGTCGCCCCCAGTTCCCATGCGCCCGGTGCCACCTGCCCGTTCGCACCGGTTGTCTGCACTCCGTCTGTGACGCTCCCTCCGCCCGCTGTCGCGGTGAACGTAACTGACACGCCCGAAACAGGATTACCGTAATCATCCACAACCCTGACCGTCGGCACGGTGGCCACCTCTGTCGAAACAGCTGCTGTCTGGCCGTCGCCTTCGACCTTCGATATCGCCGCCGCCGCACCTGCCGATACATTGATGCTGTTGCTTGTGCCTTCGAGCGTTCCGTATCCGATTGTGAGATCGACGGAGCTGTTCGCTTCGTACAGAGTCACCTGGTCGGTAGCGACGCCGGACACGAAGGAGTTGTCCACAATCGACGGCGCTGTCGTGTCGGGCGCTGCGTTCGCTCCGGAGAACGATACCGTCGTCGCTCCGGGATCGTAATCGGCGACAGTATTCCCGAGGTTGTTCTTCGCCGTGACGACAACATCGAACACAACTCCCGCGGTCTGCGCGTAGCCCGTTGTGGGAACAACAGTAAAATATGTCGCCGTGAGTGCGTTTTGCGTTATTGTAATGTCTTTAGATACAGTCGGCACGCTGTTGCTTACAGCGGTTACCGTGTAGTTCCCGGCACCGGTGCCGGCAGTGTACTGTGCGGTTGCGTTTCCGCTTCCGTCGGACACATCGCTTGCGTCGACAGTTCCGGCACCCGCGGCGGTCTGCACAGAGAAGTCCACCGTCTCACCGGCGATGGAGCAGTCCCCGGCATCCAGAATCCGCACCTGTACATTCACCGTGCTGCTGCCGTCCGCGTCGACGGAGAGCGCGCCGCCCGTCTGGTTTATTGTAGCGGGCAGAGCGGCGGTTTCATGTATAAGCAGCGAATCCGAAACCGCCGGGAACGCGGTAGGATAGGCGGTTACAGTCGAATCGCCGCAGGCCGTGCCCGCCGTGTATGTAGTGGCGGCGACACCCGATGCGTCAGTGTCGGCGGTAGCGGGTGAAACGCCGCCGTCGCCCGGCGGGGCGAGGTCGAATGTGATCTCTATTCCCGCCTGCGCGTTATTGCCGTAGTCATCCACCGTTTCGACCGAAACAGGGGCTGTTGTCGCGCCGTCGGCATCTATCGTTATCTCGTCCAGCGATAAGGACGTAATCGAAACCGCCGCCGGGCTGCCCGCCTCTACGCTGATATTCGATGTTGTGTATCCTTCAATTGTGCCGTACCGAACCCCGATTGCGACACTTTCGACTTTATAAAGTGTTACATCTGCTGTTGAAACACCGTTGGTGAATGCACCGCCCACGGCAGAGGGCGAAGTCGAGTCCGGTGCGTCCGACGCGCCGAGCAGTTCGAGTGCGGACGCGCCGGGATCGTAGCCCGCGACAGTCGCTCCGCCTCCGTCTATCGCTGTAATAGTGACGGTGAAAACACTTCCGGCTGTCTGTGAATACGAATCCGGGACAACATTAAATCCTGTGGCGACGGAGGCGGTTTGCTGGATAGTTATGTTCGTATTAACAGATGGAACCGAATCGCTCTCGGCGACTACGTTGAAGCTGCCGCCGTAGGTGCCGGCGGTATATGACACAGTGGCAATGCCGGATGAGTTTGTAACGGCTGTGGCGGCAACACTCCCCGCACCGCCTGCCGGTGTGACGGAGAAATTCACAGTTTCATTCTCAACGGGGCATCCGCCCGCGTCGTCTGTCCGCACGGAAATGGCTACGGAGCTCACACCGTCGGCACTGACACTGTACGGGCCGCCCGTGTCGGTTATCGAAGCGACAACAGCGGCGGTTTCGTGAACAATTATCGTATCGGTTAACGCCGGGTATGCCTGCGGGTAGGCGGTAAGTGTTGTATCTCCACATGCCGAGCCGGATGTATATAAGGACACAGCAGTTCCGGAGGCATCGGTGTCGGCGGTTGCGGGTGAAACACTGCCGTCGGCGGGAGTATCCGTCTCGAATGATACAGACATGCCGGAGATGGAATTACCGTAATCGTCGTTCACTACCGCGGAGAGCGGCAGTTGTGTCGCACCGCCGTCGGCATCAATTGTCGTCTCATCGGCCCCGCCAGTTGTAAATAATATTGTTGAAGGAGCGGCGTGCGCGACATCGACCGGGCTGCCCGCGTATCCCACGATCGTGCCGTATCGCACTCCAGGTGTGATCGTTTCATCCTTAAATAGTGTAACCTGTATCGTGGCGACTCCATCGACGAATGTCCCGTCCACAGCGGAAGGCGGAGTCGAGTCGGGTGCGTCCGAAGCGCCGAGCAGTTCGAGTGCGGACGCGCCGGGATCGTAACTGGTGACTACATTACTGTTTGCGTCGAGCGCGGTGACGGTAATAGTGAACTGTACACCGGCGACCTGGCTGTAACTGCCAGGTTCCACCCTGAACTGTGTCGCGACCGACGCAATCTGCGTCACTGAAATGGATGTGGACACGCCGGGCGCGGTATTGCTTACAGCGTTAATGGTGAAAGTTCCGGCATCGCCGCCTGCCGTGTATACAGCGCTCGCGACGCCGTTCGATCCGGTCTGCGCCGATGCCGCGACACTTCCCGCCCCGGCTGCCGGCACCACTGTAAAGTTGATTGTTTCACCGACCACCTCGCAGCCGCCCGCGTCTACGGCAACCACTTCCACGGGAATGGTCGACGAGTTGTCGGCGGACACTGAATACGACGGCGAACCGGCTGTGAGTGTCGAGGGAACCGCCGCCGTGTGCGTTATCACAAGTTCGTCGGCAACAGATGTATTTGACTGCGGCCACACGCCCACTTTGCCGGTGCCGCACGAAAGACCTGCTGTGTATTCCGCAGTTGCCGCGCCGATCGAGTCGGTCGTAACAGTCGAAGGCGACACGCTCCCGCCGCCCTGCGTCACCTGTATTACGAGCGAAGCGCCGGACACTGGGTTTCCGTACTCATCCACGAGGCTGATGTCCACCTGTGCGGTGGAAGCCCCGTCCGCGGCCATCGTGACGGATTCCGTACCGCCGGATGTTATCGAAATCCCATACGGGCCGGCGTCCGACACGGTGATCTGCTGTGATGTTCCCGTGATGCCGTCGACCGCCTCCGTAACAGTGACAGCCGCCGTTTCAGCTTTATACATCGCGACCTGCACGACGGCCACCCCGCCCGCGCCTGCGGTAAACGTGTCGGCGACACTCGTCTGCGATGGGTACAAAGGCTGTGTTCCGTCCGGCGAATCGCTCACGCCTGAGAACGCGAAAGACTTTCCTGCGGCATCATAAGTTGTAACCGAATAGCCTTCGGAGTCAATGGCGGTAATCGTCAATTCCACATTCTGACCTGCCGATATATCTGTCTGCGATGCAGACACGTCGAATGAAGCCGGTGTCCACGGGTCGAGTTCCACATCGACAGTGAGTACCACCATCGGCGATGTGCGGGGCGCGGCAATAACAGTAGCGGAGCCGTCAGTAAGACCGGCGGAGAACACTGCCGCAGCCAAGCCCGCGCTGTCTGTTGTCGCAGTGCCAACGACTGTGCCCGGCCCGCTGGACACATTCAGGTCGACTACTTCGTTTGCAACGGGACAGTCGCCCGCGTCTTTCACGAGCATTTGAATTGTCGCCGTGTCCCGCCCGTTCGCGGTGAGCCGCGCCGGTGTGTTGTTAAGTGTCAGAGAGGCGGGTATCGCCGGTGTTTCCGTTATCGAACTCGTTGTACGTATCGTATCATCACGATAGACATAAGCCTCGACCTCGACCTGTCCGCACGCCGATCCAGCCACATAATATACGGAGCAGCGGCCTTCTTCATCGGTTTCACAATCTGTTTCTGTAAGCCGCCCGGAACCGTTTTTGAGCACGAAATCTATGCGTTCGCCATAGGCGTCGTTGCCGCCGGTGTCGATAGCGAGCGCCTCGAACTCGACACGCGACTGCCCGTCCGCCCGCGTTTCGCTCGACGCGGCAGTCAGCTCGATGCGCGATATGTCATATCTCTTTTTAATTATTGTGAGTGTGCCGCCGACGCCCTGCGAATCCAGCGGTACGGCTTCAATCTCTATGTCGCCTTCTGGCCATAATATCTCGACAACCGTTTCCGCCGCGCCCGCCGAATCCGTCGTGACGGTTTCCTGCCGCGTTTTTCCATCCTGTTTTGCCGTGATCACGACATCCGCACCGGAAACACCGTTACCGAACCTGTCCAGTACGGCAACAGTGACACGCACCTCATCCTGCGCCCCAAGATAGACTTCCTGCTGGAACGCTGAAAGCTCGACAGACGCGGGCGGCAGGGGCAGAAGCCGGACCGTTGCCGGAGCTGACAGGTTCTTCCCTCCGCATTCGCATATTGCAGTGATGTTCACGATTCCTGGTTCCGAATCCGGAGGGAACGACAGGGAGGATGTATATCTCCCGCCTCCCGCGTCGACTGCCGTGCCCGCAACGCCGGTGTCCGCAGTAAACACGACATCGAACCCGCTTATCCCCGCGCCTGTTTCGTCCGCGATGGTCGCCGTTAGTGTAATCGTATCGCCGGGGTACACATCCTGCGCGGAAGCAGTGACGGATAACGCGGCCGGTACCGATGTCGGCGAGGATTCTTCTCCCGCCGACTGTCCTGTCGCGCCGGATTCAGCAGCGGGCGTATCTTCCGATTTTATGCTTGTGCCCGGCATCTCCGCCAGGGTTTCCACCTGTTTCCATTTGACGATTGCCCGCACAGGCTCGATATCCGGCCTGTCAGGCACAGAAAACTCGATTCCAATCCTGCCGCCGTCCCATTTGTCGGGAGCAGTGTACTCAAACCGGAATCGTGATCCGGCTGCCTGTGGAGGTCCGATTTCGCCGGTGTCCGGTGTCGCAATGAGTGTGATATCAGTTTCAATAACACCGGTTTCAGTCTCTGCCTCCACCGTGAACATTACTTTTTGTCCGGGCGACACTTCGGCGGGCGCTTCGACAACAGACAGTTCGACAGCAGGCGGTATAACTTCAACGAAGGCGGTTTTCGATTCGATAATCTCTCCGCGTCCCGGCCCGGAAGGCACTGAAGCCGAGAACCCGATACTTCCGTCCGGCGCGTCTGTCGGCAGAACATATTTCAATGAATAAGTTCCATCGTCACGTTCTTTCGCGCGGCCCGCGAACTCGCCGTCCGCAAATATATCGACAGCCGCCCCATGATAGGGATTTCCCAGCGTGTCCTGTGTCCTCACCGTGATTGCAATAATACCGCCCGGCACGGCGGTTGTTTTGTCCGCCGAGATGTCCAGCGCGGCGAGCGGCGGTGGTTGCAAGATAATCTCAGCGCGCCTGGAACGGTCTTGAATGTAAGCGACAATTTCTGCCCGCGAAGCGCTGAAGATGGGCGATGCAGTGAACCGGGCACGGTATAAGCCGGTGGCAATTTCTGTGATCTTCGAGCATTCACCGGTGGAACATTCGAGGCGCAGGTCCGGTGCAGATTTCGGCGCGCCGTTCTCTCCCACGACAAACACGTTCACAAACGATCCGGTTTCACCCGGTTCGAGTTCGTCGGGGAATGCCTGGACCATGAACCACAGGTTTTCACCGGCAGGGATATCAATGGGATTCGTAATCTTCGCCCTGCCTTTTTTCACCACCAGGCCGATGCGGTGAATATCAGGCGTGACGGGTATTTCAAGGTCGTATACCCCATCGTCGCCGACCCTCAGCCTTTTGCCGATCAGTTCACCGTCCGAAGTGCCGAAAAGCACCGCGCCGGGTGTTGTCCTGCCGTTGAGCTTCAGGTTCGAATACACAGTAACCACACCTGTTGCAGTGACCGGCATATTATTGTCCAGAGCGGAAGCCATAAGCAGGATATGGCCCGGCAGAGGCGGTTGCTGGGCGGGGACATCGAGCAAGGCGGTAAAGTCAGTCGCGGACACCTGTTTCAGTAGAGACAGCCTGCCCCTGTCGGCGGATAATGTCGGAACAGATGCCTCGCCCTCTGTCCCGAAAGGAAGTTTTACGGTTATCTTGACCTGCTGGTCCCTGCCCGCTTCAATAAGTTGCGGATCGTATTCTATCTCGATAGCCGAAGCAGCAAGAACCATAGAAAACAGCAGCAGCAGAACACATGCAATTTGAATACAAAATCTTTTATGTGCAAATAATATTCTCAAGAAAATAAAGTGCATTCCCAATTTTTTGAAGGTCTTAGATAATGATACCATATTGGAGACAAAATAATGAGTTTTTTGACACTTTATATATCTGAAATGAAGTCGCGTGAAAGAGCCCCGGCAAGCGAGTGGTGAGGGAGCGTACTGCTGGTACGTGTCCCATCCCGAGTTGCCGACGCGACGCGGTAGAGTGGTTGTTATCGAGATTTCCCGGATTTCCCGCAAAGGAAACCGGGGAGCGCGAATGGTTAGTGCCTGAAGTGCCTGATGCCGCTCATGCAGAGAGAAATGTTATGTTCATCGCAGGCGGCGATGATCTCCTCGTCGCGCCTTGCGCCGCCGGGTTCGATAATTGAAGAAATGCCGTGTTTGGCAGCTTCGTCGATAACATTCCTGAACGGCAGGTAAGCATCTGAAGCGAGTGCAGCGTCCACCGCTTCATCACCGGCATTTTCGAGCGCGATCTTAAGCGAGTCGAGTCTTTTCATCTGGCCCGCGCCGACGCCCAGTGTGCGCGAATCCTTGCAGATCACAATAGCATTCGACCTCACATGCTTGCAGACTTTCCAGGCCATCACGAGGTCCGCAAGCTGCTTCCTTGTCGGTTTGCGTTTTGTCGACACTTTGATCTGGCCTGAATCCGCCACCAGGATATTATCAGTGTCCTGCACTACGATACCGCCCATTACGCTCCTGATGTCCAGCGCGCCGGGCTGCTTTACCCATTTTTCCTTATTGATCTTCAGAACCCTCATCAGGGCAGCCTTACTCTCGTTCTTCAGGAAATTCAAGGCGCCGTCGGTGAAGCGAGGCGCCGCGAGCACTTCGATGTGCGGGTTGAGAAGCTCACGCGCGGTTTTTTTATCAAGTTGCGTATTAACAACGACCGTCGCCCCGAACGCGGCGACCTTATCCGTGTCGCGTGCCCGGCAGTATGCTTTAAGTATTTCCTTGTCGAGCGCCACACCCGTTGGATTCCCATGCTTGACGATAACTGCGCCCTCTTTCTCGAACTCGAGGGCAATCGACAGCGCGGAATTGAGATCGCACAGGTTATTGTATGACAGATGCGGCCCCTTCAGGAGCTCGAGGTCGCAGAGAGAAACGCCCATGGGCCGCACATCCCTGTAAAATGTTGCCCGCTGGTGAGGGTTTTCGCCATATCGCAGGTCCATGTGTTTTATGTACTTCAGGAAAATGACAGGTGTCGCGAATTTCTCTTGTTTATCTGCGTCTTCGCGGGCGATGTTGTTGTACTTATTTATATTGTAGTCGGACAGCCTCTCGAAAGCCCTGGCAGCATAGCCCCTGAGTTCCCCGGCAGGGATATCGCCACCGGTTGCCACGAAAAGTTTCCTAAAGTCTTCATATTGATCGGCGGAAGTTATGACGGCAACGCGGTCTTTATTGCCGGCGGCGGCTTCTATGAGGCAATCGATACCGATGCCCCTGTCTTCATCCATATTTTTAGTATCTTTTGTTTTTCCGCTGGTTTCTATTTTGTCTTTCGGCACCAGGTGATCCGAAATCAGCAAGTCGATCGGTTTACCGCCCGCATTAGTGAGCGCTTCCATTTCCTGATCGTTTTCCGGATCGACCGTTAATGCGAAATATACGGTTCTGGACATCATTTTCAGCCTGTTTCCGAATGCGTCCTGGGGACCGGTCATCTCGACGATGTCTTTGACTGCGGCACCCGCTTTGTCCAGCACCTTACACGTACCTGTCGTAGCGTATAACTCGACATCATGCTTTGATAGAAATACCGCAAGGTCCGCCACCCCCTGTTTATCTCTCACTGTTATCAGAGCAGTCTTGATCTTCGCCATTTGAAACTCCCGGTCTGCCGCGTTCCTGTGATGTGCGGCTTGATTATTTTCTTTAGCCCGCATTTGTGAAATATGCGGGTTAGAGCCGATTTCAAAATTCTGATCGCGCTGCAAACATAATTTGCAACTGGCCCTCTATACTGAGAATTCGCGTATTCTCGCGATTCGTTCATCCGTCATATAAAAGTGGAAATGGCCGCCGTTCAGAAGCTTGTTTTCCCACATCATCGTCAGTGGAAGCCCGAGTATGATACATCGCGCTACACCTGAAATCACCTGGTGAGTGACAAGCAGCACATTGCCGTCCGTGCGTGCCGCCGTCAGTTCGGTCAGTCCGTTCTTCACTCGCAACGCCACCTCCGCGAGCGATTCGCCGTCCGGAAATCTTACCGTATGCGGCTCATATCGCCACCTGTCCATCAGGCCCGGGTAGCTCTCTTCGATCTCGGTCGTATTCATACCCTCGACTTTTCCATGATTCAGTTCGGCTATCCATTCGAGTGTTTTCACATCGAGACCGCTGCCGGAGGTCACTATTTCGGCGCTCTGTTTCGCCCTGATCAGAGGACTCGAAAACACTGTCGAGTACTGCACAGTTTTAAAGAATTTTCCGGCACGCGCCATCTGCTCGCGGCCTTCGTCGTCGAGCGGGATGTCGATGCTGCCCTGGCATCTCAACTGGGCGTTCATCTCTGTTTCCCCGTGCCTTATAAAAAATATCTGCCTGACGGATTTAAGCGACATTCACACTCCCGATAACTTTTCCGGATATACCTTCCCCGGCCAGAACTTTCATTACTTCATTCACATCTTTTTCGCTCGCAGTCACGACCATACCGATCCCGCAGTTAAAAACCTTTCTCATTTCCTGTTCCTCGATGCCACCAGCTTCAGCGATATAATCGAAAACCGGTTGCCTTGTCCACGCGCTCCAGTCGATTGAAATATCGAGCCCGCCGGGAATAATCCTCTTCGTGTTCGCCTCGAGCCCGCCCCCGGTTATGTTCGCTATCCCATTTACGATACCTCCGGCGGCGAGTGCGTTTATCGGTTTCGCGTAAATCTGTGTGGGTGTTAGCAGTGCTTCGCCGATTGTGGCTCCGCCGAGCCCTTCCACCACATCGCGCACATCGTGCCCTTTCACCTCGAAGATTACTTTCCGTACAAGTGAGAACCCGTTGCTGTGAATGCCCGAGGACGGGATACCTATTATCGCGTCACCGGCTTTTATCGCCGAACCGTCGATGATCTTCGACCTGTCGATGATACCGACGCAGAAACCGGCGATGTCATATTCGCCGTCACCGTAGAAGCCGGGCATCTCCGCCATCTCGCCGCCGATCAGCGAGCAGCCGGCCTGCCTGCACCCCTCGGCAACACCGGAGACAATGTCTTTAGCCGTCTCCGGATCGAGGCGGCCTGTCGCGAGATAGTCGAGAAAAAACAGCGGCTTCGCACCCGTGCATATAACATCGTTAACACACATCGCCACCGCGTCGATCCCCACCGTATCGTGCCTACCGGTCATAAATGCTACCTTCAGTTTCGTGCCCACGCCGTCCGTGCCGGACACAAGCACAGGGTCCGGCCCGACTTCATCTTTTATCGAGAAAAGACCGCCGAAACCTCCGATGTCCGTTATCACATTATCAGTAAACGTAGACTGTGTTATCCTGCGTATCATATCCACAGCCCTGTCGCCGGCTTCGATGTTCACTCCGGCGTCCCTGTATGTCATCGGTCTTTTATCTGGTGCCATATCGTTTTATTAACCTGAGTCCTGTGGAAATCATCTGAAAGCTTCTGCAACATCATTATTGACAACTTCTTATCGTTTCCACCGTCTATAATCTGTCTATGTCTTTAAGTTCGAGCGAAAGGAATTTTCGCGGGTTGAGAAACCGGTTTTTATAGCGCACCTCATAGTGAACATGGGAGCCGGTCGTCGTGCCCGTGGAGCCGACATAAGCTATGATCTGTCCTTTTTTGACCTTCTCGTCCCTTTTCACAAGAGTCCTTGAACAATGTGCGTAAAGAGTAAGAAACCCGTTGTTGTGATCGATCTTGATCACTCGGCCATAGCCGCGCATCCATCCACTGAATGACACCACCCCGTTCGCTGTCGCATAAATAGGCGTCGTATATTTCCCCTTGATATCAATCCCCGTATGGAATTCCCTTAGTCCGCTGATGGGATGTATCCTGTAGCCGAATCCTGAAGTGATTCGCGGATTCCTCACCGGACTGATCGAAGGAATTGACGCAAACTTATCGACAAGTTTTTCGACCTGTTTTTCCGTGACATCGAGAGTTTCGCGCCGCGACTGTATCTCCGCGCCCAGTATCCGCAGGTTCTCCCTGATAGATTCGACTTCCGGCGGCACCATTTTCCTTGTGGGCATGCCGACTTCCCTGGGCGATACCGATAGATAATCCACATTGCCGGGTTCGCCGGATATGCCTGTCTTTTCCTCGATCCTGTCGTTAGCCTTCTTGAGTTCATCGAGGTCTTTTCTGATCGACTCGGCTTCTTCGCGAAGAGCTATAACTTCCGCGCCTATTTCTATGTTGATCCTGTCGGTCCGTACCTGTTTTTTCAAGTTGTAATATTGAAACGCGAGGAATCCGTTTGCGGCGATAACAGCAACGATAATCAGCGCAATCGCCCCGATAAGGTAAGGTGAAACAACAAAATTGTAAAATGTGCGGCCCATGCGTGGCATAACCACAAAGTTGAGTTCCTTCAATTTATTCTTGTCGTCCATTATATTCTTGCGTCTTTCAAATTCAGTCGCACTGCCTAAAACCCATCGTCATCGACATTATTTTCGCCGTCATCCTGATCGAAAATACCCTCGTGCACCACACACGGGAGCGCCGGAAGGTCCATCAGCCGGCGGGAGAACGCATTCGCCGCGATTTCCGACAGAGTACTCAGGCTTTTTTCAATTCTAAACACCTTCAGGTCCAGTATAGTCACCTTATGCAGTAGATTCACGAACTCGAAATTCTGGTGTTCGAGATGATGATATAACTCATGCGCGACACAGATATTAGTGAGTTTGGAAAGAAACTGCCTCGCGAGCCCATCGTGCGCGACAAGATTTTCGCGGCATTTTCTCAGCGCGTTCTCATAGATAACGATTGTCGCCGGATTTGAAATATAACTCGAAAGCGCGAAAAACGCGCTGCCTTTGCCCTGTTCGGTAATATCGAAAATCACACGAACGTCGAAGTTCCGCGCAAGCCTGAGCGGGTCCTTCGTCTTATAGCGTTCTACCACTCTCACAGCCCGCTCGTCGCCTATATCGAGAGCCTTCTCGATAAGACCGGTTATTGCATCTTCGGAAATCCGGTGAAAAAGAGGGTCGGTAGCGAGGAGACCGAGAGCCGGCTTAATATCTCTCTGCGGCCATTCACTCGATTCGGGTGAATCTGTTGTGGAAATCAGACTCATATCCATGCGGAATAAAAGAAATACTCCACGTCGCTTTCGCAATATAGACGAACACAAGAAACCAGCGCGTTAAAATGATTTTAAAAACGCGAAACCCTGAAAATCAGCGTCCCATTCCCACTTTCTGAGCCATCTGGTGGAGTTTGCCCTCGGTCATGAACGAATTCGAGACAATCAACTCGGCCTCATGGAACTCGGCAAGTGTTTTCGAGCCGCACAATCCCATGCAGTTTTTCACCGACCCCAGCAGGTTCTGAGTGCCGTCTGTCCCCAGTGCCGGTCCGATGAGGATGTTCTCGAGTGTGCCGTGGACGCCGACCTGCACCCTTGTGCCGCGCGGTAGTGCCGCATGTGATGTCGCCATTCCCCAGTGGTAACCGCCGCCCGGCGCTTCCTCTGCTTTAGCGAACGGAGAGCCGATCATTACGGAATCCGCTCCGGCCACAAGTGCCTTGCAGATGTCTCCGCCGGTTCTCATTCCACCGTCTGTGATGATAGCGACTTCACGACCGGTTTTCGCCTTGAAATCATCCCTTGCGCGGGCTGTGTCGACCGTCGATGTGATCTGCGGAACACCTATGCCCAGCACGCCGCGTGTCGTACACGCCGCGCCGGGTCCGATACCTACGAGGATACCGGCTGCTCCGGCTTCCATCAACGCATAAGCGACGTCATAAGTAACACAGTTGCCGACAAGTACCGGTTTGGGAAAATTACCGCAGAATTTCGCGATATCGAGAGACGGGGCCTTCGATGATTCATGTCGTACGGAAGTCACCGTTGACTGGATTACAAATATGTCGACACCGGCGTCAAGCGCGATTTCACCGAATTTTTCCGCATCCATCGGTACTGACGATACAGCACAGATCACTCCTCCGTCACGAATCTCACGGACCCGCCTGCCGATAAGCTCTTCCTTTATCGGTTCCTTGTAAATCTCCTTAATATATGCTGTTACTTCAGCCGGAGACTTGCCGGGAATCGCCGAGAGAATCTCTTCGGGATTATCGTACCTTGTCTGGAGTCCATTGAGGTTCAGAACGGCCAGGCCGCCCAGTTTACCCATGGCGACAGCAAATTTAACATCCACTACGCCGTCCATGGCGGACGCGAGGAAAGGGGCCGAAAACGAATAGTCGCCTATTCGCATCGTTGTGTCGACGTCCTCCGGATCAACAGTGATGATTCCAGGTACTATGGAAACATCGTCAAACCCATAAGCGCGTCTTACTTTTTTGTCTTTTCCAATATATTCTTCACTCATAAGATCATCAATAGTAGCAGATTGTTTTATCTTTGTCAATAAATTTGTTTGTCGACAGGCAAAAAAGCCTTTAACCATGCGGATATTTTGATATTAAGTTTTTGGAAATGAGGCAAAATCACGCTACGCCCGAAAAATCCGCCGAAAAGTGGCTTCCTGTCGATTAACATGCAAATATCAGAGCCAATTGCAAAATTATGTTCGTAGCGAGGTCGAACGAATTTGTTCCGAAACAAGGCGGAGATGCAAAATTCTCGCAGGTGTACTCTGGAGAGTATGTTCAGGACGATTTTGTGCCGACGACGCAGCAATGGACGATTGCAGCCGACCGCAGCAGAATCAGAATTTCCAATCGGCTTATCAGAATAAACAACTTCCCGAAAAATGTTAAAAAACTGTGCTGAAAAAGCCTTTTGAAATGTAGTTATTCACAATGTTTTCCACATTTCCACACTGTAGATTCCCCCAAAAGGTTGCTTTTTGTGGAAAAAATGGTAAAACCACAACTTACTTTGCCTGACTATGACTGCGTTTTGACGCGCTTAACACACTATCGCTACACTCATGGTTCACTAACTATAATGAACAGTTCGGCTGCGGGGTCAACTCTAACCCGTTTCTCCCGTTCATGAGCAGTTCGTACCCTGTTTTTGCAATCATGGCGGCGTTGTCGGTGCACATTTCAAACGGTGGTGTGAAAAAGGTGATTCCGGCCCTGTCGCATTCCTGCTTCATCATCATTCTGAGCGGTCCGTTCGCAGCGACACCACCAGCGATCATGACCGTCGAAACGCCGCACTCGTCGGCAGCGGACAATGTTTTTTTGACGAGCACATCGACAACGGCTTCCTGAAATGATGCCGCAATATCGCTTATTGTAATCTCGCGACCGATTTTCTCTTTGCTGGTGTGCATGAAGTTGACAACCGCAGTTTTCAGTCCGCTGAAGCTCAGGTTCAGGTTCTTTTTGTGTATCATAGGACGGGGGAAGGAAATTTTTGACGGATCGCCGTTTTCTGCTGCCTGCTGGATCGCGGGGCCGCCTGGATAGCCGAGATCGAGCAACCGGGCGACTTTGTCGAATGCTTCGCCGGCTGCATCGTCTACAGTGCCGCCCAGAAGTTTATATTTGCCTGAACGCTCCACGAACACAATATCTGTGTGACCGCCCGAGACAAGAAGGCAGACCGCCGGGAGTTCGGGTTCCGGTTTGATGATAAAATTTGCCAGAAGGTGACCTTCCATGTGGTTCACGCCGACAGCGGGGATATCCAGCGATTCGGAAAGCGCCCTCGCCGCGGATATTCCCACCACAAGACTGATGACCAGTCCCGGACCGGCTGTCACCGCGATTAGTTCTATTTCACCGAAACGTACTCCGGCGTCTTCGATTGCCTGCTGGATAACTAAATTGATAGCCTCTGTATGTTTTCTAGCGGCCACCTCGGGGACGACACCCCCGAATTTCGCATGAACATCTATCTGTGTCGCGACGACATTGGACAACAGTTCGACGCCGTCCTCAAGTACCGCCGCCGCACTTTCGTCGCATGATGTTTCAATCCCAAGTGTCAGCATATCAACCAGTGTCGTGTCTACAATGAAAAAACGTAAGAAGGGTCATCGTAAAAGCGATAAACGGCAGTACTGGAGCTGAAGGCATCCTAACCCGGCACGTTCCGACCAGCCGTTTATTCAGTCGGGGGATCATTCTTCTTACCTTTCATCTCTTTGAGCAACTCGTTGTAACCACTCGATTTATTGTTTAAAAGAATACGCTTGAGTTCGTCCATGAACTGGTCTACGCCTTTGAATTCCCTGTAGACCGAAGCGAATCTTACGTAAGCGACTTCGTCGAGCTTGTACAGTTCGCTTATGACGCATTCTCCGATGTCTCTCGACGGCACTTCCTTTTTGTCGCGGTACATGCCGGACTCGACTCTGTCGATAATACTCTCGATGACATCCGTGGAAATAGGTCGTTTTTCGCAGGCTTTCAGTAAACCGTCGCGAATCTTTTTTCTGTCGAATTTCTCACGCCGGTTGTCTTTTTTTATTACAAGAAGCTGTATTTCTTCGATGGTTTCGTAAGATGTGAAGCGGCGCGAGCAACCAAGGCATTCGCGCCGGCGCCGTATTTCCGCGCCTTCTTTAATCAGTCTCGAATCGATCACCCTGTCGTCCAGGTTGCCGCAGAATGGACATCGCATCTGTTCACGCTCCATGCACGGCCCCGGCTTTCGCCGAGGTCGTCGCTATTTGTCACCACTGGTTTATATCCACATAGATCGGGAACTGTTCGCAGAGTTCCTCGACCTCGCCGCGTATCTTCAGCCTGATGTCTTCGTTCCTCGGACTGTTCAGAACTTGCGAAATCCATTTGCCGATGATTTTCATTTCATCCTCTTTCATGCCGCGGGTGGTCAGTGCCGGTGTGCCGGGCCTGATACCGCTGGTGACAATCGGGCTTTTCGTGTCATACGGGATCGAATTTTTGTTGACGGTGATACCGGCCTCTTCGAGCAGGTTTGCGGCGTCGCGACCACTGAGGCCCTTGTCCGTCAGGTCCACGAGCATGAGATGGTTGTCTGTGCCGCCGGTTGTGAGGCGGAATCCTTCCTCAAGCAGCGTCTCAGCCAGTACGGCTGCGTTCCTTACGATTTGTTTCTGGTATTCCTTGAAACCGAACGATTGCGCTTCTCTGAAGCAAACGGCTTTGGCAGCTATCTGGTGCATCAGCGGACCCGACTGTGTGCCGGGGAATACGGCTTTGTCGATTTTCGACGCGAGCGCCTGCTTGCACATTACGATCGCGCCCCTCGGGCCGCGCAGTGTCTTGTGGGTGGTGGATGTGACGATATCGGCGATCGGTACGGGGTCGGGGTGTTCGCCGGCGCAGACGAGGCCGATAATGTGGGCGATGTCAGTCATCAGCATCGCGCCGACTTCGTCGGCTATCTCGCGGAATTTCTCGAAATCGATGGTTCTCGGATATGCACTCGCGCCGCACACGATCAGTTTTGGTTTGATCTTCTTTGCCTGGTCGCGGATTTCGTCATAATCGAGCCGTTCGTCCTTTCTGCTGACACCATAGTTGTAAAACTCGAAGTATCTGCCTGAGAAGTTGAGCTTTTTACCGTGTGTGAGGTGTCCGCCCATCGCTGTGTCCATGCCCAGGACCCTGTCACCGATATCGAGCACGGCAAAGTATGCTGCCAGGTTGGCGGACGTGCCCGTGTGCGGCTGCACGTTTATGTGTTCGCATTTGAAAAGTTTTTTGCCGCGCTCACGTGCCAGGTTTTCGGCCATGTCGTAGTATCCGCAGCCGTTGTAGTAACGTTCGCTGGGATAACCTTCGGCATATTTATTTGTAAGTATGCTGCCCATCGTCTTAAGAACCGCGCGGCTCGCGTAGTTCTCCGAGGGTATCATGACCAGCGTCTTTGTTTGTCTTTCGTATTCGCCCTCGATGATTTTTGATATCTCCGGGTCGGTCTGTCGCAACGATGTGTCTATAAAACTCATATCTTTATACCTCTGTTCATAATTATGTTTTTCTTACCCTGCTGATTGCACGGTAACCATTATATGTTCCGTATGCACGCGCGATCAATACCCGGATGTAATAAGGGGTGATTGTCGGCGCTGTCTGTGGAACGGTCAGAAGAATTTTTTCAGTCGATCCCTGACCTTTTTTTTGAGATCGTCGACGATGTCGCCGCTGTCCCCGGGAGCAATATCATTTTTTTCAAGTATTTTGTTTATGAGTTTATCGGTTTTCTTCTCGATAATTGTCCTGGCCTCACGTCGGAGCAGGTCATCGACTTCCCAGCGGACCACAGGCTGGGTCAGTGTTCCATAGAGATTGAAGGACGTCTCTACCCTTTGCAGGTCTTTCAGGTTTTCGAGCTGATCGAGTGCCGCTTTGAAGTCGTTGATCTTTCCGAGCATCTCGGGTTTCAGCGCGACGCCGGCGTGGGCATTCAGCGAACTGTCGAACCCGACGACGCCCCGCATATTCATATCAATAATGTCGCTGATAAGGTCCAACTTTGCGACATTTATGTTTTCGTCGGCGATATCGAGTTTTCCAGCGAGTGAGTGGAACTCGAATTTTGAAAGTGTTTCATTCAACTTAAGAAGCGTGGATTTTTCGCCGTAAGGATTGCTGACGACTCCGTTTTTCAGAACGAAAGTTGCCGCACCTTTGAACGAGGAAGGATCGCCGGTCGTGCCCTCGAGGGTACCGGTGCCGGTGAATTCGCCGGAAACAAACGGCCCCAGGTACGGGTTCTGCATGAGAATGGCGCGCACCTGCGGACTGTCCAGAGACGCGGAGACGTAGAAATCCATCGGGCCTCCGGCAGCATCGCCGGTTTCTTTATCCACCTCATATTTTAGTGTTCCTTTGCCCGAGGCGCTTATAGAAGGTCCCTTGATACTGAAATCCTTGATCTCGAGTTTCGGGCCGGTGTGAAATATTCTTGCCTTGATCGTGTCATATTTAATGGGTGCCCAGGCCCCTGTTTGTTTGTCCAGTGTAGGAGTTGGGTAGTTTATGTGACCGCCCGTGACGGTGATAGAAGACGCGAGCTCGAGTTGTTGCGGATCAAGACCCGGCCCCGACAGGAAAGCTTTTCCCGACAACAGACCGGTAGCAACCTCGGGCATGTCGGGAAAGAGTTTGCTGATAGTGTCTTTTACTTCTATACCCTTGAAATTCGTCTCGAGCCGGAAACTCTTCTGCTCTCCGGTGGACAGTCCTCCGTTGAAAGTAAATTCTGTTTTTTCCCCGCCCACCACACCGTCGAATTTTATGTCGCTGGTCCTGACAGTCACATCGATTCCGCCGCCGCCGATAATCTGATCGAAAGCAGACACGTCGCCCATACTGATCTTTGCACCTATAACCGCGTCATCCGCGCCGCCCTTGAGGGTTCCTTCCGCGCGCAGTTGCGCGTGAATCCCGAACTCATCAAGTGTCTTCTTCAATTCGTCCAGCGCACCCGGCGCATCCACCGTGGCTATCTCGTTTGTCTTCCATGCGATATCGAATGTATCGTCCTGCCCGATATTGACTTTGCCCGAAGCGTTAAGTTCGATATTTTCAAACTTTATTTCCGCATCCATATTGAAAGATTTCATGCTGCCCTCTTCGACCGGTACTGCCGAAGCACTGACAATGTCAAAGACAAAATCCTGTGTTTTCTTTTCATCGGAATGTATTCGCAACACGAGGCGTCCGTCCCTGACCGTGATCCGGTTCACTATCACCCGCGCTTCGCCTTCAGTCCGGGGCGTTTCCACTTTTTCGCCGGCGCTGCCGCCGGAAACCTTTTCGACAACATCACTGAGGCTGTGGCCTTCTTCTCCATTTTTTTCGATAAAGATAACAGGCTTATCAAACAACATGTAATTGAAAACAAGTTTTCTGTGCAGGAGGTCCTTAAACGAAAGGCGGAACCCGAGACGGTCGAGTGTTATGGAATCGGGAGCACTCGCGACAGAACCGCTTATCACGACATCGTCGACGTGAAAGCCGGTGAAAGGATTGCCGCCGAATTCGCCTGCTGTTATGCTGCGGCCAATGCGTTTTTCCGCCTTCCGCAGCACCGCTTCTTTTATCTGCTCGGCACGGTTTTTTGTCAGGTAAGTTGCTGCGGCGGCGGCCAAAAGCAACAGCACGACAATTATCAGACTTATCCTGAACAAAACTTTCATGGTGTCTCCTTAACTGAATTGTTGTAAAAGGCAATTGTGTTTCCGGGGAACCACGACCCGGAATTAAAGGGCAAACTCCAATCATGTCCCCGGATTTCCAGGATTCACCTCAGATGGCTGCTATGTTATAACAAAAAGGTCTACTATCGGGTGTGCCGTTTATACAGATGTGCGTTTCGGCAATTATTATTTTTCCTGTATCGTTTCCTGTATCTTCATACCGAAATGGCGTGCCTCGCCGCTGACATGCGCCATAATCCTGTCACCCGCTTTCAGATCGACAATTGAAATCGGCGCGCCGTCGGGTTTTACAAGCCTGATAGTTTCTGCATTCTGCAAAACGATGGATATTTTCTTTTCGTCGCCGACGTCCGTTTTTGCCGCGGCTTCGACAAGCATCAGTGGTCTTCTCTCGACTTTCGCGCGCCCCACAATCGCCGGTACGCTGGAGCCGTCACAGTTGACAATAAGCACTTCCACGCCGGCTTCTATCTCACTGAGGTATTTCGTCTTACCGCCCGGCACACGCACATACGCATGAACCGCACCGGCGTTGACCCTGAACGGCCTGGCGGCAACATAAGGGTTGTCCACACTTTCCGAATGCACGAGAAACATCGCACCGCCCGCGTTGCCCACAAGCAAACCCTGCCCCGGCGACATATTCGAGCATGTGTCCACACACACCCGGTCGCCCATGCCCAGCGGTTTGATGCCTGTAACCTCGACCTCCACCAGGTCGACCTTTTCGCTGTCTGCCATGAGGGCGGCGGCGGTTTTTTTTATTTCACTGAAGTCTTCTGTTTTCAACAATATGCCGGTAACGCCTTTTTCGAGCACCTGCGCGGCGGTTTGCGCTTCCGCGGAATTTGTGACTTTCGCTATAATGCCGTCGCTCTGCGCCACAAGGCTCTCCAGCGGGATCACTGTCCAATCCGAAGTTTCGACGATTACAAGTTTCGACAGGCTTGACTTTGCCGCCGCGTCTTCATCTTCTTTCGATTCTATTTTTATCTCGACGACATCGGCACCCAGTTTCAAATCGCCGTCTTCCGCGACAGTTGTGATGAGCCCGAGCTGCTTCACCTTTTCAGTGCAATCCGGCGGTACAACCACAGCGTTCGCGCCGCTTTCGAGCGCGGTGGTGACGATCTTTTTGTTCCACGGCCTTGCGTCGACCCAGAATTTCTTCATTGCAAACTCCAATCAGGTGTTATCCCGCATATTTCACCAATGCGGGCCAAAATTCGAGAAAATGCCTGTAATACAGCGGCAGAATTATTTCTTAAGGATTTCGAGCGCTTCTTCGACTTCCACGCCTTCATGCACAATAGCACTGATAGCGGCAACCATTTTTCGAGGCTTTTCCGCCTGAAAAACATTCCTGCCGATAGACACGCCCCTTCCGCCCGCCTGCCTCATTCCCTTGACCATATCGAGCACTTCCTCGACAGTCTCCATCTTTTCGCCACCTGCGATTACGACAGGAATCGAGCAGCCGTCTACAACTTCTTTGAATGATTCGGGGCTGCCCGTATAGTTGACTTTCACTATATCGCAACCAAGTTCGGCGGCAACGCGTGCGGCGTGTTTGACCACTTTCACGTCATATTCGTTTTTTATCTTTTTGCCGCGGCAGTACATCATCGCCAGCAGCGGCATGCCCCATTCCATGCAGGCGCATGAGACCTGGCCGAGGTCCCGCAGCATCTGCCACTCTGTGTCTGCCCCGAGATTGACGTGGATGGAAACAGCGTCCGCTCCCATTTTAATGCAGCGTTCGACGTTGTTCACAAGCACCTTCTGGTTGGGGTCCGCGTTCATGGAAGTGCTGGCGGAAAGGTGCAGTATGAGGCCGACATCCTTGCCGTAGCCGCGATGGCCGTGCAGGGGAAGCCCGACATGGCCTATGACAGCGTTCGCGCCGCCCTCGGCGACTTCGTCCACCGCTTCGCCAAGGTCGATCAGACCCGGTATCGGGCCTACCGAAACACCGTGATCCATCGGCACAATTACACTGCACTCGGTTCTGCGGCTGATTATTCTCTCGAGCCGTATGTTTTTACCGATCATCTTTTATAGCCTCCAATATTCTTTTCATCGCTATTCGCCTAACCCGGCAAAGCCGGAACCCAAAAGATCGCATTTTCGTGCCCAAACAAATGCGGTTTGAGCACGGCACACAGAGTTTCATCGTTCCCAAGGTCTACATTGGAAACGTCTGTAACTGGAAGCTCCAGCTTTCACCGATCTCTTTTCAGCATTTTTTACCACCCTGCTTAGCATTTCAGTCGTAAGATACTACGGTATTATTAACATGTATCGCAAATGAACCGGTCCGCGAAATATTGTTGCAAAACAGACTCTATTTTATCACTTGAAAAAACGAAGTCAATAAGTGAGTGCCTGCTGGGTGTGCGACATAAAAGTGGGTTAAAAACAACCACATTTTTAATGTTCGAAAAACAGGGACTGGTAACGCTGTTTTTTGCGGTACCTGTCCCGCTTTTCGTAAAAACCCGCTTTTGTGTCGCACACCCGTGCCTGCTTGTGCACGAGCGGCATATCACGTCAATTATAACCCGGCATTCCGCTTAATAACGTCTTTTACCTTATTCGCATAGTGCGAGAAAAACGACGAAGCGGCCTCGCGGTGAAGTCTGCGCGCGGCATCTTTTCCGTCAGGCCCGAGAAGCGCATCCGCAAGTTCGACGCAGTTGCGCACAAAGAGTTCGATGACTTCGTCGCCCAGTTCGGTCGACGCGTGCTTTGCCGGATTCTCTCCGCGGACGCCCTTGCGGAAGAGGTCGAGCCAGTTGTCGTCGTGCAGGTCCGCGAGGTTGTCTTCGCCGACAAGGTCGGGGCGCAGGGCCTTCATAAACGACGTTTCCCATTTCGCCGCGTGATCGCCAAAATAATCTATGTCGCCGCAGAAAGCAAATTCCGGGACAGCCGCGACAGACATGTTATGTGTCGCCATAAAAGATTCGGCCAGTGCCATAAGAAGAGCAACCTGCATCTCCGGGTAGTGGCCGGTTATCAGAATGACGGCCCTGAATCCATATTTATGCAGGTTCCTGAAAGTGCCGTTTATGTACTGGGTGAAAGAAAGAGCGGAATATTTAAAAGTCCATGGGAACGACATTCCCCAGGGCGAAAAGTAGGTGGGAGGCAGCACTGCGCCTCCGCCGGCCCGCGCCGCGCGGACACATATGTCGTGCGCTTTTATCGCGTCCAGACCTACAGGCAGGTGCCTTCCGTGCCATTCGAGAGTACCGAGCGGCATCCATGCGAGTGGCTTTTCAGCAACAATCGCCTCGAGTTCGCCGGGACGCATCTGTTCAAATTGTACTTTATTCATTGATGTAACCCCCGTGAAGCAGTCGGTGGCCTTCCTTATATAACTCCCGTTTTGTTCTCTATCTCTCACAGCAACAAGCCTCCGGCATCAGAAATTATCGCTCCACTGTCAGATTTGCCTGCTACGCATCTTCCGTTGTATCTTTGAAATCCTACACTCTTTAGAGCCAATTGCAAAATTCTGATTCGGCTACGGGAGGCGCAGCAAGTGCGGGAGGAAATAGCTTCGGCGGAAATCGGGGTCGGCGACAGCACGCCGTATGAACCAGGGGATGATGTCGCCGGAAAAAAAGATCGAAGGGTTGATGTCGCACTCGATCCAGCAACCTTTGCAGGCGAGCACCTTTCTCCTGAGTTTCGCAGCGGATTCTCCATGCCATATTTCAGAGAAAGAACTCTTTTTGATATTACCGACAGAATAGTTGTTTAAGGCGCTGCATGCATAAATTGTTCCATTGGGCGCCAGCCTGAAGTGAGTGAACATTGCCATGCAGGGCGGGTTCGGTACGGAACGACCGGCGAGCACCCTGTTACGGCCACCCTCGTTGAGGTATTCTTCTGAGATGTCGCGCAGCAGCGAACTTGCGAAATCTCTTCTCGGGCCGGTTCCGGAACCGTCTCTTTTCAGCATGTTATGCAATCTGTAAAACTCTTTTAATTCATCTTCATTCATTCCGCCTTCCGGTGTAAATGTCATTTCATTTTCAAGTGGATCGACTCCGTTCATGTCCTTACCTTCGTGGAACTCCGCTCCGAGAAACATGTGGTGCCCAAGACCAAGGCCCTTTGCGTATTCATGCACACTTTCCATGTGCTGAAGCGTGTCCCTCATGACCGTCTGGTTGATACCGCCGTAGAAATCGTACCGTTTTTTCAATTCGGCGATACGGCTGCATGTTTCTTTTGCTTTTTCGGCCATGCCTTCCACACAACGCAGTTGATCGTGTGTGGCGTCGAGCGCGTCGAGGCTCACCTGCACATGCAGGCGTGCCCCGCCTTTGTCAGCCGTCTCGACAACCTTTTTCAGCCGTTCGGGGAAGGAACCGTTGGTCGTTATATAAATAATTTTTACACCGGTGTGTAGCCCGATGATAGCGACAAGTTCCGGCAGGTCGCGCCTCAGAAAAGGTTCGCCGCCGGTGATGCGGATCAGCTCCAGCGCTTTGAGCGCCGGGTCTTCGAGAAGTTTCGCGAATTCCGATGGAGTTATTTCCTCTCCGGATGAAGTTCCTCGCTGGTGTATCTCGCACATAACACAACGCGAGTTGCACCGGTTGGTGACGTTCCACGTCATAAGTTTCGGCGCAGCCGGTTCGCCGCGGCTGCGTGAAATGCGTGCCGCGATTATGTCCACAATTCTTTTTATCATATTCTGGCGTTCAGGTTCAAACACAACGGATTCGAAGATGCTTCCGGCGTAATCATGTTACTGATTTCTCAATTTACTCCTGAGCCGCGACATGTCGCGAAGCAGCAACTGAACATTCCCCGGCGACATGGACGACGATCTGCCGGACTTGCGCGGATAGCAGTTCGCGGGCGCTTCGACCACCCTGAAACCCGCGTAATGCGCCCGGAGAACAAGTTCGCCCTGTGCGAATATCCCGTCCGGCTCAGGCATACACTTTTGGGCAACTTCACGCCTGAAAACTTTTATCGAGCAGCCAAGGTCTTTGAACGGAACACTAAAAATACTTCTGATGCAAAGGTTATAAAACCTCGATATCAGCAGGCGCTTCATACCATTAGGATAAACCCGCCTGCGCCCCTGCACAAGATCGGCATCTTCGAGCAGATCAAGCATCAGGCGCAGATCGACCGGATCGTACTGTCCATCGCCGTCCATGAAAGCGATTATCGGCTTCGAGCAATTCGCGATACCTGTCTTGAGCGCCGCGCCGTGGCCCCTGTTTTTCTCGTGGTGCACGGCAGTGACTTCATGGTGACGCGCGGCGAGCGAGTCCGCCACGCGGCCTGTGCCGTCAGGGCTGCCGTCCTCGACGATGATTATCTCGAGTTCGTCGCATAAGCCAGCCAGTGTTTCGAGACTTCGCTCGACAAGCGGGCCGATGTTGTTCTCATCGTAGTAGGCAGGGAATATAAGGCTCAGTGCAAGCTCAGTCAAGATTATTCTCCATGTTGATAATACGAAAGCAAATGCAGAGACACAACATTTATCTACTCGTGTTTTTCCCAAGTCCGACCCATAACATTTTAGCATAATAAGGTTCGTGTTTTCGTTTATGAGCCTATTTTATGGGATTGTTTTGTTTATAGTGTTCCGGCAGGCTATTATTATTCGGGTGACGATTGTTTATGCAGTATGGGCACATGCAGAACAACATTAAGAGGGAATCAACATGACAAAACCTGAAAACCGTGAAGAGATGAAACTCATCGAGACGATGCTCTGGACGGGTGATACAGGTTTCTATCTTCTCGATCTGCATATAGAGCGGCTCGAAGCGTCGGCGAAGTATTTCGGTTTTATTTGTGACAGAAAATATATTCTGTCCGAACTGAAAAGGCTTGAATCCGGTTTCAGGACAGTACATAAGTTTAAAGTGCGCCTTTTGCTGAGCAAAGATGGAACCGTCGTCCTGTCTTCGGAATCCATCAGGGCGCGGAAACATTCTTCGATTCCCAAAATCACAATGTCGACAGACCGTGTAGACAGCGGCGACATGCTGCTCTTTCACAAAACCACATTCAGGAATCTTTATGACAGTACACTCGAACATTTTATGCGGAAGGGTTTTTACGACGCCGTGTTCATGAACGAAAAGGACGAACTGACCGAGGGTGCATGGAATAATATCCTTCTGAAAATCGCGGGTGTCATGTATACGCCGCCTGTGTCGTGCGGGTTGCTGAACGGAGTCTACAGGCGGTTTCTTGTCGGCAAGGGCAAGGTGCGGGAGCGTATTCTGTATCGGGAAGATATTGAAAATGCAACGTCGATTTATTGCTGCAACTCGGTCCGCGGTTATGTGTCGGTGAAGTACATAAGCGAGTAATTACTGAATCTTGTGCGAATTCAGATATTTGCAAGGAATTCGGGGACATGACTGGAATTTGCCTTTAACCCGCATTGGTGAAATATGCGGGTTAGTCCCACCTGATTGCGATAAGGTTGAAATCGAAACCGGCGGCATGAATATTTCCATGCTTTATTTGTTGAAGCCGTTTGAGGATATCATAATACAATCTGTCGCCGAGGTTCGCTATCATGTTCAGGTCGGTATATTGAATCTGTTCGACTGAAAAGTTCTCGCTCTCGAGTATTGCTTTTACCTTTTTCGGGTCGATTCCATCGCTGAAGTTGACGTGATATTCGGCCAGCAATTCTTCATCGGCGCCGAGTAAGCCCGAGTCCGTATGCTTTTTTACTCTCGATTCCGGCAGGAACTTCTTTGTGAAGCGGCGAACCTGCCTGAACCGGCGATACCCTTTCACGCATGGCTCGTTCAGAATAAGCAGCAGCCCGCCGGGTTTCACACACACCGCCGCAGCTCTGAGCGCGGGTTCATAGTGTGCAAGGTGGTGCAGCACACCCGAGATCGCAACCACATCGAAGGCCGATTGTCTGAACGGCACAGCCCCGGCGTCCGCCACAACGAATATGCCGTCCGGAAGATTCTGTCGCGCTCTTTTTATCATTTCAGGCGTAATATCAAAACCCGTGACCTCGAAGTCATAGTTTTCGACCAGGCGTGCCGCGTATCCTGTGCCGCATCCGACATCCAGAAACTTATTGCCGATGCTCGTCTCGATATACGGAGCGATCAGTTCTTTCAGATTCGCAACGACCACAGGGTGAAAAACCGCCTGCCGGTCGTCGTAATCGCCGGCTATCAGGCTGTGCAGCCGTATATTTGCACGCTGCACTTTCTCTGTGATTTTATCTTTTGTTTTTCCCATTTATGAACAGTTACGCATATCCTTTATTCAGTGGAGCCAATTGCAAAATTATGATTCTGCTGCGGTCGGCTGCTATTGTCCATAGCTGCGTTGTCGGCGCGAAATCGTCCTCGACGTACTCTACAAGTACGCCTGCGAGGATTTCACACCACCGCCTTGCTCTGAACAATTTCGCTCGACCTCGCTACGAACATAATTTTGCAATTGGCTCAGTGGTCATTTTATCAAAGATCGAGTATCTTCGCCGCATTGCCGTAAAATACTTTTTCACGGTCATCAGGCGCAAGAATCAGTTCATATTTCACTTTCTCGACTGCCGGGTGCGAATAGGGCAGGTCGGAGCCGAAAACGAGGCGGTCGGGGCCGACTGCTTCATATATGTACCTTGTGCGGAAGTATGACGCAGCGGTTGTGTCGACATAGAGATTCGGGAATTCCGGAACGATTTCGGCAAGACGGCGGTAGTTGTCTTTTCCGTTGTGTGCGGCGATTACGGGCGTCTCGGCGATCTCGAATATCTTCATCCATCCGTCTGCCTCTTCTCTGTAGGAACGCTGGGACGAATGTATGAGAACCGGCAGCCGCAGTTCGTTCGTTTTGAGAATTATTTCCTTCACCGCGGCAGGGCCGAAGTGCTCGGAATGCGGGTGGAGCTTCAGGCCTTTCAAGCCGAGTTCGTCGAATCGCTCGATCTCCTCTATAGCACGCGCCCCGGCGTTGGGGTCCACGCGACCGAACGGTACTATACGATCATCTTTTTTAGCGAGTTCGGCAAGGCGGCTGTTCAGAATCGTGTATGTCGCGCCTTTGTCCTCCTCGTCGATGGGAAAAACCACAATCTTATCGACGGGGTCGGCTTCGAGGATTTTGCATAGTTGCTCATAAGTGACACCGGCACCATCGACGCTTATACCCACGTGGCAGTGTATATCGATTATCTTCATTTAAAACGCACCTTTATGTTATGTCATCAACGCATCATGTTTATAGACTGTAGTGATTGCGAAGTTGTGAGAGCAATTATCCGGGTTTCAATGTGAATGTGGGGACCATGCCACCGCCCGCGCTGACATTGATGATCGAGTATTTCGATATGCGCGATATGCAGCCCGCGTACCTGCCGCCGATCGTAAACGGGTTCAGATTCACTTTTCGTTTTTCGAGCGAGAATCGCCTGTTCTCGAAGATCGGGAAGTCTTCTTCGGGGATATCCACAAGCGTCTGGAGCACCCATACTCTCCCGCCCGCGGCGGCGGTATCGAGAACATCGCTCCATTCGGATTTCGACACTTCATGACCGATGTATACATCTTTTCCGCCGTAGCCGTCGGCGGGTTTGATCACGAAGCTGTCCTGAGCACGCGCCGCGAGTTCGAATATATCTTCCTGCGCTCCCCGATAGTCAACCATGCCGGGAATCAGATTACGGGTCCACGGGATGTGCCTGTATTTTATTTCGTTTTCTTCGGCGGTAAAAAGGTTGTCGAAACGCGAGTCGGTGAGAACGGCTAGGGTGGATTTATTCGACACGACCTTCGACTTAAACGGGTTCGCAACACACACAAGATGATCCCTGTATGCCTGCAGGAAATCCCTGACCTCGTCTTTTCTATCGAGCACTTCGCGAATGATCACACGGCGGTAAACCATATCCACCGGCCTGCCGCCCACGCAAAGCCGCCCACCGCTGATCTCGAATTCGCGGGGATCGCACACGCTCGTGGGATAGCCCCGCGCCTCGAAATAGTGCTTGAGCATATAGAACTCATGTATCGTTTTAACATCGCGCCAGTCGGTTATCGCGAAGTGCGGTTTTTCCTCTTTTCCGCCATATTCGCGGTAAGCCTGCAAAAGCGCGTCGAGCATCATCTGCCGTCTCGGAACCCAGTCGATGCGGAACTTCTCTTTAACCCTTTTCATAATTTCCGTCTCGTCGAATATCTCGCTCTGCACCTCGCCGTAAGCAAGCCCCGCCGGGCTGTCGCAATTGAACTCGAGGAACTTCAGATCGAGACCCTGCAGGAAAGCATCGAGTCTGCCCTTGAGTATCACGCGATCAAGCCCCGTGTCGAAAGATACTATTTCCCTCTCGAGCGGATTCAGCCGTATCACACCGTGGAGCGTGTCGCTCTCGAAATACAGGCGTACCACTTTCTCGAGTGCATTCATGACGACAAGCGCAACATGTTCGAGCAACTTCGTCTGTTCGCCCGACAGAAAATTTGGGCGCAGCAGCGTGGGCACCGGATCGCCGCCGAACATGACTTCTTTCTTTATCTGCTGCGCGTTGATCCACTCGAGCATTTCGCGTGCGGCGACCGGGTCGCTGCACGCGTTGGAGTTGCATATTTCCTCTGCCTGACGTGTGATATCCTGTTTCATTTGTCCTGTTCCTGTCCGTAGTCGCAATATTTCAGCAGCGGGCACTCACCGCATTTGGGCGAACGCGACGCGCAGATTTTCCGCCCGTGTTGTATGAATTGGTGGCTGAGCATCGTCCAGCTATTTTTCGGGAAGAGTTCCATCAAGTCATATTCGATCTTGACGGCGTCTTTGTTTTCAGTTAGTCCGAGCCGTTGCGCGACACGACCGACATGTGTATCGACGACTACGCCCGGCGTATCGTAGGCGTTGCCCAGTACTACGTTCGCCGTTTTGCGTCCTATCCCGGCCAGCTTCACGAGCTCGTCCATGCTGTCCGGCACTCGGCCTCCGTGCTCCCTGACGATTGCACCGCAGCAAGCTTTTATATTCTTCGCCTTGTTTTTGTAAAAACCTGTCGAGCGGATATCTTCCTGCAGTTCCTCTATGTCGGCATCAGCGAAATCTTTTACTTTCTTATATTTCTTGAAAAGTTCTCTGGTGACCTTGTTGACACGCACGTCTGTGCACTGTGCCGAAAGAATCGTCGCCACAAGCAGTTGGAGCGGACTTTTGAACACCAGTGAACATTCCGCATCCGGATATGTTTTCTTTATTATCCGATGAATGGCCACCGCTTTTTTCTTCATGTTATTCTCCGCCACTTTCCGCACCTCTTCAGATTCTTCAGGCCCTTATCGCGCCAGCGGCGACAGGGTGTTGTCGCTAACTCCAATACTGCTTAATAAACAACAACCGACTTGAATTTGGAGTGCGACAATTTATTGTCGCTTTCGCGGCCGGGAGTTAATCCCGACGTAGCCGGGGCTTATGGCGATTTCGCGACTGAGAACCGGCGCGAAAGTGAATTTCGTTCATGGTTTATCGAATTTTGTGTCGCCGTCATAAACGAGGGCGTCCTGGCTGCGCAAAGTTTCCTGAATATCTCGTGTCAAATCTTCAAAATCTTTTCCGCGCGCCGCACGCAACGCGGCGGCAACTCCGCCCGCATGGCCCACCGCCATACATGTAGGCATCACGCGCGTCGATGAAAATCCTTCGTGTGTTACAGATATGCACCTGCCGACCGTGACAAGGTTTTCCACCTGTATGCCGAGGAGCGAGCGCAGCGGGATGTCGTAGTATCCTTTGCCTTCGATCATGCGGGATTCGAGCCCCGCGCTGTCGGCCCGGTGGATATCCATCGGGAACGCGCCTTTGGCGACGACATCGGCGAACCCTTCGCAGGCGACGACATCGTTTTCATTCATCACATATCTTCCTTTGAGCCGCCGTGTCTCACGCACTCCTATGTGGTCGGCCACACGCACAAGACGCGCCCAGTTGAATCCGGGTATCTCATCTTTCATGAACCTGACGAGCTCATCCACCTGCCGCAGCCCTTCCCGCACAGCCGCTGAAAGCTGTTCACCATGCAGCGCGTTGTAACCGGTGACGCGCGTAGTGTTTACGGCGACTTCGGCCGAACGCCCCGTGCCGAAAAAGAGAAGCCTGTCGCGCATAATGTTCAGCCTGCCCTCGGCGCGCGCTTTATCGACCTGCGGGAAAAAACCCGCGACTCCGATATATCCGTGATCCAGAACAGATATATCTTTGTTCATATAAAATTCGCCGGAGTGTGATTTCTGGTATTCGATTATCCCGGCGGCATCGACACGGTCCATAATAAAGATAAGCGTCATCGGCTGGCAATTGTCGTCGATCTCCATATCGCAGCCCGCCGCCGTTGCCAGGTCACCGTTGCCGCTCGCGTCTACATAACATTTCGCTTTTACCTCCAGCAGGCCGCCCTGCCGGTCTTCGACGACGACGCTTTCGATCCTCGTCGCGGTCGCCCGGACCTCGCGCAACCTGAATCCCAGTGCGACTTCCACCCCCTCGGACGACAGCCATTCGGAAAGGAAGATTTTCAGGGCATCGGGGTCCACAGGCGTAACAGAGGCAGCGAAACCGACGGGGTCGGGCAGGTGGCCTGGAGTGGCACCCCGGCTTTTCAGGCGTTCGATCATCTCCTGCGCCACGCCGCCTATCACACGCCTGCCCGGTGCGTGGAAAGTCTGCATCGGTGTCACGAGCGACAGCGTGGCTGTGCCACCGAGTACAAACGCTCTCTCGGCGAGCAGCACCTTCGCGCCGGCCCGTGCCGCGCCGACTGCCGCCGCCACTCCGGACAGACCGCCGCCCAGTATGAATATATCAGTTTCCTTCATTGTCGCTTTCCGGGCCGGGAATTATCTTTCGGCAATAATAAAGCAATAATAGGTGTCGCCGCACTCCATTTGTGAAGAAGCATATCTCTGCGTGAATGTCCGCCGTCAAACGAACTTTGCGCTCTTGAGTTTCTTTTTGGCAATGCGCAGCCCACGGGCTTTCAGTCCGCGCACCGGGTAGTCGGCGATGCTGAACTCGCCGTCGAGCACCCTCATTCTCAGTTCGTGCTTGTATTGCAGGGACAGCTTTTTGCTCGAATCGGTCGTCAGTTTCAGCGCGACGCACCCGTCGGGCACAAGGCTGTATTCCTTGTTGAGGATGAACTTGTCGATCCGGCAGCGCTTTATATACGGGTACGACGTTTTTTTCTCTTTGTACAGCACGTTGAATATGACATCCTTATCGACGAACCCGCAATAGAGCATTCCTTTGCCGACAAAAAGTTTTTCCGGCACGTCGATCACCGAATATTCGCCGTTTTTGCGTATCACGAGCACACGGTCGTATTCCGACACGTCGAGTATTTCCGTGCCCTCGACATCACTGTAGCCGAGGTAGCCGGTTTCCCTGTCGTAGCATAGTTTGAGGTCGCGTTTCGCGGCAGCGCGCGCGTCCACTTTGTCGATGGATTTTATCTCCGTGCGGCGCGGGAACTGCGGCCTGTATATCTCGATGAGCGCACGGAGGAAATCTATCGAATATTCTGTAATATTCGACAGCGCCTCCCTTATTTCGCGGAGCCGCCTGCGGATGTCGCTCATTTCTTTTTTCGCTTTGTTTATGTCGTAGAGGGAAATGCGCCTGATGGGAATCTTCAACAGCGTCTCGACATCTTCGCTGGTTACATCGCGCTTGATCTTATCCTTGAAGGGTTCGAGCCCGGCAATCACGGCGTTTTGCACGTTTTTCTTCGTTTTTTCCTCTTCGATCAGTTTGTATATGCGGTTTTCGATAAATATCTGCTCGATAGTCTTCGCGTGGAGCCGCGCCCGGAGTTTTTCTTTTTCTATATTAAGTTCGGCTGTGAGTATCTCGACGAGCCGCTCGGAACTGTACTTTATCACTTCCGTCACAGTCATCTGCTGCGGCCTGTTGTCACGGTTGATAATCATCAGGTGCGTCGAGATCGAATTCTCGCAGTTTGTGAAAGCATAGAGCGCGTCGACGACATCTTTTGTCTTCACGTTGCGGGCGAGCCGCACTTCGATCTCGACGTTTTCCGCCGTGTAGTCGTTGATGCTCGATACTTTAATGTGATTTTTTTTCGAAGCCGCTTCGATGGAGTTTATGAGCGATTCGGTCGTGGTGCCGTAAGGTATTTCCCTGATAATGATGCGTTTGGGGTCTTTTGTGTCGAGCCGCGCCCGCACGACGACTTTGCCGTTGCCGTCCTCATATTCCGAGACGTCGACGAGTCCGCCTGTCGGGAAATCGGGATAGACAGTGAACTCTTCATTTCTCAGGCAGTTGATCTGCGCTTCGAGCAGTTCGATGAAATTGTGGGGCAGAATCTTTGTGGACATACCGACCGCGATGCCCTCCGCGCCGTGCGCCAGCACGATAGGCACTTTGGCGGGAAACGCCACGGGTTCTTTGTTGCGACCGTCGTAAGAATCGACAAATTGCGTTATTTCCGGGTTGTAGAGAACTTCTTTCGTCAGCGGGAGCAGGCGGCATTCGATGTATCTCGCGGCCGATGCCTCGTCGCCCGTGTATATGTTGCCGAAGTTACCCTGTTTCTCGATCAGAAGGTCTTTATTCGCGATCACAACAAGCGCGGAATATATCGACTGGTCGCCGTGCGGATGATATTTCATCGTGTGGCCGACGACATTCGCCACTTTGTGGAACTTGCCGTCGTCGAGCTCCAGCAGGGAATGGATTATGCGCCGCTGCACTGGCTTGAGACCATCGTCGATGTGCGGTATTGCCCTATCCTTTATTACATAGGAAGCATATTCCAGAAAGTTTTCGTCGTATATATTGTGTACATAAGCCATGTTCGGTTCTGATTCCGTTTAAACTAAATTCTCGATAATGTATTCCCGTCTTTCGGGAGTGTTTTTCCCCATATAGAACCGCAGAGTATCGGGAATGTGCGCCACGGATTTCACATTTATGCGCACAAGCCTGATGTTGTCGCCGATGAACTGGCCGAACTCGCCGGGTGAAATTTCGCCAAGCCCTTTGAATCTCGTGATCTCCGGATTTTTGACCTTTTTCAGCAACGCGTCGCGCTCTTTGTTATTGTAGGCGTAATAGGTATTTGTTTTATTGCGCACCCTGAACAGCGGCGTCTCCAGAATATATACATGGCCCCTGATGACGAGGTTTTCGAAGTAGTTGAGGAAATATGTCAGCAACAGGTTCCTGATATGGTAACCGTCCACGTCGGCATCGGTCGCGATGATGACTTTGTTGAAACGAAGGGTGTCGATATCGTCCTCGATATTGAGAGCCTTCATAAGATTGTATAGTTCGGCATTCTTGTAAATCGCGGCGCGTGTTTTCCCGAAAAGGTTCTGCGGTTTGCCTCTCAATGTGAAAATGGCCTGAGTCATAGCGTCGCGTGAAGATACGATCGAACCGGCGGCCGACTGGCCTTCTGTAATAAAAATCATAGTCCGGTCACCATGCTTCTTGTGGTCCCTGTGATACTTGCAATCTTTGAGATTCGGTATCTTTATCTGGATTCGTTTTGCGGCTTCGCGGGCTTCCTTTTTAACGGCGTTCAGTTCCTTGCGCAGTTTTTCATTGTTGACAATCTTCAACTCTATTTTCTCGGCGGCATCATGATTCTTATGCAGGAAGTCAACAACACTGGCTTTGACCTCGTTGACAATCCAGCTTCGTATCTCCGTGTTGCCCAGCTTGTTTTTTGTCTGCGACTCGAAAATGGGAGACTTGAGTTTTATCGCAATCGCTCCGATAACACCGTCCCTGACATCCTGCCCCGCGAATGACTTTTTATAAAATTCATTGACACCTTTCAGGATGCCTTCGCGAAACGCGCTCTGATGTGTGCCTCCGTCATTTGTATACTGCCCGTTGACAAAAGAAAAATACGATTCACCGTAAGAATTCGTATGTGTGAAGGAGAATTCGAGCTTTTTCGATTTGTAATAAACAGGGTCGTATATGGGAGAACTGCCGGTCTGTCCGAGCAGCAGGTCAAGCAGTCCATTTTTCGATTCGAACTTTTTGCCGTTAAGGTACAGGGCCAGCCCGCTGTTGAGACATGCGTATCGCCACACTCTCTTTTCGACATGATCGAGGTTGAATTCATATTCGCCGAAAATCTCTTCGTCGGGCTCGAACTCGATCAGGGTGCCGTCGGGCTCCGACTTCGCGCCGCCTCTTTTCTTCCCCCTGATATCGCCGCGCGAAAACTCCGCGCTCATGTACTTGCCTTCTCGATATGATGTGACTTTAAAAAATGAGGACAGCCCGTTCACCGCCTTGGTCCCTACCCCGTTGAGCCCCACGCTGAACTGGAATACATCGTCGTTATATTTCGCGCCGGTGTTTATCACCGACACACATTCGATGACTTTGCCAAGCGGTATGCCGCGACCGTAATCACGCACTTTCACGTTTATTCCATCTATTCTTATGTCGACTCTCTTTCCGTAGCCCATGATGAATTCGTCCACGGAATTATCAATCACCTCTTTGAGCAGAATATATATCCCGTCTTCAGGATCGGAGCCGTTGCCCAGCCGCCCGATGTACATCCCTGTCCTCATCCTGATATGTTCAAGTGAACTCAGGGTCTTGATCTTGCTTTCGTCGTAAACCGACGACTGTTGTTTCATTGCTTTGCTCATTATGTTATTTTTTCCGCGCCGAACTTGCGTCCGGCATGACATCCCGTTTTTTTATCGTATTGCTAAAGAGCACATACCTCTTTTATGTCGAATCTAATATTCGGATAGCTTTTCGGCTTCCTGCTCCACAATAAAATACTTTACCAGATTTTTCATTATAAATAATAGCGCAATATGTTGCAAATCATTTTAAAAAATATTCATCAGTTCCTGAAAACCTGCATAGTGCGCTATCATGCGTCATAGTTGCCTATAGTTCGCAATACCGCCCTTTACTGTTGTTGCTCCGGGCAGTCCTCCGGTTCAACTGTAAGCAATAGGATGTTGTAGTAGGGAAATATTACTGCGTTTGCCTGAAATCGCCCCGTCACAAACACGCTTTTGCAAAAAGCTCCGAAGAAAAAAAAGAATTGCATTTTATGGCAATATCCTAATATAATGTCTATCGGCTGACGGGCCGAGAAGGCACGTAAATAGCACAGGAGACTGTTCGGGAGCCGTTTTGTTCGAAGGCTGTGACGTCCGATCTATTTTTTTACGCTCCGAGCGTCAGTCTATCCTACACAATTTCCTTTCGGAAAATTACATGTTGTTTTTAACGGCAAAGACGCTTGAGCATTGTATTGCGAAGGCGCGCTGCGCTATTGCGAAATATGCAACGGACTCATGCTGTACGAGTTTGCATATACCACACACATTTTTCACTGTGAGCTCTCACAGAGGTCAAAATATTTTATGAATAATTCACTTTACAACAGAGGGAAATTGAAATTGATGATCGCAGTGATTGCGGCGATTACCGTTCTGTCTTTTGCGCCGCAACCGGCGGCGGCTCTCGACATCATGCCTGTAGACCAGGTCAAAGAGGGGATGAAGGGTTACGGTAAGACGGTATTCGCGGGGGACAGGATATCCCGGTTCCCGGTGAAGGTGCGCGGAGTAGTGCCCGGCAGCGGTATGAGCGGCGAGCCGCTGATACTGGTGGAGCTTACGGGCCGCGAGGTCGAGCGCTACGGCGGTGTGTCGATGGGAATGAGCGGTTCGCCGATATATGTGAACAACAAGTTGATCGGAGCGCTGTCACTGGCATTCCCGTTGAGCGACCATAGTCTCGGCGGTGTGACACCTATCGAGGTGATGCTCGAGGCGTCGAAGTATGACACGAAAACCGGGCCAGGCTCCGAGCAGGGTAAGATTCCGCTGGAAAAACCGCTGCGGGTGGCCGGCAAAACTTATAAATGGATACAGCACGGCGTTGCCGATTCGATGGAACCCGGCGTGTTGTATGCCCGCCCTGCCCTTGCGCCGGTGGCGGTCGGCGGCCTGAGCGACAGGGCGATGGGCCTGATGAAACGGCAGTTCGCACAGAACGGTATCGAGATACGGCCTATAAAAAAGTTACAGAAAGGCACGGCGAAATCCGACGGGATCATCGGACCCGGCTCGGCGCTCGAGCCCGGCAGTTCCGTGGCGGTGCAGCTCATCAGGGGCGACATCGACTTCTCGGCTGTCGGCACGGTCACTGCGATCGAAGACGGGCGTGTGCTGCTGTTCGGACATCCGTTTTTCCGCAAAGGGCCGGTGGAATACCTGCTCGCGGACGCCTATGTGAACGCGATCGTAACATCGACGGATGTGCCGTATAAAATCACTACGACGGGCCTTCTGCGCGGCATGGTAGTGCAGGACAGGGGCAGCGCGCTGGTGGGCAGGCTGGACAGCTATCCGCTGCTGGTGCCGGTGAAAGTGAATGTGACCGACGCGGACATCGGGCGCAAAAAGACTGTCGCCGTAAAGATCGTGCGCGACCCGGATTTCATTGTTAATCTCATACTGATGACAGCGCTGGAAGCTATCGACAATTCGATAGACCGCATTGGGCGCGGTACGGCGAGAATGAGGTTCAACCTGCGCGCTTCGGGACACGACGGCACTGTTAAGATGGAAAACATGTTTTATGACAGGTACGATATAGCGATCCGGTCGCTGTCGGACCTTGTAGACGCGCTGATGCTGTTCTCCGAAAACCGCTTTTTCGACTCGATGGTCACGGGCCTGGAGATAAATCTCGATATTGATTCGTCGAACTCCGTGGCGTCTATTGAAAAAGTGGAGATAGCGGAAAGGATAGAGAACCCGGCGGACGAAGCGGCCCGCACGGCGGCGGAACAACGGGCGCAGGCAAAGGGGAAAACCGCTGAAACGGAATCGGCAAAGGGAGATACGAAAGAAACAGCACCCGAAGAAACTACCGAAGAAACTTCAGCGAAAACGAAAGTATCCATCGAAAAAACGGAACTTGAAAGTATTGAAGGGAAGACGGACGAAGAAAAGGATTTCGACGATTTTCTCGACAATATTTTCTCGACGAAAGCTAAAAATAAAAAGGGAAACGACAAGAAAGAAGAGTTTCCGCGTGTGATGCGGGGCGAGAAACTCAAGCTCAGTGTCCGCGTGCGACCATATAAGGAAGATACTGTCGGCGAGAATCTTTTTCTGAAAGTGCCGCAAAACATTGCCCTGGGCAACGCTGTGATAAAGGTTTTCTCCGGCAAACCCGAGCCCACTATGAGCGCCGGGGTTTTCAATATCGACATAAGCGCGGATAACCCCGAAGATCGTGAGCAGGCTGAAAATAATACGTATGACGAGGAGGAAAAGGAGGAATCTTTCGATGATGTTCTCAATGATTTCCTCGATCGCGACCTCAACAACGAACTTGTGGCGACTATTATGCCGGTCGGATTCAACACCGATGATAATGAAAAAGCGGATAAGGAAAAGACCAGGAACTACACGGCTAATGAAGGCAAGGCCAAGAAACGAACCGACTGGGTGCTGAACGGTTCGGCTGTCATGAAAGTAAAGGTGGTCGATGAAGATGGCCGCTCATTTAAAGAAATAAGGATAAAGAAATCTAAAATAAACGCCTTGCGCGTTGAATAGAAAATATGGTGATGTAGAATGGCGAAAAAAACAATGAAGTCAAAAGAGAATCCCGCGCGGATATGCGTGGTTATGGGAAGCGACTCCGACTTGAAGGGCCTTACGCCCTGCATGGAAACGCTGGACGGTTTCGGGATCGACTACGAGGTCTATATTGCCTCGGCGCACCGCACGCATGAATACCTGAAGCGTATAATCAGGAAGTTCGACCGGGCCGGCGGCAGCGTGGTGATAGCGGCGGCCGGCGGGGCGGCGCACCTGCCGGGCGTTGTGGCGGCGCTGACGACGCTGCCGGTGATCGGCGTGCCGATGGTCTCGAAACTGCTGGGGCTGGACTCGCTGCTGTCGATCGTGCAGATGCCGTCGGGCATGCCGGTGGCGACAGTCGCCACGGGCGGCGCGAAAAACGCGGCGCTGCTGGCTGTCCAGATACTCGCTGTTTCGGACGGGAGACTCAGGGCGAAGTATGAGGACTTCAGGGCAAAACAGGCGGAAGGCGTGATGGCGAAGTCGAAGAAGTTGCAGCAGAAGGGATACCTGCATTACTTCGACGAGTAATGTGGATTGTGTAAAAGATGTTTAAACAGCTAAGACACTTAGGAGCCGATAAATGATAGAACGATATACGTATGAACCGATGGGCTCGATCTGGGCGGAGCGTAACAAGTTTCAGAAATGGCTCGACGTGGAGGTCGCGGTCTGCGAAGCGATGAACAAAAAAGGTGAGATTCCGGATAAGGACCTCGCGATAATCAAGAAGAAAGCCGCTTTCACGGTGGACCGAATCAATGAAATAGAAAAAGAAACAGACCATGACGTGATCGCGTTCCTGACGAATGTTGCGGAGAATGTCGGGAAGCCGTCGCGCTATATCCACAAGGGAATGACGTCGTCGGACGTACTGGACACGGCTATGGCACTGCGGATGCGCGAGTCGGCCGACGTCATTCTGAAAGAGATAAGAGAAGTCCGCAAGGTGCTGAAACGGCAGGCGAAAAAACATAAGAACACAGTGATGGTGGGACGCACACACGGCATACACGCCGAGCCGATGACATTCGGGTTGAAACTGCTGTTGTGGTACGACGAAATGGGCCGCAACGAGGACCGCATGAAAAGGGCGAAAGAAATAATATCTGTGGGCAAGATATCCGGCGCGGTGGGCACATACTCGAACCTTCCGCCGGACATCGAGGCGGCGGCGTGCAGGGCGCTCAAACTGAAACCCGCGAAACTTGCCACGCAGGTGATACAGCGCGACAGACACGCGGAGTTCATGTCGCATATCGCCGTGCTGGGCGGCACGATAGAAAAGATCGCCACCGAGTTTCGCGGATTGCAACGCACGGACATAAGGGAAGTAGAGGAGTATTTCGCGAAGGGGCAGAAAGGGTCTTCGGCCATGCCGCACAAGCGAAACCCGATTACGTGCGAGCGCCTCGCGGGCCTGAGCAGGGTGCTGAGGGCGAACGCGCACACGGCTTGCGAGAACATCGCCCTGTGGCACGAGCGCGACATCACACATTCGTCCGTCGAGCGCGTGATTATCCCCGACAGCTGCATTCTGGTCCACTATATGCTCGTAAGACTCAAAAAGATACTGGACAACTTCATAGTGTATCCGGAGCGTATGTTGGAGAACCTGAACAGGACGCGCGGCCTGATATTCTCGCAGCGCATGTTGCTGGGACTCGTGGACAAAGGAATAACCCGCGAGGAAGCCTACACGCTCGTGCAGCGCAACGCGATGAACGTGTGGAAGGGCGAAGACGACTTCAAGGCGTTGCTGAAGAGAGATGCCGATGTCATGAAACTGCTGTCCGAAGAAGAGATCGAGGAATTGTTCGACATAAACTATTTTTTAAGGCATGTGGACAAGATATATAAACGGTTTTATTAACAGAGTGGGAGTCGCGACATGGTAAAAAGTGCCCTTATCTACGAGGGACGCGGGAAACAGATGTATCGCGCCGGCGGCAGCGCCGACACGTGCATCGTCGAGTTCAACGACGGAGCAACGAGTTACGATGGCGACGAACGCCGCGAATTCGAAGAGAAAGGCACCCTTCGCAATCACATCACGACGATTCTCATGGAAGTACTCGAGTCTGAAAATATCCCGACATTTTATCGACGGCCGGACGGCACAAGGGGCATGGAAGTGAGTGCCCTTAACTTGTTTCCGATTGAAGTTGTCTGCTACAACGCGGCATCGGGCAGCTTCATGCGCAGGCTCGGCCTCGCGGAGGGAGAAGTCCTGCCGTTTACGGTGGTCGAGTTTTTCTTCAGAGGCAGGGGGCCCTGCTCGCCGGCCCTGCGTGTAAGCGGCCTGAGAGAGATCACGACGATAACCGAAGGCGACGTGAAGACAATGCAGGCAAGGACGATCATGGCAAACAAAACACTGAGGAAATTTCTCTATAACAAAGGGCTTGTACTCGCCGAAATGAGACTGGTATTCGGGAAGACCCTCGAGGGCGGTTTGCGCATCGGCGACGAGATTTCACCCGACACATGCCGCCTCTGGCTGCGGGACGACCACGAAAAGATCGACAGGGGCCGTTTTCTGAAAGAACTCGGAACGGATGAAGAGGGATATCGCAAAGCGGCATCGCTGATCAGCAACTGAAAGGAATCGCTTACATGTGTCTCCACATAGATAAAGAACTTCCTGAGAAGTGGCATGAGGAATGCGGAGTGTTCGGCGTTGTCGCTCCCGGCTTCGAAGTTGCCAGGCTGACATATTTCGGGCTTTTCGCGCTCCAGCACAGGGGACAGGAAAGCGCGGGCATCGTTGTGCAGACGGATAAACACGTAACCTGCCACAAGGACATGGGGCTCGTCACCCAGGCATTCAACGAGAAGCTGCTCTCGATGATGCACGGCTATGCCGCTATCGGCCACGTCCGATACTCGACAACCGGTTCGAGCATCGTGCGAAACGCGCAGCCGATCGAAGCGAAAGGGAAAAGACACATCTTCCTCGCACACAACGGAAACCTCGTGAACTCGACAGCGTTGCGCAATAAATATGAAAACAAGGGCATCTCCTTTTCGTCGACAACAGACAGTGAGATCATGGCGGAGATAATCGCCGACAGCGACACCGGCAATGTGGAAAAAGCAATTATCGAGTGCATGGAAGTCGCAAGGGGCGCGTTCAGCATGGTCATCATGGCCGAAGGCAGAATCTTCGCGCTGCGCGACCCCCACGGCATCAGGCCGCTGTGCCTGGGCAAACTCAACAACTCCGGCTGGGTAGTCGCTTCGGAGACCTGCGCCTTGGATATTGTCGGCGCGGACTTTTTCCGGGACGTGGCCCCGGGCGAACTCGTCGAGATTACAGCAACCGAGGTAAAAACCATTCACTGCGTGGAATCGCCACGATGCGCCACGTGCATCTTCGAGTTCATTTATTTCGCGCGCCCCGACAGCTATCTGCTCGACAGGTGCCTCTACAGGGTGCGCGAAAGTATGGGGCAGATTCTCGCCCGCGAAGCACCAGCGGACGCGGATGTAGTGATCTCCGTGCCCGACTCGGGAACTCCCGCCGCCATCGGCTATGCAAAAGAGTCGGGAATCCCCTTCCAGGAAGGTCTAATCAAGAACAGGTACATCGGTCGCACTTTCATACAGCCCGACCAGCGCATCAGGGCCATGGGCATAAAAATGAAACTCAACCCGCTCCGGGATACAATCGAGGGGAAAAGAATCGTTATAGTCGACGACTCGATCGTCCGCGGCACCACCAGCTCGAAGATTATACAGTTGCTGCGCGACTCCGGCGCGAAGGAAGTGCACATGAGAGTGAGCTCGCCGCCGGTCAAGAACTCCTGTTTCTACGGCATCGACACAGCAACAGCCTCGGACCTGATCGCGAATTCGAGAACCGTCGAACAGATAAGAGAGATCATCAAGCCGGATACACTCAAATATCTCAGCATCGACGGACTGGTGGAGGCAACGGGCCTGACACCCGATAATTTCTGCCTGGCCTGTTTCAACAACGATTATCCGATAAGCATACCCAGACAGCTCGACCTGACAAAAATGGCGCTCGAAAACCATGATGAGGTGGCCCTCGCGAAGGCCACATAATCCGGATTCCTCACAAAGGATTCCGGATAATCATAAGAATTCTCATGGTTTTCAGCCTGCGTTGACAAATTATGGGGGATAATCGGGCCGTATGTCGACAAAACGCAATTTGACTTGCCGAAACCAAAATGCTAATATCCATTCTGTTGATTATTTCCGACAACAGCCGTATTTTCAGAGCGGTTTCGAAATAATCCTGAACTTGTGCGCTTCCGAAACCAGCACCGAATCTCACGGGGGCACAGCCGGGAAATAAAGAACAAATTCCGGTCATGCCACCGAGTTTTCAATAATTATCGACACTTGCGCAAGTCCGGCCAATCCCTGTTAACAGGAAATCAATATATCACGGAAAAACTATGGAACCCAACCAGAAGAAACCCCCGCAACCACGACCGACAATGCAACAGGGTCCACCCCGACAACACCCTCAGCCCCAACCGCAGCGCCAGGGACAACCACACCCACCGGCACAACAGCGCCGCCCCCAGCCCGGAGCGCCGCCCCAGCAACAACCCGCCCCGCCGCAGCAGAACCGGCAACACCCGCCCCAACAACACCCGCACACCCAACCACAGCGCAGGATCATAAACAGACCCGACCAGAAAAAAGGCCCCATCGACAAGCCGCCGGTCACTCACAATAATCCTCGCGAACAACTCAACCTTCACCTTAAGTATATGTACGAAAGCGAAGGTTCCGACATACATTTCAAAGCAAACAGTCCGGCCTTCATCAGGGTGTACGGCAAGCTGCAACCCGTAGACCCAAACGCGAACCTGGCCCCCGAGACTATCGAAAAAATGGTTTTCTCGATAATGAATGAAAGACAGCGGAAGGGGTACAACGAAACAAACGAATGCGACATGTCCTACAGCCTGCCGGGGGTTTCACGCTTCAGGGTAAACATTTTCAGACAGAGCGGATTCACCGGCGCGGTCTTCAGGACCATACCGCTCAAGATACAGAAAATCAGGGAATTGAATCTGCCGATCATACTTGAGAAACTCGCCGACAGGCCCAAGGGACTCATTCTGGTCACAGGCCCCACGGGCTCTGGAAAATCGACAACACTCGCGGCGATGATCGACCACATAAATGAAAGCCGCAACGAACACATCCTGACCATCGAAGACCCCATCGAGTTCCTGCACAGGGACAAGAAGTGCAGTGTCTGCCAGCGCGAAGTAGGAGAGGACACCGTATCATTCGCTCGCGCTCTTCGCTCCGCGCTTCGCGAAGACCCCGATGTGATCCTCGTCGGCGAACTGCGTAACCTCGAGACCATATCACTCGCCATCACAGCCGCGGAAACCGGTCACCTCGTGTTCGCCACGCTCCACACAACCGGCGCGGTCCAGACCATCAACAGGATCATCGACGTGTTCCCACCCCATCAGCAACAACAGATACGAATGCAGCTTTCCGTCACTCTCCAGAGCGTAATTTCCCAAACACTCATACCACTGTTAACCGGCAAAGGCCGGGCCGTGGGTATTGAGATCATGGTCATAAGCTCGGCCATCTCCAGCCTCATCCGTGAGAATAAAGTTCACATGATCTCCCAGATGATTCAGGCGGGGAAAGAACAGGGGATGATAAGCCTCGACCAGAATCTGGCGGAACTCTATAAAAAACGCAAGATATCCTATGAAGACGCGCTCGCTAAATGCCAGGCGCCAAATGACTTCAAGAAAATCATTGAAAGAGGATAACAACGGTGCATATCAGAGAACTGCTTGATGTCATGCTCAGCGCCGACGCCTCCGACCTCCATATAAAAGTCGGCAATCACCCCATGCTCCGCATCGACGGCAGAATCGTGCCGCAGACCGACCTGGAACGCATCACTCCACAGGCCATGGACCAACTGACCGACAGCATGATGAATGATGAACAAAAAATGATTTTCAAAAAAGAATTCGAGCATGACTTCGCATACGAATATGACGATAAAGCACGATTCCGTGTGAATGTATTCCACCAGCGCGGCACAAAAGCCGCCGTCCTGCGCATCATCCCAACCCGCATCCGCACGATGGAAGAACTCAACCTACCCGCTGTAATAAAAGACTTCTGCGACAGGCCTCGCGGACTGGTTCTCGTCACAGGCCCCACCGGCTCAGGCAAATCAACCACCCTGGCCACCATGATAGATTACATTAACTCCAAACGCCACGAACACATCATCACCATCGAAGACCCCATCGAATTCGTTCATCACAACAGGAAAAGCCTCGTAAACCAGCGTCAGGTCGGCAACGACACCGACTCATTCTCCAACGCACTCAAAAGCGCACTCAGGCAGGACCCCGATGTTGTTCTTATCGGCGAGATGCGCGACCTCGAAACCATCAGCACCGCCATCACCACAGCGGAAACAGGCCACCTCGTGCTCGCCACTCTCCACACCACCGGCGCCGCACAAACCGTCGACCGCATCATCGACGTTTTCTCACCCGAGCAGCAAAACCAGATCCGCATGCAGGTCGCTTCCAACATCCAGGGCGTAGTCTCTCAGACACTGCTCCCTCGCGCTCAGGGCAGAGGCCGCATCGCCGCTTTCGAACTCCTTGTTCCCACACCCGCCATCCGCAACCTCATCCGCGACGGCAAAACTCACCAACTTCCTTCCATCATGCAAACAAGCAAAAACACAGGCATGATAACCCTCGAACAATCACTCGCCGCTCTCGTGAAAAAACGGATTGTCACCAAAGAAGCCGCCTACGCCAAAGCCGTAGACCCCGAGCAGCTCGATGAACTCCTCGGCTTTAAAAAACCTCAGCAGAAAATCCCGCAATAGTTGTATGGAGTGTTCAGTCCATGCGTCCAGGGGCAGAGCCCCGGAATGTTGATAAAAACGGCGAATAGTTAATTGATCCTATATTTACGAAACCCGCGTGCCCGGCGCAACATCGCCGGTCACTGTCAGCAACTGGAGGTCTTTCTTTCCGCCCGCCGCCAGCAACATACCCTGCGACTCCAGCCCCATAAGTTTTTTCGGCTCGAGATTGGCGACGACAATTATCGTCCGTCCCTTCAGGTCTTCAGGTTTGAACTGTTTTGCGATGCCCGCGATGATCTGCCGCTGCTCGAGGCCGATGTCCACCTTCAGTTTCAGCATTTTAAATGAACCTTCGATGTTTTCCGCCTCGAGTATTCTGCCGGCGCGAAGGTCCACTTTTGCGAAGTCGTCGAACTCGACAAATTTTTTTATTCCAGGTATCGACGACTGCTTCTTCTGTTTCTTCTTCGGCTGTTCCGCGCCGCCGCCTAGTTTTTTCTTCTCGCGCGCTATCTGCTTGTTGTCGATTTTCTTAAAGAGCGGTTCCGGCTCGGGCAGTCGAGCCCCATCCCGGAATGTATCCACCGCGGCTTCACACCATTTGCAATCCGCAACATTCCCCTCAAGCCCCAGCATCGCCCATACTCGCTGCGCGGTTTCAGGTATGAACGGGCAGGAAACGACCGCCATTGTTTTTATGAGTCTCAGGCATGTCCTGATGGTGTGTTCGCACTCGGCGCGGTCCTCCGTAAGCGCTTTCCACGGCGCGCGGCTGTCGAAATACTGGTTCCCTTCCCTCGCGAGTATCATCATCTCCTGCAATCCACGGCGAAACATGAACCGGTTCAGATACAGTTCTCCGATTGCCCCTGGTGCCGTCATGATCTTATTATGAATGCTGTTATCTACCCACTGTTCTTCTTTCCAATCCCGCTTGTATGATGGTACTTTGCCATCAAGTTTCGTGCTTATGAACTTCAGCGTTCTGTTGACGAGATTAGCGTAGATATTTGTCAACTCGCCGTTGTGCGCCTGCTGGAAACGGTCCCACTGAAACTCCGAGTCGGTGCTCTCGGGCATATCGGAACAGAGATAATACCGCAGTGAATCCGTCGGATATTTTTCGAGGAATTCCAGCGGCTCGATGTACCAGCCTTCGCTCTTGGAGAACTGCCTTCCTTCGAGATTTAGAAACGCGTTGCCCGCGATGAAATCCGGAAGGATATAGCCTTCGTCCACACCCTGGAGCATAATCGGGAATATCATCGCATGGAACGGGATATTGTCTTTGCCGATGAAATGTACAAGTTTGCAATCGGGGTTCTGCCAGTAGTCTTTCCACATATCCGGCGAATAGTTGCCGGGGTCCTCTTCACTTTTGCGGGCGAAATATTCAATGGTCGAAGATATGTAGCCGATAGGCGCGTCGAACCAGACGTAAAGCACTTTGCCGTCCTCCGTGTAAGGCTGCGGCAGTTTCACACCCCATTTCAGGTCGCGGGTGATGGCACGGCTTTCAAGCCCGCGTTTCAGGTAGCCCTGTATCTCGGACACAACCAGCTTCTTCCAGGGCAGTTCCGCCCTGCCCTGCATCTCATTAAGCCAGCCCTCGAGCCATTCGGCACGGTCTTCCAGCTTGAGAAACCAGTTTTTCGTCTTCCGCACCTCGGGCTTTTCGCCGTTGACCTTGCACTTCGGATCAATCAGCTCGAGCGCGTCGAGCCACGCGCCGCAGCTTCCGCATTCGTCCCCGCGCGCCTTCTCATATCCACAGTGCGGGCATGTGCCTTCCACATATCTGTCCGCCAGGAACAGGTCCAGTTCCCTGCTGTACAACTGTTCCGTTTCCTTCTGCACGATAAGACCGTTTTCGACAAGCCTCTTGAAAAAATGCTGCGACATACTGTGGTTCGTCGGGTTCGACGTCTGCGAAAAGTTCGTGAAATCTATGTTCATCTTATTAAAAATGCTTTTGATGAGCGCATGGTTTATGCTTACATGTTCCTCCGGCGACCTGCCCGCGGCTTCGGCGGATATCGTTATGGCGACACCATGATCGTCTGTGCCGCACATATAGATAATGTCCGCGCCACACATCTTTTTAAAACGCACATAAATGTCCGCACCGAGGTACGCGCCCGCGATATGCCCGAAATGTATCGGACCGTTAGCATAGGGCAGCGCACTTGTGACCAGCACTTTTTCTCTTGTTTCTTTATCTGTTTCCGCCATTTTCTTCATCTCCGGAATCCCAATAATAATTCTTGTCATTGTAGCATCGCACCTGTTTTAATTCAAAGAAACCGTCACCATGCGAACCGGCACGTTATAATGAAAAATTGAACAAGGGAACGGCAGATGATATAATTTCTATCCGAATCAACTTTTTCGCGACATAGTTGTCTGAACTGGTTGATTAAAGAAACTTGAGAACGGGAAGGACCTGATAATTGAGCGCATGGGACGATTTGAAAGAAGCGGTATGTAATTGCACAAAGTGCGGACTGAGCCAGACGCGCACAAATGCGGTATTCGGCGAGGGCGACCCGCGCGCGGACGTTCTATTCGTGGGCGAGGGGCCGGGCAAAGATGAAGACCTCCAGGGCCGTCCTTTCGTCGGCGCGGCCGGCAAAGTCCTCACAAAGATGCTCGACGAAATAGGCTTGAAAAGGGAAGACGTTTTCATCGGCAACATCATAAAATGCAGGCCACCCAAGAACCGCGACCCAAGACCGGATGAAATAGAGGCTTGCAAACAGTATCTTTTCGCGCAGATCGCACAGATCGAACCGAAAGTCATCTGCACCCTTGGCCGCCATTCGTTGCACACGCTGGTCAAACCCGACATTTCCATTTCGCGCGAACACGGCAAACCGATCCGCTGGGAAGGCATGTTGTATCTGCCCATGTACCACCCCGCCGCATCGCTCTACAGGGGCCAGATCATGGACTACCTGCGCTTCGACTTCCAGCAGCTTCGCGACCTTCTCGACCGGGGCGTTTGAGCCGGAAAGGAACTTTATTTTGGGACTGGGCTTCATCGGATTCGTAAATAGTGCTTTCAACATATACAGCTTCCTGCTGCTTGCCAGGATATTACTCTCGTGGATACCGGTCGACAGGACCAACCCGCTTGTCGAGCTTCTTTGCAGAGTCACCGATCCCGTACTCAATCCATGCCGCGACCTGCTCTTTTCTTTCCTGAGACTTATCGGGGTGGACATGAGCCGCTTCCCGATAGATTTTTCGCCGCTCCTGGCATACTTTGCCATTGATCTCGTGAGAAGAGCTGTAGTCACTTTGATACTGATACTGATCGGGTAGTCCCCGCATTTCACATACTGCCAGGCAACAAAGCGGCCCGGACACGGAAATTATTATAAAAAGTTTTCCCGGAGACCATGATGGCTTTGACACCGCTGGAAATAAGGAATAAGTCCTTTAAAAAAGGGCTTCGTGGCATTAACACCGAAGAAGTCCAGTATTTCCTCGAACAGGTTGCCGACGAGATGGAGCAGCTCCTGCATGAAAAATCATTGTTGCAGCAGGAGACGGAATCTCTCAAAGACAAACTCGCCGAATACGTCAACCGTGAGGACAACATTCAGAAAACCCTGCTGCTTGCACAGCAATCATCCGAAGAAGCCATCCTCAATGCACGCAAGGAGGCCGACCTTATCGTCGAAGAAGCCCGAAACCAGGCCAAGCGCATCGAAGACGAATTCGCAGATGTCAAAGCGGCAAAAAAATTATTCATCATGGAGTTTGAAGCTGTAGTGGAAACTTTCAGAAGACAGGTGCGGGAATTACGGGGCGAAACAGAAGAAGACGAGGAACCGGACCCTGAAGATGACGAGCGGCCTGCCGATTGAAGAAACCTCCGACGGGGTGATCATCAACACAAAGGTCAAACCCGGCGCCGGCAAAAGCCGTGTGAAAGGTGTTACCGGCGGCATTCTCTCAATTGATGTAAAAGCGCAACCCGAAGGCGGCAGGGCAAACAGGGAAGTTGAAAAACTTGTTGCAAAAACAGCCGGATTGCCGAAAGATAGTGTTAAAATAACATCAGGGAAAAAATCACGGCGCAAACGTATAAGACTAACGGGGATAACAAAAGCTGAACTGGAGGACCGTTTGGCAAATTACTTCTGAAAAACAAACAGGCCGATGAAACCAGGGAGAACCATGACAGACAAAGAAACCAGACCGGAAGAATGCACAGCCTGCGGCGGCAGGCTCGTCGATTATGACGATTACGTGTTGAAACACTCGGTGCGCCGCGCTGTTGCAGGCGGAGTCGTTGCGGCAGTGATATGCGGTATTTGGGCACCGTTGTTTTTCATTGTTCGCCTGATAGCCGGTGGAGCGATTGGAGATGTGGGTGGAAGCATTCTTGCCGTGCTGCTTCTGAAGAAGATCATCGCGGGAGTTATCATCGGCATACTGATAGGAGCCGCCATGGGGATTGGCCGCAACGACATAAGTATGCTTCTCTCGGCCATTATCGGATCGCTGGGCGGCTTTTTCATAGCCGCGGCGGACGCTATGCCGCTCCTCTCGGACGCGGCCCACAGGATAGATGTGGTTCTTGTCTCAATAATCGCGGGAATCCTGTGCGTGTTGACTGTATGGATAGCAGAAGGGTATGTTAAAAACAGGTTCGGGGAATGGGTCGGACCACCCCCCAGCCGGGGAAATCCGGACGCAAGCGGGGGGTAATCTTAATCTCAGATAGCTTTTTGAACCTTGTTGGAACGAAGACAGCGGGTGCAAACCTTCATTTTCTTTTTCGAGCCGTTTGGCTGCAACGCTCTTACTGTCTGAAGGTTGGGCTGCCATCTGCGCCTGGTTTTCTTGTGCGAATGGCTGACATTATTTCCCGCAACCGGACCTTTGCCGCATATATCACATTTGTTCGACATAACTTACCTCCCATTCCGCGCAATGAAGCACGGAGACACAAACACATAATTTAGTTTTTTTAGCGCAAACTGTCAATATTATACACATTTTTCTGGAAGCACAACATTTTAAAGGCAAACGAGACAGAACCCGGAATGAACAGGTTAAACACAGAAAACCTTCGCCGTATTCTCGCGGGCGGCGCCCGAATCCTGTGTGAAAACTCGCACAAGATAGACGAACTTAACGTGTTCCCGGTGCCGGACGGAGACACCGGCTCGAACATGTGCCGAACCCTCGAGAAGATGGTTGCGGCTCTGGCCGGTCGCTATGAAACACCGAAGCAAGTCGCCGAGTCAGCGGCCCGCGGCGCCCTGCTGGGTGCGCGCGGCAACTCCGGGGTCATCCTCTCACAGGTACTGAAGGGATTCGCCGAGGGGCTTCCCGAAGACAATCAGGTAGGCGCTATCGGTTTCGCCACTGCACTGTCGGAAGCCGCCGACGCCGCCTACCAGGCTGTTATCAAACCCGTCGAAGGCACCATCCTCACAGTGCTGAAAGATTCCGCAACAGCGGCGGAACTAAGCGTTTCAGAACCCGGCACGCCGGTTTCGGACATTCTCGATGCCGCCCTGCTTCAGGCGAAACTCACTCTGAAGCGAACGCCCCAGATGCTCGACAAGCTCAGGGAAGCAGGTGTCGTGGACGCCGGCGGACAGGGTCTTGTCCACTTCTTCGAGGGCATGTTGCTTGTGATGCAGGGCGAACTTCATGTATCTGTTCCCGGCGTCGAAGAAGCGGCGCCCAAGCCTGCCAAAGCCCTGGACTACATGTACTGCACCGAGATAATCGTATCTGCCGACGCAGCCTTCGCGACCACCCTGAAAGAGCGCCTGCTGCGAATACCGGCGGACTCTCTTATCGTTGTGGGCGACGGTGGCGCGGTGAAAGTTCACATTCATACTAATGAGCCGGGGAAAGTGATAACGATGGGGCTCGAGGGCGGTGATCTGCTCGACATAAAAATAGACAACATGGCGCGCCAGCACCGGGAACACCATCTCGTGCGCCCGCCGGCGGACGATGCCGCTTCAACCGTGGACACGCCTGATAAACATGACAATCAAACACCCGAAGCGATAGCCGGTCCCGTCGTAATCTCTGTCGCCGACGGCGAGGGCCTCAAGGAAATATTCATGAGTCTCGGCGTCCATCATGTCATCGACGGCGGCCAGACAATGAACCCGAGCATCGAAGATTTCTGTGAGGCGATGCAGGGAATGGATGCCGATGCTTTTATTCTCTTGCCGAACAACTCGAACATTGTGCCGGCTGCCGAAAAAGCGGCTCAGCTTATCGACGTGGAAGTATATGTGGTATACACAGAAAACGTGCCGCAGGGATTCACTGCCATGATGGAATATCAGCCGGGCGGCGATGCCCGCGCTGTCAGCGAGCGTATGCAGTCTATCATCGGTACCGTGACTGTCGCCGAGATAACAACCGCTGTGCGAAGCGTCACCATCAGCGGAAAGAACATCTCGAAAGGCGATGTGATTTCAATAATTGACGGCGACATCCGGTTCGCAACTGAAACCATTCAGGAAGCGCTCATGGATACCCTTGAACTCTTCGCCGCCCAGGATTCCGAAGTTATCTCGATTTACAGGGGCGATGGCCTTGAGGAACATACGATTGTGATGTTAATAGAGGAATTCGAATCGAAGTATCCCAATATTGAAATCGAGTCGCATTACGGTGGCCAGAAGCACTATCCCCTGCTGGTTTCAGCCGAATAACCTCATTGGTTCAAAAGGGAAACACATACAATTCAGGTTCAAAACCGGCAAATTTTTTTGTTTACTGCCAATTAATAATATATAATACTGGATTATAATACGGGATAAATTTAAGGGATTTGTATTCTTGCCTATGCAACGCGAAGAGAGCTTCTGTATATACAAGAATATGCTGCACGACATCATAACGACGCTTGGACGCATGAAAAACAATAAACCATAATGGATGCGGAGCCTTCTGTTTTTACGTCTCCAGGGTGTCTCCCCGGGAACAATGAATCGGGAGAATACCGGGAACGACGAACAACAGTAATCAAACAACAGTCAATGAAAAGAAAAGCAGGTTGAAGATGGATGAAACAAACTGCCCCCGCCCCGGAGTGGATGCAGGCACAAGCGAATATTATTACTGCGGAAAGGTGTATCTTGAAAGCGGCGAGCCGGACAAAGCTGTCAGTGAGTTCAAGAAAGCATACGAAGCGGAACCGGACAACCCGAATATCATGATCGGGCTCGGGCGCGGTTACATGGCAAACGGAGAGATTCAGGAAGCGATAAGCATTCTGGAGGCGGCTCTCAAAAAAGCGCCCGAATACGCCGATGTGCATTATCACCTTGGCCTCGCGCTTTATAAGGCCGGCGAAAGCGAGGAAGCGACAAACGAATTCAAGGAAGCGCTGAACATCAATCCAAAGTATCTGGAGGCGAAACTGCAACTCGACGAGTTGTTCAGCACTCCGGCAAAGAAAATCAGGCGCAACCTGAGAAAAACACTACAGCAGAAAGCAGAAGAACAACGGAAATCAAGACAGGCCAACGTGCATTTCCACATGGGTAACGCTCTTTTTCAAAAAGGGATGCTGAAAGAGGCGATGGTCGAATACAAGGAGGCCCTGCGGCTGAGGCCCAGCTACCCGGATATCCACAACAGGCTTGGAGAAGTGTATCTTGCAAGGGGCGCATTCAATAAAGCCGAGGAAGAATTTCTCGCCTCTCTGAAAATAAATCCGAAATACCTTGCCGCAATGCTGAATCTCGCTGAAACACGACGTGTTTTCGCAGAGGAACTGCTCGATAAAGCGGAGAAGGATTTCGAGAATGTAATGGAAATAGACCCTGGAAATACGCAGGCGGCAAGGGGTCTTGAAAAGGTCAGGGCATTCAAAAGCATCGACTATATTTGAGAAAGTGGGGGAATCAGGATATGAGGAAATTCGTTTGGTTAATCGCAATTATGGCAATAATGTTTACAGGCAGTCTGTTTATGGCAGGTTGCTCGAAGAAATCCGAGCAGCAGGAAGACACATCCGCAATCGCCGACATCGAGTTCGAGAAGGGACTCGAACTCGCTTCCAGGGGCGATTTCGAGCAAGGGCTGATCCACTTCCAGGAAGCCCTGAAGAATAACGACAAGCACTACCGCGCGTGGTGTGGACTGGGGTCCGCCAGCAGGGAACTGAAAAGATATGACGAGGCAATCGAATACAGCCTCAAAGCGATAGAACTCAAACCGGATTATGTCGTATGCTACGACAATCTCGGACTCGCCTACGCTTATAAAGGTGCGTATCCTGAAGCTATCAAGTCTTTCGAGAAGGCTATAGAGCTCGACCCGAAATATGCAGACGCGCATTTCAACCTGGGCCTGCTCTACTATGAAAAACTTGATAAACCCGACCTTGCGATAGCAAGTTTCGAGGAGTTTGTTAAACTGTCGGACAAAACAGAAAAGGTAGCTCAGGCCAGACAACTAATAGAAGAATTGAAAAGTGAGGATGAGAAATAGGTGATATGTCCCCGAAAGGAAATAAATAATATCTGAATGGAGAGACCGGTATGCCAAGCGACGACATCCTTGAAGAACAGATTTTGAGAGACCTGGAAGGGATTGACCTGGATGACCACGATATTGTGAAAGAAGGAGATTCCGGCAGCGATCCGATTGTGATCAAAGTTGCAGACGACCAGATGAAAGCCTACGCGAATGTCCAGCCGCCGCTGGATTCCGGGCAGGACCTGGGCCGCGACGATGTCCTGGCCGAGCTTAAAAAGAACAATGTCACCTACGGAATCGACGACGAGGCCATCGATGAAATATTCTCTTACGGCACCTACAATATCGATGTCGTTGTCGCAAAAGGCACACTGCCCACGAATGGAACACCATCCAGGATCGAGTATAAATTCGACACTTCGAATGAGAAAAAAGTCGAACTCAAAGAGGACGAACACGGCAATGTCGACCACAAGAGTGTAGGCCGTATCACAAGTGTGGAAGAAGGAGAACTGCTCGCCGTGAAGATTCCGGCCGTTCCCGGCGAAAAGGGCATGACAGTGACCGCGAAAGAACTGCCGGCCAAAGAAGGCACGGACCTCGCGCTGCCACTCGGCGAAAATGTCACAGCTACAGACGATGGTCTCGGCATCGTAGCCGCGATAACCGGACAACCTTTCATCAGAGATAACAGGGTTTCGGTAAGCCCTGTGTATAAAGTCAATGGCGATGTCAACTACAAGTCGGGCAATATCGATTTCAAAGGTACTGTGATTGTCACGGGCAACGTGAACAGCGACTTCGAGGTCAAGGCCACAACCGACATCGAGATACACGGAAATATCGAAAAAGCCTTCATAAGCGCCGGCGGCGACGTTCGCATCAAGGGCGGCCTCTACGGTGCGAACGAGGGAAAGATCACCGCAGGCGGCGACATCTCCATCCGTTCCGTTGATGCCGGAATACTCGAGGCAGGCGGCAACATCACTATCGGCCAGCAAGCGCGCATGAGCACCCTGATGGCGGGCAAGGACATCATCCTCAACAACCCGAAGGGCAGCATCGTGGGCGGCAAGGCGACTGCTGCTCACCATTTCATCGTTTCAAATCTCGGTTCGACTTCTTTCACTGATACGATAATCGAGATCGGCATCAACCCGAAACTCAAAAAGGCACACGAGGAACTCGAAAAGCGCATCGAGGAAAGAAAAGATCGCTACTCGACAATCACTACCCACATAAAAACAATAAAAGAAAAACAGAAACAGGGGATGGACCCCGCCAAATCTAAAGCAATGCTTGCAAAACTTGTCCCGGTCTATCACAAGCTACGCGCCGGACTCGAGGATGATCTTAAGAAACTTAAGTACCTCGATGCTAAACTCGGCGAACTTACGGGCGGCAAGGCAAGGGTCAAGGGCACTACATACCCAAGAGTCAAAATATGTGGCCTCATAGCGAATTTCAGTGTGCAGAAAGAAATCAATTTCTCCAGTTTCTACGAACAGAACGATCAGATTATCGTTGGCCCATATTGATGGCTGAATTCTCAGAAAGGCGGTCCTGAATTTATGGCGGAAAACGAAAAAAAGAAGAAGTATACTATAGTGGACAAACGCGGTTCTTTCGACGACGAACCGGAAAAAAAACCCGGTACTGAAGAACCGGCCACCGGGGACATACCCGGCGATGACGAGCCGAAGACAACCCGGCAGACAGACACCGGGGACCGTCAGAAAGAGTCCGACACGTCTTCAGAAGAAGCGCCCCGGAAAGAAATTCGGATAAATGATGCAATGCGTTTTGCGATGAATCTGCTGCGCGAAAGAGCCCTTCTCTCGCTCGGTCTGGTTATCTCGAAAGACAGGCCGAAAGAACCGGATATGGAACAGGTGAAGAAGATTTCAGAGCTATTCGGAAAACTCGCCGACTCTTTTTGCGACGAACTCGGCAGAGACGATTACTCTGAAACATCGGACCGGATACCACCTTTCGAGGAAACGCTCGGACTCTGTTTCAATATGCTCCAGAGCCAGATTTTTATGCACATCGGCCTCGTCGCGAATCCCGTGACCGGCCTCATCTCGAAGGACATGGCACAGGCGAAATCCGGTATCGATTTTTTCGCCGCTCTGCTGGATAACTCAAGGGAGATTCTCCCGCAGAAGGAGACGAGGAAGCTGGATGCCGCCCTTTCCGATCTTCGCGTCAATTACGTCAATCAGTCTTAGGCTCTTAAGGGAAATCTCGCGACAACGCATTGTCGCCAGGCAGATAAAAACTTATGTGTGCCGTGCTCACAACTATAGATCGTGTGCCGTGCTCAAACCGCTTTTGTTTGGACACGAAAATGTGACCTTTTGGTACCGGTTAAGCCGGGCCAGGTACCGCTGAGAAATAAGAAATTCTTGTTTCAGTGCCGTCGTGTTTTGAAGCACGGTGCAGAATTAAGCGGCAACTTCTTTCGGAGAGATACTTTTTGTTCGTACACATTGTCAAAGATTTCATGAGAAAACTCGAGGACGTCGAAAAACGACTGGATATTTCTCTGGACCGTGACGAGATACAAACGCTCGGTCTGAAACTCAGGTTCTACTTCAATGAAACCCGGCATTACAAGAAACTCCTCAACGAGGTCCAGCAAAGAATCATCGAAATACAGAATAAGTTCGGGTTCGTGCCGGAAGAAGTTCAGGAAGAAATAATACCTGAACCACCACCCCCGCCAAAACCCGAACCAATAACTGAACAGGCCAGGGAAGCGCAGGAGAGCGAACTTGTGGGTCTTGTGTCCGACTGGCTCATAAAGCTTGAAGAATCGGGTGTCGATCCCAGGAAGGTTCTCCAGACCGCCGGCGCACCCATTAAAGTTCATACATCACCCGGGGACCGCGAAGATACTTTTGAAACTTCGAAACCGAAGGAACCTGTCATCGGCTTCGAGCACGCCGACAACGAAACGGCCGGTATCGAATCCCTCGGGCGAACTCAGGCAGCCGACCACCCGGCACCGGCACCCGTGAAGAAGCCGCGGCACGAGGAAAAAACTACAGAACTTAAATCGCCTCTGTCCCGCTTCACACCGCCCACATCGGCCAAAAATGTTTCCCAATTGTATCGCAAGTCTTTCGGCGACAACGATCAACCTGTTGCGCCGGTGCCTGAAAACACTCCTGCTGAATCCGATCATAGCAAAACTCCTGTCGCGCCTGATTCCGCGAAGGAATCCTTTGATCCTGCGGGTGCCACGGAAAAAGATGTCGCCACGCAGAGCGAATCGCAGGATATGGAATCGGCTGGGAACGGCATGGGCGAGGATGAAAAAGACGACTACTGGGTGAGGCTCCCCGAACGTGCCGAAGAAGAGCCCGAAGCCATCTCCATCGCGGAACTCGTTACCGGGAAAAGAGTCCGGGGCGACACTATTGAAAGTGTTTCTTACCAGACAAACAAACCGGAGGCCCTGCCCGCAAACACCGACGAAGTCGGCACTCCTATCGATTTTGAAATTGCTTCGAGCAGTAGTGATGTACAGGGGGAAAGCGGTTCCATTTTCGCTGAAACCGGGGCCGCTGCCGGAAGCACGACAGATTCAATCCATATAGATACACCACAGAAACCCAGAGCCTTGAAAGATAAACTCTGGGCATGGCGCGACAGGTTACTGGCACGTGAGGAACCCGAAGGTTTCGTCATTGCTGAAATGAGAAAAACACGCAGCAGACAGGAAAGTGAAGTCGAGGAATGGATTGATAATCTGGCGAGTGGCGAAGGAGACAAACTCTTAAAAGACGACCGGAGCGGAATCCTGTCGTTCTGCGCAGGTTTCTTCGCCGCCGGACTCGGCAGGATGGGCGCTGCTGTCAACCGGCTCGAGGAAGCAAGGGCCAAATCTCCCCAGTTGGCCGAGTGCTATGTGCTGCTTGGCGACCTCTATTTCAACAAGTCCTTTTATAGCCGTGCTCTCGAATCGTACCGGGAGGCTGAAGACAAAACCGGACCGTCGCAGCGGGCTGGCATCGGGATTATCAGGTGCCTCGCAGAGCTTAAGAGACCTGATGATCTGATAAACGAACTGGAATCGAGAGAATTCGAGAAAAGAGAACTCCGGTATGAAGCGCTCCTGAAAAAAGCCGGCGCACTGGCGGGAATAAACAAGACCGCGGAGGCAGCCGGTATGCTCGAAGGTCTCATGGAAACTACCGAATCCGATAAGTGGCGCTCGATATTCGCCCTGAAACTTGCCCAGATAAAAAAAACCGGCAACGATATCGTTTCTGCAATAAAATATTTCGAGAAATGTATCGAACTCGACTCCTCCAACAAACAGGCCCAGTTCGAACTCGGCGCTCTTTATCTCGACCACAACGCGATCCCTCTCGCCCGAAATCAACTGCTCACCCTTATTAAAAAATTCCCGGAAAGCTCATGGGCCGACCAGGCAAGGGACTTACTCTTCAAGAAAGGAGTTCTCTGATTCTTGAAAAAGAACCTGCGGCTCACCGCCACTTCGAACGGACTCCTTATCATGCAGCCGGAAATTTCAGAGCTCGGATCAGATACCGTCACGGCGGCTTTCACAACACGTGTCGCACTCGGCAACACCGGCCCGGGTTTTGTTAATTACGGTTTCAACGGAAGCCTGCCGGACGCGCGCGAGACTCGAAAAAAGTTGTGCGAGTCTCTTTCTCTTTCTTTCGGCTGTCTTACCGTCGGCAACCAGGTACATGAATCCAGTGTTGCCGTTGTCGGGAAAGAACTGGCGGGGAGCGGTGCCGGAGAGCCGGAGACCCGAATTCCCGCTACAGATGCCCTTGTAACGGCGGTGCCGGGTGTTGCTCTCGCGGTGTTGACGGCTGATTGCCTGCCGGTACTGCTGTACGATTGCAAGCGTGGCTGTGTCGGCGCGGCACATGCGGGATGGCGCGGTATCGTCGGGGGAGTTCTCGAAAACACTGCCGCGGAAATGAACTCGTCTTTCGGTGCCGGGCTCGAAAACATCCACGCAATTATCGGACCGTCAATAGGCCCCTGCTGCTTTGAAATAAAAAAGGATGTCGCCGACACGCTTACACCGGAGGAGGCAGAACACGTATCAATACGGGATGATCGGATTTTCCTCGATCTGTGGAAACTTGCGGAGATGAAACTTGTCGATGCCGGCTTGAAAAAAGATTCGCTGCATTTTACAGAAGTTTGCACTTGCTGCACAACCGGTCTGTTCTATTCCCACAGGGGAGACACAAATATTCGCGGATCGAATCTTTCCCTGATTGCTCTGCGAAAAGATGCCGACATGTAATTATATCGTGGCGGATCATGCGAAGACAACGCCTTAACATTTGATTCATAAATATATATGTATTATTTTATAAGTGAAAATTCGCAACACATTGAATCCTGCTATCAGCAGTCGGCTGCTGAGAAGGTGAAAAAATATGCCTGAAATGATATGTCCTTATTGCCGCAATATGTACCCGGAGGATTTTAAATGGTGCATGGAAGACGGCAGCGAACTCGAACAGAATCTCGGGCAATATGACGAGGGCACTGAAGATTCGATGAAGGTTCCCTGCCCTGAATGCAACGAACCTGTAGATGTCAGGGACGTTTTCTGTGGCTCCTGCGGGGCCAAGCTCGAGGGGCGGCTGCCCATACCGGAACCTGTGGCGGAACCGGATTACGAAGAACCCGCCGCTTACGACAGCGAACCTGCCTATACCGATGCGCCTCCTGTCCCGGAACCTGCGGCGGAACCGGAACAACAGGGTCCCACACGCTCGTGTCCGAAATGCGGCAGCGATGTAGGTTTTGACGACACTATTTGCAACGTATGCGGCGCGGAATTCGAAGCTGTAGGTCCCGACCCAACTATGGACAGCATGTTCGGCAGAGCATGCCCGCATTGCGCCGGCCCGCTCGACCCCGAAGACACCTTTTGCGGCAGTTGCGGCATGGCTGTCGAACCTGAATCTCCAGCAACGGAAACCGGCGAACCGACACCGGCGCCAACCACCTCCTGCCCAAACTGCGGCATGGACACCGAACCCGGCGACACTTTCTGCGGCACATGCGGCTTCAATCTCCAGGACTCGCCTCCGAGCACAACTCCACAACCCGCTCCCGATGTGCAGACACAGGAACCGACCTCACAGGCGACTCCCACTACAGCCACCGAGGAAACCGCCACGGCGTCAACAGCGCCAACCACCACCTGCCCAAACTGCGGCATGGACACCGAACCCGGCGATACTTTCTGCGGCACATGCGGCTTCAATCTCCAGGACTCGCCTCCGAGCACAACGCCACAACCCGCTCCCGATGTGCAGGCACAGGAACCGACCTCACAGGCGACTCCCACTACAGCCACCGAGGAAACCGCCACGGCGTCAACCGCGCCAACCACCGCCTGCCCCAACTGCGGCATGGACACCGAACCCGGCGATACTTTCTGCGGCACATGCGGCTTCAATCTCCAGGACTCGCCTCCGAGCACAACTCCACAACCCGCTCCCGATGTGCAGACA
>JAJRTR010000125.1 GCA_024278215.1 bacterium
CTGGGACCGCTGGATGCTGAAAGAATGATATGGGAGATAAAGTCGAAAAAGATTCTCTGCTCTTTTCGCGGCATGCCGCCCGCGGACTCACGGGCCGTCGAGGATGTGTTGCTTCGGCTGTCGTCCCTTGTCCGGAAGTTCCCCGAAATCCGCGAACTGGACATCAATCCGCTGGCAGTGTTCCCGGAAGGTAAAGGGTGCGCGGCAGTGGATGCGCGGATTGTTCTTTCCACCTGATGAAATAAGGTGGGGCCTGTGGCAACCCGCATATTTCACCAATGCGGGTTAAGTAAATGGTATTTGGGCCTGACTGCGTCTCAATCCTGCTCGAACTCGACACAAAGATGCGTCTCGCCGTCCATATCGAATTCGATGTAATAATAATCATTTTGTTCTTTGATCGGTATCGTTTCGTGCGTTCTGTTTATGGTCGCGCGCATCGGACTGTATCCCCGCGGTATGCAGAGATAGACACGGCCTCTGCGCTGCCCCGGTAGTGAAAAGGTGATGTCGAGTGCGCGCTTGCGCGCGTCGTAGTTTTGCGCCGTCATGTCGACGCCGCCCTGTGTGAAATGGAATGTCGAAGCCACGACATGCGGCACGTCCCGCACAGGCCGAAGCGACAGCATACGCGACGCATGGCCCGGCACGCGCGGGAGTGTGATCATCCCTTTGTTGCGACCGTAATACCTGTCTTCCCACAGTTCATAAACATGATATTCGGTGTCGGCGGCAAGCCCGATTTTGTCGAAATATACGGGCAGGTCCGCAGTGTACGAACTCCAGTTGAAACGCGCGACGACTGTCGGACTGTCGTAATCCCTGTCGAACGGCAGCACAAGCGTCGCGGCGATATCCGAGTCGAAAAGATCGACGGGAACAGCGGGTGTGTCCACGGGCGGAATAAGTTTTTGCGCGAGCGCGACACCGGATTCGCCGAGCGCGGCGAGGTTGTCGCTGATGAACAGCGCCCCCCCGGCCATCGCGACACAGGCCGCGTGAGTGAGCACTTCGTCGGCACTTAGTTTTGTGTCGTCGAAACGCGACATGAGACAATCGGGGTCGCCAAGGAACCAGCGCCTGTGCATAAAGTATCTGGCAAACATTACGCGGGCGGCATTGGGCACGCCCGGCGCGGCTTTGTGACCGATAACATCCGACACCAGCGGCTCGTCCCAACTGGGAGAAGTGTCGCCGGCGATCCGCGCTCCGTTCACAATGCCGAGAGCGGGCCCGAGCGGAACGCCACAGCCGAGGATGTATGTGTCGTCGCCGACGGCCTCACGAATCGCCTCGAGCCCGCGCCTGAACGCCTGGGCACGCGTCGCGTCGCTGTCATATCTTACGCCGTCGATCGCACCCGCATAGAGAAAGTCCAGTTTCAGATATTCAAAGCCCCATTTGTTTACAATCGTGTCGAACGTGTTATTAAGCCACCGGATGACTTCCGGATGTGTAGTGTCGAGACAATAGACACTCCCGAACGCATAGGGAGAAGTCCAGAATGTCGTCCAGCGTGGTTTTCCTTTTTTATTTTTTACGAACCAGCCGGGGTGTTCCCTGAACAGCCTGCTGCGGCCTGTGGCCATGAACGGCGCGAGCCATATCCCAGGCCGGAAGCCTGCGCCGCGGATTTTATTTGCAAGCCACAACATGCCGTGCGGGAACTTTTTCGTTGTTTCGAGCCAGTCGCCGGGTGCGGGCTGGTAGCCGTCGTCCACCTGGAATACATCTATCGGCAGCCTGTTTTTCAATTCTTTCGCGGCTTCGAGATTCTGCAATATTACTTTCTCCGTCATGTCGTGGAAGTAGTAGTACCACGAGCACCAGCCGACGGGGTTGGCGGGCATGGACGGGGGCGGTGTTTTCGCGGCGGCTCTCGCGGCATAGGCTTTCAGTGGCGTGTCAAACAGCAACGTGGCGCTGTCGTCGCCGGAGGCGAGCCGCGGCACTATAAGAAACTCTTCAGCGTTTAAAGTATCGCCACTCGACACCTTATTGTTCTCGCCATGCGAAACCGCCCGCAGATGATGAAAGAAGCCGTAGCGCGACTTGAACGAAACCTGCGAAAGCTGATCTTTTATAGTCGTGAAGCCTACTACAATTGTGCTTCCGTCCGCTTCACGGACGGCGCCGAAGCATTCACCGATGAAATGGCCCCTCGCGGGCGGAAACGCCACTGTGGAGTTTTCCGTCATGTCGTGAACGAACTTCAGCCGCGGACCGCATAATCGTTCGTCGTCCCTTTTAGTCCCCGAACAACTCCATGTCAGAAAACCGTTGCGCAGGAAACTGTAGCCGTGTTTGCCGCCGTAACCGAAGAGATGCGCTCCACCACGGCGTTCGAGTATCAGAGGAAAGAAGTCTATACCGCTTATCGCCGACTCGCTTTTGTTTTCTATCGAGAGTGCGACCGTGAACGCGGGAGTGTCGCCGATTGTCACTCCCTCGAACACGAGAGTGAGCACGCAGGGGACGACATCGAACCTGTGAGTAGCGGCAAGACGTGAGTTTTCCCTGTGTATATCGATACTCGAGGCGTTATTTGTTGTTATGCGTTTTTTTCTGCCTGCGATTTTCACACCGGCGACAGCGCCGTCGAGCACGACCCTTTTCGCGGCTGTGTCCTCGATGCTGTATGTGCCGACCGCATTGTCGTATGTAAGTTTGAGATGCCCCCGCCGGATTGATTCCTTCATAAATCCCTCGCAAGAAAGTGTTGTCGAATTATAACAGAACCCGCGGCAAAAGCACAAAATCCGGAATCGTTCAATTGTTGTTTGACTCGCATTTTCATAGTGGATATACTTGCCGTAACAGACAATGAAAGGCGAGCGGAGATGCTGTTCGATAAAAAAGGCGGACATAACACCGGCAGGACACTGGACATCGCGCTGGAAGAGGCCGTTAAAAGAGGTATCGGGTACATTGTCGTCGCGTCAACGAGCGGTGCGACAGGCGTGGTGGCAGCGGAGCGATTTGCGGATTCCGGGATACAGCTTATAGTTGTAGCGCACAATACCGGTTTCAAGGCTGAGGGCGAATGGCAGATGGACCCGGAGCGGAAAGCAAAGATCGAAGAGCTCGGCGGCACAGTATACAGAGGTACGATGGTGCTTCGTGGGCTGGGCACCGCGATAAAGAAAAAGGGTGGCGGCTCGCCGGAGGAACTTGTCGCGAATACGCTGAGAATGTTCGGACAGGGAATGAAAGTATGTGTCGAGATGGCCGCCATGGCCGCCGATGCGGGGCTTGTGCCTTTCGGCGATGTGATATGTGTCGCGGGCACGGCGAAAGGCGCGGACACCTGCGCGATAATCATGGCAAATTCATCGAACAACTTCTTTGATATAAAAGTCAGGGAGATACTTGCAAGACCGGGCAGGTTCTGAAAGTCGAGTTTCACATTACCTTATATCGGGCTAAACCCGGGACAGGGGCTGAAGACAAATGCCGAAAGTTGCTAAAGCGCTAATAAACTTCATCGACGGATCATACCTGTATGCCGAGCTTTCGAAAAAGCCTGCTGGGAATGATTCAATGCTGTTGTGTTTCAGGGTTATCGGGATGCCTGAGAATTCACCGAAGGACAAGCCGTCTCTCGCGCTGAATGTCCAGCGGACAGCCTCGGCGAGCAAAGACAGCGAAACGATGATTCCCATGTCGAGAATACACTGCATCACCATACTGGAAGAATATCTCGGCAAAGATGTGCCCAACGACATGCAGGAATTATGGAAATAGGAAGTAGTGCCCGGTTGAAGCCGGAGGAATCAGGGACCTGCGGCTCGCCCGGGACTTGAGCCCGAAAAAGATGCCGCAGTCGCGGAGAAGGTGCAGGGGCTCAATACATTCCGCGTTTTCTGAGAGACCGCTGTTTGTCGAAGATGTATTTAACAATCTTGTCCTGTTCGCCGGGCCGAATCACTTCATAGTGAATGGTGCTTTCATAGGATACCTGGGCACCTGTCTTCACCTCACTGCAATCCTCGATTTTGCCGACAAGAGTGACCTGATCATTGTTTGGGGGCAGACTGTAGTTCAACTCGATGTAGTTGCCGGGTGTAAGTTTCATTATGGTGTAGATCACGGCATCGCCTGGACCGATGGAAATAGTGTGTCCCTTTTTCATATCGGAAATCGGAGTGACGGGGTCGCGCATGATCCTGTAAGTAAGGGGGACATTGTCCTTGAGGCCGTAGTCGCTACCCTTGGAGCGGACCTTGAGCTGATCTTCCGGCGGCCTGTTGACCTGGACGCTGGGCGGCTGTCCCGGATGAATGGCGGCGATCGGGGCGGTGAAGCTGATACTCTTTTTCTCGGCATGAATCGTGAAGTCGGCCGGTGCGTCCTTTTTGAAACATTTCGCGGAGTGTTGAGAGGACGGCATGAAGAAATATATCAGGCTGTCGTTTTTCCTGCTGATGATGCTGCCGAATGTATATTTTTCACTCAACACATTTATGGATATTTCCACCCTTTGGCGGATGTGTATTTCGTCCCATGCAGACATAAATTTTCCCCCTGTATTGACCGTGTCGAAAATTATGTTATAACAATACCAATGCTTTATTTAAAAGTCAAGCATGTAAGATGCGGCGGGAGTTAGAGAATAGTGAACCAGCCGGCCCCTCGAGAGCCGGATTTTTCACCTTGTAAGATGTAAAGTTTTCTATCCACCCAACCTCATTTTTCTTATATCTGGAGGTTTAACGAAATGGCAAAAGTGCGAAATGCTGCCCTGGTCTCTGCGAAGGGAGCGGGAAAAACGTCACTTGTTGAGGCGATCCTATTCAACGAAAAAGTGACAGACAGACTCGGAAGGGTAGAAGACGGCAACACGGTTTCCGACTACGATCAGGAAGAGATCGACAGGACGATGTCGCTGTCTCCCACAATATGTTCTTTCGAGCACAATCAGGACCGGATACATATCGTGGATACGGCGGGATACTCGGATTTCTTCAACGAAACCAAGATGATTTGCCGCGTTGTAGATAATGTGATTATGCTCGTGAGCGGCGCGGAGGGCGTGAAATCCCAGGACATCAAACTGTGGCAGATGCTTGACGATTTCGGTGTGCCACGCATGGTGTTCATTAACGAAATGGACAAGGAGCTGGCGGATTTCGATATGGCATGGAAGTCGCTGGGGGAGAGCTTCGGCTCGTCCGTGTTTGTGCCGGTCGCAGTAGCTGTTGTCAAAGACAAGGTTCTGGTCGGCATCCTGGACATCGTCGCCATGAAATATATCGGCGGCAAAGCCGACGGAAGCGGTGAAATAAGTGTGGAGAAGATTCCCGACGACCTGGCGGACCTTGCGGCAACATATCGAGAGAAACTTGTCGAGGCTATAGCTGAAATCAACGACGACATTATGGAACGATACCTCGAGGGTGAAGAAATTTCCGCCGATGAAATCGCCGGCGTGCTTCTTGAAGGTTCATCGTCAGGAAGTCTTGTGCCGGTGTGCTCGGGTTCGGCGACAAAGAATGTAGGAGTGAAGACACTGCTGGATTATTTCATAAAACTTTCGGCATCCCCGCAGCAACACAGCGAGTTCAAAGGCCTCGATAAAAATGATAAAGAAACTGTGCTCAAACCGGAGCCCAACGAATCTTTTGCGGCGACAGTTATCAAAACTTCAGTCGATCAGTACTCCGGCAAGGCAAGTATTTTCAGGGTGCTCGCAGGGAAAATCGAACCTGACAGCACAGTGATGATCGGCGAAAAAGACCGAAAGTTCAAAGTGTCCGCACTCGCAGTAATGTGCGGAAAAACCCAGAAACCAATCACATCGGCGGAAGTGGGCGACATCGCATGTGTTATCAAAATAGACGACATCGACACCGGCAACACAATATGTGATGTGAATAATCCGTTCCTGCTGGAAAAACTTGACCTGCCCGAACCTGTCGTAGCCCTCGCAATCGAGTCGAAGGAACGCGGTGGGGAGGACAAGCTCAGCAAGGCCCTCAAAAGCATTCTTGACGAAGACCCAATGCTCAAACTCAAACGTGACGAGCAGACAAAACAGCTTACTGTATGCGGCACCGGACAGGTGCACCTCGACTCCGCGGTCAACAGGATAAAAAAGCGGTTCCAGGTGGAGGTCAATGTTTCACCGCCGGAAATCCCCTACAGAGAAACGATCACAAAATCCATTAAATATGTCGAATACACACACAAGAAACAGACAGGCGGTGCGGGCCAGTATGCGCGTGTATTCATCGACCTCGAACCAATGGAGAGAGACGCCGGCTACGAATTTGTCGATAAAATCTTCGGCGGCGCTATCGACCAGGTCTTCAGGTCCTCGGTCGACAAAGGCATCCAGGCAGTCACGGCCCAGGGTGTGATCGCCGGATACCCCGTGACTGATGTCAGGGTTTCGCTCGTAGACGGTAAGACGCACCCTGTCGACAGCAAAGACATCGCTTTTCAGGTCGCGGGCCGCGAGGTCTTCAAAAAAGCATTCCTGCAGTGCCACCCGATCCTTCTCGAGCCGATAATGAATGTTGAAATCGAGATACCCGACGAGTGCATGGGCGACGTCATCGGCGACATCAACAGCCGCAGGGGCAGGGTCATCACGACGGAACAGGGCAACAACGTAACCATCGTTAAAGTGACTGTTCCACTTTCGGAAGTGTTGCGTTATGCGCCGGACCTGGATTCAATGACTTCCGGTCGCGGCACCTACACGATGGAACTCGGCCACTACGAAGAGGTCCCGAAACGTGTCGCTGAAGAGATTATCGCCAGATACAATAAGAAGATGAATAAAGAGGAAGAGTAAAAGGGCACCCACCTTGCCGGGGGCTTTTACAGGATAATAACTCATGCCGCAAGTGGTGTGATACGGCACGGGAACCCTTTTCGACAGTGTATTTACTGGAATTGCCAACGGCTCCACCCTCACAGGTGGGGCCGTTTTCCATTTGTCGTAAGTTTATAGCATTTATTATTTAGAATTGCATACGTATAGTTACGATTATCATGTACAAAGCTGGACAGTACCAAGTTCTGGATAATACTTTACCCCTTTTTTACTGATTTGCGAAGCTTGGCGAGTTCGACGGATAGGTCGATCCATTCGCCGGTAAGTTTTTTGAATTGCTTATAATTTGCTATTTGTTTTTTCACTTC
>JAJRTR010000126.1 GCA_024278215.1 bacterium
ATAACCTTACGCTCACACTTTCGTATGTACCCGGCCCGGTGCTGCGGGAAGAACTGGCCGTGCGGGGCGCGGTTCTGCGTGATCGCGATGTGGACGACAACCCGGATTTCGCGCGGCTCGACCCTTTCGCACAGCGCCTCAAGCGGATCGAGGAAGGAAAACGCGTGCTGCACGATGTCGTAGAACCGCAGTTCGTCGAAGCGGTTTTCGAGCAGATGAAAAACATCCACAGCGCGGGTTTTATACTCAACGATGTCAAGTATGGCAACATTATAATCGAGGAAAACAGCGGCGAACCGTTCTTTGTGGATTTCGAACTTTCCATGAACTGCACCGGGATGGGAAGCAGCAGTTTCAGAGTGTTGCGAGACCTGGACATCGAAGAATTCAATCTTCATTTCGGTACGGAAAAACCAACATACAGAAGGATCAGGCAGCGCCTGGAAACCGGCTCGATCCCAATGCCGGAAAACTGGTACGCGCCTGTTTACATCGGTGCCGGCATGAAGATCGGCCGTATGTGGGACCCCGACTCCGGGTGGGGAAGATGGCATTATATTCTGAAAGACAACATGCCGCCACTCGAGGGTGCGCGGGTACTCGATATCGGGTCGAACAATTCGTACCTCGCGCTCCTGATGCTGCAAAGCGGCGCGCGTGAAGCTGTCGGATTCGAGATAAACAGCGGTCGCATCGAGCAGGGCGAATTCCTGAAATCGGCTCTCGAATGGAAAGACAACAGGAAGTATAACTTCAGGTATATTCAGGAAAGTATGGCCGATTTGCCGTCGATGGACCTGGGGAAATTCGACATCGCAACCGCGCTCTGCTCGATATATTACCTTGACGACGAGTCTATCGACCGCGTCATCAGGCATATCAGCACCATATCCGAATATTTCGTGGTTCAGTGCAACACGGCGCGCGATATCGGGCGGCAGGATCAGCATGCTTACGAAAAAGCCGGCGTCGAATATCTCACAGCGGCACTCGTGCGGAACGGATTCCCCAATGTCAGAAAAATAGCGCCACGCGGCTATCCCAGACCGTTGCTGATTGGAAGCAAGTAGTAATTAAGCTATTGTAATCGAGGGCGCTACTTTATTTCGAGACCAGTATCTTTGCGTATTCTGCGGCCATTTTATCCCATGAAAATTCGGTTTCGACCCAACCCGGACCGCTTCGAGCCATTTCGTTTCTAAGGCGGCTGTCTTCGATTAATTCGACGATTTTTTCGGCGAACGATGCCGGGCTTCCTTCGACAACGAAGCCGGTCCGGCCGTGCGACACTGCTTCCGGACATCCGGATTTGTTACCCACTATCACAGGCAGCGAACATGCCTGGGCCTCCAGTATCACCCTGGGCAGGCCGTCCGATGTGTCGTCGGGCGTGTGGTATACAAAAATGTGAGAATCCCTGTAGAGCTGCTTCATGTTGTCGACATTGACCAGCAGCCGGATTCTCCGCGCGAATGCGCTCGAGCCGATCTTTTTTTTAACTTGTTCAACATTATTGTTTCCACGGTCACCAGAAGCGGATACGGCGATTGTCAGAGTCGCGGTCGAGCAGGCGGCGACGATGTCGAACGCCTCGATAATAGTGAACAGCCCGTGTGTTTTCCTCGTAAAGTTCGCGTTTGACACTGTGAGTATGTGAAATTCGTCTACGGTATCATCGCGTGCACCGGCAGTGAATTCCCCCCTGTAGTCGATGCCGCATAGCACCGGGAAGATGCGGCGGCTATCGGCATAGCCATTGCGAACCATGAGCTCCGCGCCTTTGCGGCTGTTGGTTATTATGAAAAGCGACCTGTTGAAAACAAACAGATAGGCGGCCCGGAATATCTTTTTCATCAGACCGCCGAGCGCGCGTCCCTCCGCCCTCGTTGCAATGTCGTCTTCAAACCATGCGACAAGGTGTATTCCGAACCGGATTCTTCTCAGCAACGCCATCACAGCGCCTGTCACCACCGGCTTCAAGTACGACTCTTCTCCGAACAGATATACGTCGCATTTGTTCGTCGAAAGCGTTCTATATAAGTTGAAAGGTGAGTTCTTCTCAAGTTCAATATAATCCGTCGACAGGTCCTCTGAACTGAAAGTCAACACTTCGATACCCTGGCAACCGTTCAGGCTGCCGCTCAGGTTCTCCGCTACTTCCGCTCTGAATTCGACAAGTCCTACACGCATCGCACACACTCTGTTTCACCCGGTGGTTTTTCGCAGCATACAATTCACCGGTGCTTTATTCCGGCATGGCACATAATTATAGCTGAACTTTTGCATTTTTATAAAAAAGAACCGAAATTCCATCTCCACGAAATAATGATAGAGAAGTTATCCGCCCGGTCTTGACCAATCGGTCAAATATGTGTTAGTCTATTAAGACACTTGCAATTATATGTCAGGCTGCGAGCAGTGCCACTACATATCAGGAGTCACGAATGAAGAAGACAAAAGAGGACAAATGTGATGCGTTGATCGTGGGCGCCGGTGTTGTCGGTTCATACCTCGCGAGAAGGATTGCGGAGGAAGGCCACAAAGTTATTATTGTGGATAAAAGGAGCAGGGCCGAACTCGGCGGCTGGAAAAACAGCGGACACAATATCGACAAGGACGTCTTTAAAAAGCTTCCTGTCGAGCCGCCGGCGGAATCGGAAATCGGTGCGCAGGTGGAATATGCGGAGTTTCGCGGGCCGAACACTCATTTTAAGTTTCGCCTGCCCATGTACAATGTGCGGCTGGGGCTTTTCACGCGGCGAATCCTGGACGATGCGATGGACGCCGGAGCGAGTTTTCAGGGTGGAGTCGAGTGTCTCGGCGCGGAAATCGAAGACGGCTGTGTGGTGGGGATAAAAGCCCGCAAGGAAGGTGGCGATGTATCTTATCGCGCGAAGCTGGTTGTGGATGTCAGCGGTATATGTGCAGTAGTGCGCAACAGTCTCCCGGATGAATTCGGAATCGACAAAAAAATGACGCCGTTCGATTATCTGAATGTTTATTCCGAGGACCGCAAAGTCGACCCCGCGCATTGGCCTGTTCCGTTCACATATCATTCCGTGATGCAGGGCTGGAGCGGTTCGAGGCGTCCCGGGGTCATAGGGCTGGGGCTGGGGCGTTTTGGATACACGGGAGAAGACCCGGCGGAGGCGTGTCGCGCGCTGGCCCGGCAGGCGCTGAGTGTGCCGGGCGAAGTGATATTCAAGACGAGGGCAAGGGTGCCGGTAAGACATCCGCTGCACAAGCTCGCGGCACCGGGTGTTATGATATTGGGCGATGCCGCGTATCAGGGGAAACCGCTTAACGGTGAAGGCCTGAGCGTCATGCTCTACGCGGCCGAGACAGCTGCCGGTGTCGCCGCCCGCGCTCTGGCAAACGATGATGTGTCGGAAGAATCGCTATGGGACTATTCGTATCGTTACCAGCGAAAGTGGGGAAAGCGGTTCGCGCCGATTCACCGGTTGCGCTATGAGCTTTCCCGATTCAGCAAAGAGGAGCAGGCATTCACAATGGGGTTGGGGCTCTATGGGCCTGAGGAAATGAGTTCGATAATGCTCGACGGCAAACTCGAAATATCAGCTCTGCAACTTGCGAATAAAGTCCGAAATGGATGGAAGGCGATTTTCAAACCTGATCTCGTTATTCGGCTCGCACGCGCTTCGCTACAGGGCTCGAAGCTGACGGAACTATACAGACAATACCCTCGGAAGCCGGCGGATATTACAGATTGGGCCGCGGAAGCCGATCATCTTTTCCGGCATGATTGATCCGCTGCGTATCTTTTCGCTTATCAGCAATTTCGTGGCCGATTAAGAAACTGTATACCTGTCACTTCGTTTCTTCGACTTCCGCTTCGCCATGCTTGATCTCGAAAGCTTCAAGTGTTTTTTCGTTGCCGTCGTAAACGACGCGCTCCGCGCTGAGTGTGCGGCCTTTTTCATCTTTATATTTCACATTACCTTCGAGAATCGTTTTCTTTGTTATCCCGAAACGCCACATCCTGTCCGCCGTGGCCCGCGCCCGGCCCTGTACTATCCGGACATTGCCTTCGAGCAACAATTTCTTCTCGTCTTTTCCATACAGTGATTCGAGCCTGTCGGCAGTGATCTCGACAGCTCCCGCGAGCCGTTTCTTTACTTCCCCCTCGGCATCATTATCAATGAAACCTTCATCGAAAAGCCACCGGCCGCTGCTTTGCGCAACATAGACATTGCCTTCGGCTACCAGCCGTTTCGCCCGCGTGTCGACTTCGAGACTGTCCGCTCTCAGCTGCTTCAGAGGCTGCTTCACCAGCACATTGTCCTCGAAGCGCACAAAGCCCGCCTCTTCATTCATGAGCGCTTTGCCGCATGTAATATCTGTCGGTTTTCCGGCGATTCTACGGGCGTCCTCATCCACATCGCCGAACCACCCGTACTTATCGAGCCAGCCGCCGCCCTCCTGGTGGAATATGACATCGCCGGTGAAAATGTATTCCTTTTTCAGCCTGTCGATATCCAGCCGGTCCGCTATGCTCCAGCGGGGCGGACCATCGTCCGCCGCCCTGAGCCGCACACGCCCGCCGGCCTCTCCGGTCGCGGTGCCTTTTTTCTTTTCCCAGTAGTATTTGAGCGTGTCCGCCTCGAGTTCGAAAGGTTCTCTTCCGGATTTTACGCCAGTCTCAGGCACGCCTTTATCCTTCATTAAAACATTTCCTGTGAAAACAGCGTATTTCTCTTTTGTGTCGGCGTAAACAGTGTCGGCTGTTATCTCGGTTTCAGGGTCTTTGAGGATCACGCTGCCTGTGCCGGAAGCCGTGTCGCCGGTGTAATCGACCAACATCGTATCCGCATCGAGCTCGATGTCCCTGTAGAGCACCCGCGCGCGCGCATTTGCATATACACGGTCGGCTTTTTCGTCATACGTTATATCGTCGGAAAATACGCGCGCCCGCTCGACAGGCACAGTGCCGGACGCAACTGTCTCGCCGCCTTTTCGCTCCGCATAAACAGTGTCCAGCTCCTGTGCGGCGTCCTTGTCCACATCCATCTCCACGTAGGCTTTGCCCAGCGCTTCAAACTTCTTTTTCTCTTCGTTGTATTTAAACATGTCGGCGGTGATTTTTTTATCGTCCTCGATTGCCACAGGCCCGCCGTACACCGTCCACACGCCTTCTTCGCCTTTGTAGACGGCTTTCGAGCCGAGCAGCCTGCGGTCCTTCTGCTCGACGATCACATCGCCAGCCGCCGCGAGGTCTTCCGACTCGAAGTCCATCTCCATCGTTTTGCATCTGACCACAGTATCCTGCCGGGCGATTTCTTTTGTCTTGTCGCCGGCGTCTTCCCTTACAATCCCTTCGTCTTCGAGCCACTTTCCTTTATCCTGGTGCAGCCGCACACCGCCGGACAGAAAAGCCGTGTCGTTCTTCGAGTCGAGAAAAGCCCTGCCGGAGTTTAAGTCGAGATTATCCTGGTACATCAACATCGGCCCGGGGACCTCGACGTGGCCTTTCTTCCAATAGTAATAGACTTCCTGAGTCTCGATTTTCGTGTCGCGTTTTTTCAGAGCCGCCGCCGCATCGGCACGCGCGGCCTCCGGGATTTTCGCCTTATCTGCCTCCGGTTCGCCTTTTTTAACAATATGTACGTCACCGACAGCGCGGGCGTATTTCCTGGCGAAATCCATATACATCTCGTACGACTCGATGTAAAATTTTTCGCCCGTCAGCGTGACTTTAGGATTGCTGTCATAGCTCATGATCTCGCCCGGCATACGGATTATCTTCCAGCCGGTTTTCGGGAAGCAGCGCATGAACTTCGTCTTGCCTGAATATTCGATCTCGCCCGCCCGCAACACGAGTTTCTTCAGGTTTTTTTCCTCGATACCCGATTCCGCAATCTCTTTTTTTGTCTTCTTCGAGCCCGATTCGTTTATGTCCGGAACCTCGACGACAACATCATTTTTCAGCGTCATATCGTCAAGGTCTTCGCCCGTAGCGGTCAGCTCCCGGGCCGAGTATGTGTTGCCGTCCATTCGCAGTTTAAGCGGGGTGGGTATGAAGAGTTTGTCGGGCTTGCCGTACCACTCGACGCGTTGCGTGCGGAAGTAGTCGCCGTTGTCCGAGTCAAACATTATGTTGCCTTCAAGCACCACTTCGTCGGTCTCGCTGTTGTATGTGCCGCGCGCCGCGCTGAAGACGAACGGCGGTTTGTCTTTGCGATAGTAAATGCCTTTATATATATTCTTTAGATCGTGCCGCTTGCCGTCTTTGCCGACGGTTATCTCGTCCGTCCACACTTCCCACTTCAGCTTCTCTTTTTTGAGTATCCTTATATATGTGCCTTCGAGTGTGAATGACTCTCTGTCGTGGGTAATATACTTATCGACGTCAATGACGAATGCAGCGATCAGAAAAGCGATAATCAGCGCGAAGAAAGCGCCGAATGAAAACTGCCTCAGTTTTTCAAGACTTTCGTATTCCATATTATTCAGTCAGTCGAACTTCTGTTTTCAACTTCGCTATATGCCGCCCGGAACCTGAAAAAGACAAACAGCAATCCCAGCGCCGAAAGGGAAAAGAACACAAGTAAAGTATATGCCGACCGTGCGACCCAACCGGCGCTTCGTGGATAGAACTTCGGCAGGTAATACCACCAGAAATCGAGCACCACCGCGCGCCGCGGCCTGTCAAGTTGCGGCACAGCATAGGGCATCAGGCCCTTCCACGGGAAATCAGACTGCATCTTTTTCCTCAGCGCGCCGGGTTCGAGACGCCTGTCTTTCACTATATGTTTCAACAGCCACCAGTGCCCCGCGAGCGGTGAAAATTCCGGCACATAATGCGGATTCAGCAGATCGTCTCTTTTGTCGATCCGGCCCGGGTTACCGGAGTCGTAGTACATGTCGTAAGGCACTTGAGTTTTCATTATCAGAAGATACTCGTTGTAATTCACTACGACACCTAGCGCCTGTACGAATATCGACACGGCTGCCAGAGCCGCCACCGCCGCGACAACTACTTTATTCAACGACTCACCCGGCGGCGGCGCGAGCAAGTTGCCCAGTGGCAACACCAGCAGCGGTATCAGCGGCACAAGGAACCTTGGTCCCCAGCTATAGTCGCCGTGCCACTGGTTCCACATCGCGAAAACCGCCACGACCGGCAGGCTGATGAAAATGATCAACCATCCTTCGCCGGGATACCTTTTCACAAAACCCGGCAAAGCCGCCACCGCCGCTATCAATACCGGCGCATAAAAAAACAGCCCCTTGCCCGAACTCAGCAGCAGGCCGTGAACACCCGTGAGCAGCGGCATGCTGAAACCGTAAAGCGTCTCTCTGTCCCGGAGCACCATGTATCCCGTCTCGAAAATATCGCCGAAGCGGATGTAATTGTAGCCGAGAATTACCGCCGCCCAGAAGCCGAGCATAAGCACGAATGATATGAGATCGACAGCCGGCCTGCGCGACTTCTTTGCCGCAAGGCAGACGAGCAGATACACACCGGCCGGCACAATAACAACCGCAAGCGCCAGCTTTGTCGCCGCCAGCAGCCCCAGAAAAAAGCCCGCCGACGGCGCACCCGGCAGCCCGCCCTCTCCCTGCCCCACAAGCAGCAGGCTGTGGAACGCCCCGATCAGCGCCAGCGCTTGCAGCGGCTCGCTGAAAAGCCACTTCGTGTGCGGCCACAACAGTGTGCACAGTCCCGCGACAATCGTCACGGTAAGCGACACGCGCGAACCGTATCCCAGCCTCAGGCAGGTCAAAAATATCAGCACGCATATCGCCGCCCCGAGCAGCGGCGATGTAAACGCGGTAACAAAAAACAGGAACGTGTCTGCATGAACCGATTTGTTGTATTTCGACAGGTAAGACGCGAGCATGTAGGCAGGCGTTTCCGCAATCGACTGGCCGACCCCGAACTTCGACACGGGATTATTATTTATGCCCGGCACAAGTACGACATTCGATTCGTGCGCGAGGAAAGCGTCGCCGTCGTCGACCAGGCTGCGCGTGGCGAGGAACATGCCCCACGCGTCGCCGCCCGTCGGCAGACCCTGTATAGTCAGCGAATAGAGACAGAAAAAAAATACGAAAATCAGCAGCGCCGCGCCCGGCGGACCGCTTTTCCCCGCTCCACTATTCAAACCTCTCATCACGATAGTATTCTATCCGCTATGTGGTTTTATAGGAAGAGACACCCCGCATACGCTTTGCGAAAAGCGGAGACGCCGCCGGTAATGCCTTCATAAAAAACATGAATCAGCGCATGTTTTGAAAAGAGCCGCGTAATTGTTTAGAATTCATTTGGGAATTGAATCATACACACGCGGCGCTTATGCGTCGGCACAAATGCGATGGGCGGGAGAGCGAGGGCAAGTTATGGATTTATCAAGTTTCGATCTCAGGACACTCGACGATCTGGCAAAACTACCGTGGTTTGAAAAACGCGGCGACGGCCATATCTGGATGAAAGAAGGCGCGGACTGCCCGCCCATCGGCGACGATCATTCACATCTCGGATGGAGCTACCTGTTCGGCAGGGTGATAGATCACCTCAAGGCTCCGCTCCCGACGGAGTATTACTACGACTTCACGATTCCGGCTCCCGCCGACATTCTCAAGGAACAGGGCCACCCGACAAAGAAGGAACTGAAAATGATAGAGCTGGACAGCTATCTCGTCATAGGCCGCTGTCCGCCGATCTCGAAAACGCAGACCGTACCCAACCTGCTCGCTGAAATGGAACGATTCAACGTTCGCTGGATAGCCAGCGCGCCTATCGAGATTCCATTACGCTCGCGGCACGCGCGCCAGACGGTCGCCGCATGTAAAACCGATCCGCGCCTCATCGCTTATGCCGGCGTCCACCCGCAGACACCGACTTTCAGACAGCGCATCAAAGACCAGGTTGCCGACGGCGCGCTGGGGCTCAAATATCACCCCGAATTCCAGTTCTGCCCGCCCGACCATCCGCGTGCCCTGCGCATATTCGAGGTGTGCGAAGAACTCGGCCTGCCGGTGCTCTGCCACTCGGGCTGCACAGGCCAGGAACCGCCCTTCATGCAGAAACTCGCCTCGATGGACCGCTATAGAGTTGTTTTCGAGACATTCCCGAAACTGAATTTCATTCTGGGCCACTCCGGACTGCGCAACACCGAAGAGGCCATCGCCTACGCCAACGAATTCCCGCAGGTATGGCTCGATCTCGCGGGCCAGACTACGCCGCAGATAGAATTGGTTCTGAAAAAAGCCGACCACGACCGCATCCTCTACGGCTCCGACTGGCCCTTCTACCCCATGGCCGTCACCATCGCCCGCACTCTTATGGCGCTCGAAAAATATCCGCAGTCAAAAGAAAAAGTTATGCTCACAAACATGGAACGGCTGCTGAAATTAAAAATGCCCGCGACTGTGTAGAGTGGCTTTGATTCCTGCGCCTGTCTTCATACAGCGATTTTTATTGTTCGGTGTTTTCGTTGCGCCTCTGCCTACTTTTTCACCCGCTTTTGTGAAATATGCGTTTTAACGCCGAACGAATCGATTTTTTTAAGAAAAGAAGAGCTTTCGATAATAGAAGAAAGAGAAACGGCTTCGCAAAAAAGATGGAAGCCTATCAGGAACGCCAGAATAATCAGCCGGTTCGTTATCGAGAGTTCGATAATGACCAGGAATCCCAGCGCCGAGCCGAGCACATTCGAGCCTGTGTCGCCCATCATGCCTTTGCAACGAAAGTCCGTCCGTGCATAGACGAGCGTCCACAACAGGAACGGAACAAGCAGGATGTGCGTCAGCGGTGAGAAAGCGGCCCAGTCGCCGAACAGCACCCCGATCCACGTGCCGCCGTATATAACCAGGAACCCGGCGGCGAATCCTTTCACCGCACGGCCGGGCCGCACATCCAGCAGGTTTATCGAGTTCGCCGACATCGCCAGAATCAGCGTATCGGCCAGAGCGGAAAGCGTACCCTGACTATGCCAGAAATAAAAAGATACAAAGAATGACAGCGATATGCCGAAAAACAATTTCAGGATTGCCGTGGACACAACGCCGCCCGTGCGGATGCGTGAAAGATGTCCGGCCAGGCCGCCCGCCTCACGGCCCGCCACCAGATCGTCGAGCATCCCCAGCAGCCCAAAGCCGACAATGACAATGAAAAGCGACGGAATAATACATTTCGGGTCTTCGATGGGCAGAACAGTTACCACGGCAGCCATGAGCATCGTCAGCAGCACAAAGCCTGTTCCAAGGCTCGTCGGTATGTTCCTGCCCTGAAAATTTATTCGCACATGGCCCGCGCGGCTCAGTGTTTTCGTCAACACTTTAAATACCGTGACACCCGCAACGACCACAGCTACATACCATATTATGATAAATACAATGTTCATATTTGCCGATTATCGACTGCCCTGCAATTCAAAAGAGCCAATTGCAAAATTCTGATTCGGCTACAGTCGGCTGCAATTGTCAACAGCTGCGTTGTCGGCACAAAATCTTCCTCAACGTACTCTGCAAGTACGCCTGCGGTGATTTTGCACCTCCGCCTTGCTTCTGAATAATTTC
>JAJRTR010000127.1 GCA_024278215.1 bacterium
GAAAAAGACACCGACAAATGGGCCGCATACACTACCCTGCACCAGGTGCTCGTGACCTACGCGAAGATGCTCGCTCCCTTCAGCCCGTTTATCGCCGAATACCTCTATGAAAAACTTACCGGCAACCTCGACGGCGAACCTCAGAGCGTACACCTGACGGATTACCCCGAACTGGACTACACGCTCATGAACCGCGACCTCGAAGAGGAAATGGAGATCGTCCGCCGGATAGTGAACGAAAGCCGCAGTCTCCGCAGCAGGAAGTCGCTCAAGGTGCGCCAGCCGCTACCCATGCTGTACATCAAACGCCCGAAAGCCTCTGTGAAATCACGCGAAACCGCCCTGCCCTTCATCGAACTGATCAAGGAAGAATTGAATGTCGAGGACATCACCCGCCTCGAAAATTTTAAATCGCTCGAAGACGTTACCCTCAAGCCGAACTTCAAAACGCTCGGCCCCAGGCTCGGCAAGGCTATCCGCGATGTAGACGCATATCTCAGGGCTCTCGAAGACCACGAGGAACTCGCGGAAAGATTTTCGCGCGGCAAACCCGTCGAAATCGAGATAAACGGAGAAACATTCAGATTCGAGCAGGGCGACCTGCTTGTCGAGCGGACGCCGAAAGACTATATCGTCATGGGCGAAACCACTGCGCTGGACACACGCCTGTCCGACGAATTGATAGCATCGGGCCGCGCACGCGACCTCGTGCACGCCGTCCAGAATATCAGAAAGGAACTCGACCTGGAATACGACGCGCGCATCACGATCAGCTACCGCGGCGACGAGGAAGTCAGGCGGATTTTCAATAGCTTCGCCGATTACATCAAGCGAGAAACGCTTGCCGCGGAAATCACAGCGGAGGCATCTCTGCCTGAAGACCGGGGTGAAGAAATCAATCTCGGCAACGGCCTCGACTGCCGGATATCTATCGCCGTGCGCTAATAAAAGACTGCCCGCCGCCATAAATTCCGGCGAGACAGCACAACAATTTCAGTATGGAATTTTCAGATTCCGATCTGCTTCTCGGATACATTGCGCAACCTTTTTCTTTACATTTTGCAAAATTGACACTAATATTATGGATATTAAACCAAAAGATGAAATTATCATTAGCTGGGGAGAGCGATGCGAGGAAAACCATTATTACTCATAACAGCCATACTCCTTGTTTTTGCGGCGGGGCTTATGTCCGGTTGTACAAAAACGCCTCTTGATACACTCAGACAACAGGTGCGCAAGAAACCGAATGATCCCAGTGCGCACAATAATCTTGCCTACCATCTCACTGAATTGAAAAGGTATCAGGAAGCTCTGGACGAATACAACAAGTCGCTCGAGTTGCGCCCGGATGATTTTCTGGCGAAAAACAACAAGGGCCATATCCTGTTCCTGATGGGCCGCTATGAAGACGCCATTGCAATCTTCAAGGAATTGCTGAAGACCTACCCGAACCGCGGAGACGTCTTGGCAAACCTCGCTGTCTGCTACCACAGCATGGGTAACCTTCAGGAAGCTAAAATTTACTATGAAAAAGCACTCAAGATAAGCCCCAAGCACAAGCCGGCACGCGAAGGTTATGAAAAACTCAAGCAGGACCTCGCCCGGGAAAAGAAGAAATGAAGACAGTACCGTTCCGGTAAGAAACAACACTTCCCGTCACCAACGGCCAATCCTCTGACATCCTGCCCCCTGAATTCCGGGGTTCAGCCCGCAATGGCAGGGTTGCTTATTTCATAACATCTGAACCTCTTGAAAAAGCATGTTCTACCCCGCATTGGTGAAATATGCGGGATAAAAACCGTTTTCACGAAAAACATGATCATGCGAGGTACGGTGACCCGCCCTTGCGCATTTGCAAGTGTGACATGATATTGGTGAAACATAGGCAACAGGGGCATTCCGGGCCGCGCGCCGGAGTTCATGGAGAAAGGATGTCGGGGGTGACTATCAGAATAAGGTGGATTTGCACCTTAACTAAGCAGTATAGCCATATTTCATGTTTATCAAACAACTCACGGTTCGACGGTTTGCGGGTTGATGCGCGTGGGTTTGCCGTGCAGGAGTTTATCACCGATCAGGTCTTCTTCCGACTCGTCGTTTTTTATCTTGCTCATGCCGCCCTTGACGAGTATCTTCATGCCGCCTTTCTGGAAACCGTGTTCGTCGACAATAGGCACTGTGCCGTAGTCGCGCACGAGTTTCGGACTCCGGATATCGGCTTCTTCGCGGAGCATGGCGGTGAAGACACTGTCGGGGTAGTACTTCTGTATGTAGTCGGTATAGAGAACCTGTTTGTCAGGTTTGTTGAGCAGTCCGTAGGCCCTGATTATCTGGTAGATGAGTTTATCGTTGTCGGGTGATTGTGGGTCGAGCTTGATGGCTTTCTGGTTCCATTTGATGGAGTGTTCGTACCACGCTTTTTTGAAGTAGGCGTCTGCGAGCCTGAGCATGGCGATGCGATGTTCGGGACGATCTTTTAGGATAGCGAGCTGGTTGTTTATAATCTTGTCGTAGTCGACTTTTATTTCAGCGGGAGCACGCCATTTCTTTTTCATGATATTCGGGAGCTTTTCCGACGACCGGCGTTCGATATCGATTACCTGCCGCACTCTTGAACCGGAGTCGCGCTCTGCGGCGGAAATCTCAGCGAGCATCTGGTATGCGCATAAATCGCCGACACGGGCAGTCCTGCCCGGTTCGGTTTTCGACATGGCGGCTGTCGAACTTGCGGGGCCGACTTCTGTGATGTGGGCCAGGCCGATCTTCGTGCCCTGGCGCTGCACTACGAGGATGTCGCCCTGCTCGAACCCCTGGTTCATGCCTGCGTCGAGGACCAGTGAACCGTCGATTCTGATGCTCGATATCTTCGCTGTCTGGATATCCTGGGCACCCGTATAAGCAGCGCAGAGAATGAAACCCAACAGAACCGCAAATGTAATTGTTTTTCTCATAATGTGGTTTTCTACCATTTAGAAGTTCCGTCCTGCCGTAACTTTTCTTTCTTCCAAAGAAATAACTCAAGACGGTTAATAATTTTTCACGAATCAATTATATGATATTAGCAAAAAAAAAGCTACCCCGAATTTTTCGTTTAATTGCAAAAGAATATTGCGGACTTTAGTCCGTGGTTGAAATGGATTCCCGCGGCTATGACAAGAAGCCATAAAGAAAACATGACGAAGCACATGCGCACTTTCACGGAAATGACGGCCATTCGTCGCTTGTGACACGACTTTCCCCGAAAATAGAGTTATAATGTGTTTTACAACTCAGAATAATATAACGGATCGCGGGCACACAGGTTATTGCTTTGAAATAGAGAAGTGTCGCCTAAGATTCGGCGGCGACCGGTCAGGAGCGGATCGTGGGCAAAAAGAAAACTGAAGCGAAAACTTCCACAAGAATCGTTCTCAATATTGACATCAACGCGGCGGTGATGGGATTCGAATCGGCCAAAACGCCGACAAAAGCACATCGAAAGATAATGAAGAATTATTCGTCGGTGCTGATTCTCGGGCCGCCGCCGGGCGACGACCTGCTCGAACTGACGACACACATGTTCACGGACGAGGAAGCGATGGTAGCGCAGCACCTGCCCGCTCTGTGGCCGCGCACTGCCGCACAGGCCGCACGCAGATGCGGCATGTCCGCCTCTCGCGCCACTTCCATTCTCGACCATCTCGCCGACAACAAGCATGTTATTTTTGCTTTCGGAACACCTCGTAAATATACTATCCTTCCCCTTGTACCCGGCACATTCGAGCTGGCTGTCATGTCGCCCGACCTCACACGCACCAACGCATGGCACAAAAGATTCGCCGAACTTTTCGAAAAAATATGGGACTCGTCATATATGAAAGACTACGTTGTCGACGCGCCCCTGGTGAGATACCTCCCCGTGCCCGGCAGCCTGTCCACTCTCCAATCGGCCTGGCCGACGGATATGCTCGAGGAGATACTCGAACCTTACGACACTTTCGGTATCGCACATTGCCAGTGCCGCCTTGTCACTGAACTTGCAGGCAGGGGGTGCGGCAAACCGACTGAGAACTGTGTCGGCATCGGCACCATGGCTCAGCCCCTTATCGACCGCGGCCTCATGCGACCGGCGGACAAAGAGGAAGTCATCGAGGCCAAACGCAATGCTGAAAAACACGGCTGCGTCACATGGATGATGAACAGCAAAGACAGCAGCCAGGGGAACATCAGTTGTTCGTGTTGCGGTTGCTGCTGCCACGGATTGCGCATAATAAACGATTTCAGCGCGCCGGGCCTTATCAGCAAACCGCATTTCATGCCGCACAGGGACGAAACCATGTGCAACGACTGCGGCAAATGTGCGCGGATATGCCCTATGAACGCCTGGCAGGAAGTCGCGGCCGCCGGAGAAAAGAGCAGAGGCGCAAAGTATCAGTTCGACTCCGAACGCTGCATCGGTTGCGGACTCTGTGTTTCCAACTGCAAACCCGGCGCGCTGGAACTCATGCCTGTGCCCGATGCCGGGCAGCCCGAGAAGAACTATAACATGCTGCTGCTTAAAAACACACCGGCGTTTCTCTCTAACGCTTTCAAAATATGGCTGCGGCGCACTGTGGGTGTTTAGGCGCTTCAGGGCGATTTAGCAACAGTGCGGAAGAACGTGAAAAATGATGAAAAAAAACATATTGTATCTTTCGGTGATTATGCTTATATTGTCACAGGTTGCCGCCCGTGCCGCTGATTCCTATGGCGACTATCCCACTTACGATGAAATGTTTGCTGAAATATACAAACTGGAAAAGGAAAACCCCGATTGGGTCGAGATCGGCGAATACGGACAAAGTGTGCAGGACAGGCCGCTCGTGTATGTGCATATAATGAAACCGGGCGGCGAAAACCTGCCGGAAGCAATGATCGCCGCAAATATACACGGCAACGAATGGATCGGAAATCGCTTGGCGATAGCCGTCGCACACAGGCTCGTAGAAAACAGGGAGTCCGACCCCTGGATCGCTTCCCTGCTCGATAAAATGCAGTTCTATGTGCTCCCATGCCTGAATCCCGACGGCTACTACAAGACCTGGGAGAGAAGAAACGACATAGATGCCGACTGGAAGGAAAGCCGGAAAAACGCGCACGGTGTGGACATCAACCGCAACTTCCCGCTTCCCGGCGCGCGCACTGTAAACATCAGCATGGCCGGAAGCGACGACCCGGATTCCGAGCGCTACACCGGTCCGCACCCATACTCTGAACCCGAGTCTGCCGCAATTCGCGACTTCGTCGCCGCGCACAATATCTTTGCGTCAATCGACATACACAGCAACTGGGGCACGTTCTTCCCGCCGAAGTGCAACGGGAGCGCGTGCGAGAAAAGATTCAAAAAAATGATGAAGGCTGCAAGCGACAAGCAGCCGCACAGCAAATATCCCACCGTCGCACAGTGGCAGGTCGATTCCTTCAGCGGTGAGATGGAAGACGAACTGTTCTACTCCTATGGCGTCATGGCGGTCTGCTGGGAAGTTTTCCCTATGAAATTTGCCGCCGAGCAGAAGAAACGGCTGAAACATTCGTTTTGGGGCGGCAATCCTGAGAACATAGCCTACTGGGTGGAGAACGACCGCGACGCCGTGCTTGCCGCTCTCGAAGCAGCCCTCAATATTACCGGCGGCAAACCTGTGCCGGAAAAATACAGAAAAGTAAAATTGCATTAGGGCGGATTTCTCACAAAGGAATCAGGAAAATCATGAGAACGTCCAGTCTGTACGTTCCGTGTCTGAGCCCCGTACCGAGTGAAAAACGAATAAAATCATTATGAGATAGTGTCGTGTCAACCAAGCTGCGCTACAACTCACATTTCAGCATTTTCGGGAATGCGCAGTTGGAGCAATCGCGTATGTTCTCGTCGCAGAAGTCGAAGAATATCTGGATGAGCCCCTGCTGGCCCGATTCGCCCGGAATAAGTTTTGTGTTTCCTTTTGTGTTGCCCCACAGGCGATAGTTCATTATTTTCGTTATCTGGTTTGCGCCCAGTTTCGGGAATACGGAGAAAAGGATAGTGAGCCGGTCCTGCAACAAAGTGTCTCTGTCGAGGCGTGCGGCGGCAAGGAGCAGCGGAAGAACAATATTAATGATAAGTGTCTGCGCAAGGCTTTTGCCTATCAGGGACGGTACCTTATCGAGCACCTTGCCGGCGGGCGTAATATGCGACGCCCAGTATCCTTCGCCCTCCTGGATAAATGCCGCGTAAAGTGCGTCCAGTGTGCTTTTCATCGCCCTGACGTCGGAACATTCTTTAAGTTTCTCCGCGAATGAAGACACAGCACCGATTATATCCGCGCCATCGCCTGCCGCCATCATCTGCGCGAGGCCCGCCACTCTTCTTGCCGGGAAGTTTGCGGGTCTGACGCCACGCAGGGTCCAGTCTTTTTTCCGCAACCTGTCGGAAAGATCGATTCTGTTTTCGTGCTGCTCCCAGTGCACGGCAAGCGACTCGCAATACTCGCGTGTCTCTTCATCCCACAGGTCGATCTCGATGTCCGAGAAAAGCCCCGAAGCGCCGAAGTAGAGCGCTTGCAGGGCAACAACACGCTCCAGCGGCGGCGCGGATTTCACCACTTTTCGCGCCGTCGACAGGGGCACGGCGACGGCGAGTTTGCGAAACGGCACCTTGTTTCTTCTATAGCCGAGTCCCTCGAGGACGCCTGCGTAAAGAACATCCCGAAACTTTCTGTTCGTCAGTTCTCTTTTGAACTTCAGCGATTTGACGAAGAACCGCTCTCTGGCCGCCATTTCGATAAGCTGCTTTGCGCGTGCGTTGTCAGCCGCCGCCGCGAGGCTGCATTCGCCGATCCGGCTGTCGCTGTTGAAAGGATAGTTCTCCATGTCGATCATCCCATTGAGTGTCGGGATGTCGTAGAGCAGGCACGACGACAACAGCAACTCGGGCGCTTTCGTTCCGTCGGCCAGCGACACACTTGTTTCGCCGGTGTCGTTCCACATGCACACATGGAGGATAACGCTGTCGTACTCGCTGTTCCTGTGGTGCCCGTGCCGCTTCCAGTCGCCACTTCGCACATGTATTTCGACATCGCCCCGAACCGGGTCTTCGTTGTCGAATTGTATCAGCGCGGCCATGAAGTCGGGACCTGCCGTGAGGTTCCAGTCGCCCTGTGAAAACACCTTCACGTGCCGACCGTCCATCGTTTTCATCAACTTCCTGTCCAGAAGCTGGTCGTACCATACGCACTTGATCAGCCGCTCGGGCAGGCTGACCATTTTTTCCGTCACATAGCCCACGCCCCCCGCCTCATGAAGCAGCAGAAACTGTTCTTTCAGCTCGTTGTAACTTTTATCTATGCTCGTCACGTTTTACCAGACCTCTTCGCCTCGACCGTGAAAGACGGGAAAACCGGATACAGTCAGACATTGAATCTGAAAGTGATTATGTCGCCATCGTTGACGATGTATTCTTTGCCTTCGAGCCGGAACTTTCCGGCATCTTTCACCGCCTGCATACTGCCGAGTTCTTTTAGTGTTTCAAAGGTGATAACTTCCGCGCGGATAAAGCCGCGGGCGATGTCCGAGTGGATTTTTCCGGCGGCCTCGACCGCGTTTGCGCCCTTCTCGAGCGCCCATGCGTGAACATCTGTCTTGCTGCTACCCGTATAGAAGTTTATCAGGCCAACAAGCTGATAAGTCCGGCGAATTACGTAAGAGGCGGCCGGTTCGCTGATGCCTGCGTCGGAGAGGAACTCGACCTGCTCTTCGGGGTCGAGTTGTGAAATCTCCGCTTCGAGTTTGCCGGCGAGTTCCAGCGCGGGCATACGCTCGGAGAGGATGCCGTCGAGTTTGTCCGCCTCGCCGCCGCCGAGTTGCGCTTCAGAAACATTAACAAGCACAAGCAGCGGTTTTATCGTCAGCAGTCCATAGCTGCGCGTGAGTTTTTCTTCCTTCTCTTCCATGCGCAGGGGGATTTCGATGTCGTCGCGTTGCAGCATCTCGTTTATATTTTCCATCACCAGCAATTCCTTCTGCAGGCGGGCGCGTTCTTCTTTCGAGCACCTCTTTGTCGATTCATTTATGCGCGCGATGCGGTTTTCGACGACTTTCATGTCGGCGAATTTCAGTTCGAGCAGCAGGTTTTCGATGTCCGCCGCCGGGTCGATCCTGTTGTCGGGATGCGGCACGGACCCGTCGTCGAAGGCTCTCACGACGAGCAGGAGCGCGTCGCAGTTTCGCATGTCGGCGATATGCTTGTCGGAAAAGCCGCTGCCGCCGTCGCTTTTCTGCGACATGGCGAAGTCCAGATATTTGAGTTCGGAATGAACTTTTTTGGGCGGCTTGTGGAGGTCGAAAAGGAAGTCCAGCCTGGGGTCGGGCACCTTCACAACGGCCACGTTGATTTCATCGCCGCTTCCGGTATAAGCCGCTGTGGCGATGTCGGCGCCGGTGAGCGCGTTGAAAACAGTCGTTTTTCCTGAATTCGGCAGTCCTACTATTCCTATGTCCATATTCCTGTTGTCCCCGCTTTTGTGATTGATGCTTCCAGTATTTTGCTTTGATTCATCAGTATAGCCCGCATATTTCACCCCAATGCGGATCAAAAATCGCTATGCGGCATTTTAGCCCCGCATGACGGTAATTACAAATATGCGCTGCACGCGGCACGCGCATAAATTTCAGCCCGTCACATGAATATGTCGCTGCAATAGAGTAAAATCAGTTGGACATAAAGGTTATCGTGTATTCTTAGTCATGAAGAGAGGAACAAACCCGGTTGGTCGATTTGTACGTATCGGTAACACCGCTCCTTGTGCCTGTAAACAAGGCCTTCGACTATGCGGTGCCCGAAAAACTGCGCGGTGGTGTCACGCTCGGCTCGATGGTCGTCGTGCCGTTCGGCAAGCGGAAGATATTCGGTATAGTCGTAAGAGTTGCCGACAGCACGAAGATCGCCGCTTCCGCCATAAAACCCGTCGAGGACATTGTCGACGACTTCAAGCGGGTGCCTCAGGACCTGATGCGCCTGTGCCTCTGGATATCGCGCATGTACCTTTGTCCGCTGAACACAGTGCTTGAAACCGTGTTCCCGTTTCACCGCAGGATGAGCCGCTACGGGATCGACAAGCGTGCGTTTCATCGCTTGCGCGAAAAGACCGTATTGGAAAAGAATGTTGCCCTGTCGGAGAGAGCTCTGGCGGAGGCGCTCGAGGACGATTTCGCGAAATACAGAAAAGCGCCGGTACAGCGCCGCCTGCTGAGCACACTTGCCCGCGAGGGCGGCCACCTGACGGCCCGCCGCGCGAACCGGCTGGCAGGCTCGTCGATGCAGACGGTGAAAGCACTCGAGAAAAAGGGGCTGCTCCATGTCGATTACCTGCCGCGGGCTATGTCTCCGGCGGGCGAGGCCGGCATCGCCGAAAAGCACCACATTCTGATACCCGAACAGCAGGCGGCTTTCGACCGCATCGCGCGTGCTATGGAAGACAGGCGGCACGAGATATATCTGCTGCACGGCATCACGGGAAGCGGCAAGACGGAAGTATACATGCACGCGGTGCGCAGGTGCATCGAACTGGGCCGCAGGGTCATAATACTTGTGCCTGAAATCGCGCTGGCGACACAGATCATTTCACGTTTCCTGAGGCGTTTTCTCGGTCGCGTCGCCGTGTGGCACAGCAAACTGTCGATGACTGAACGGCTGTACGAATGGATGCGCATCAGCACGGGCGAGATCGACATCGTCATCGGTGCGCGGTCGGCCATATTCGCACCGATGGAAAACATCGGCATGATAGTAGTCGACGAAGAGCACGAACCGGCCTACAAGCAGGAGAGCGCACCACGCTACCATGCCCGCGAAACAGCCGTCCGGCGCGGCAAACTGCTGGGCTGCCCCGTCGTGCTCGGCAGCGCTACGCCTTCGCTCGAATCGATGTACCACGCGCGGGAGAAAAAGTATAAATACATGTTCCTCACCAGCCGCATCGGCGCAAGCGAATTGCCGGAAATCACCATCATCGACATGAGGAAGCAGAAAACGAAACGCACGACATCCACGTTCAGTCCGCCTATGGTCGAAGCTATCAGGGCGAATATCGAAAAAGGCGAACAGACGATGGTGTTCCTCAATCATCGCGGCTACTCGCAATACCTGCAATGCTTCACATGCGGCAACACGATCACGTGCAACGACTGCTCCGTGTCGATGAAATATCACAAAGCGGCGAACATACTCTTATGCCACATGTGCGGCTACAGGGCGGAAGTGCCGGAGCGATGCCCCGAATGCAACAGCCGCGCACTGCGACGTTACGGGATCGGCACGGAACGGATATACAACCAGCTTCGGCGCGCGTTCAAAGAGGCGCGCATCGAGCGAATGGACCGCGACACGACATCCAGAAAAGGCGAATATCAGCGGATAATCGAGGCGTGCGAGAGTGGCGAGGTGGACATACTCGTCGGCACGCAGATGATCGCAAAAGGCCTGGATTTCGCCGGTGTCACGCTCGTATGCGTCATTTCCGCCGACGGCATGATCAACATGCCCGACTTCCGCTCTTCCGAGCGCACATATCAACTGCTCACACAGGTCGCGGGCCGCGCGGGCCGCAGGTCCGAACCCGGTCGTGTGCTCGTGCAGACACTCATGCCCAGCCACATCGCCGTCCGCTCCGCCTGCAACCACGACCCCGACACTTTCTACGAATCCGAGCTCGCGATGCGCAAAGAAGCGCTCTATCCGCCTTTTACTTTCATCATAAATTTCCTGTCGATGAGCGAAGACGAACAGAAGGCGTTCGCCGCCGCCTCGCTGCTTTCCGATAAACTCCAGGCGGCGATAAAGAAAAACAATTCGGATAAATACTTTGGAATACTGGGTCCCGCACCGGCCTATTTTTTCAAGCTGAGCGGCAGATACCGCTACATGCTTTTCCTGCGCGGCACCTCGATAAGAGAAATGCACTCGGTAACAAACGCAGCGATAGCCGACATGCCCGCCGAGACACAAAAACTCATCACCGTCGATGTCCATCCCCAGAATATGCTGTAAAATTACCGGTTATTGGCCTCTCTGACGCTCGTATGCAACGACATATTGTCGCTTACGGCATAATAAGGGCTTGAATATGTCCCGACTATCCACCCACGGCGGGAGCCGGAATGCAAATGCCTCTTTCGTAATTGACAATCAATCTGAAGGCAATAATAGTATATTCGTACAATTCAAAAGAGACCGGACGATATGAACCACTTAAAAACATTCCTCATTTTGCCGTTGATATTCGTGGTTGTGCTTATAGTTGATTCGCACGCGCTCGAGATGGATTCTTCGATAATTGATGTGTCCGGCGACAAAGTGATGTTCTATTCGCAACCGAATGGACAGTTGTACGAAGGCAACTTTCTCAGGGTATACGTATACGGCAGCCCGGTCGCCTCTGTCAGGATAACGAAGATAAACGGCTACTACACAACGGCGATAATCATAGCCGGTAATTTGAAAAAATACGAAGGCCGCCGCGTGTCGCTGAAAAGGATCGACGCCGCGGAAGCCCCGGTCGGAATCGCCGGGCGGGCCGATGTCCCCGGCATCAAGAAAACAAGGCCGAAACTCCAGTTGCCGGTTTCGGAAGAATCCGAAAAACCTGTAAAAAAGGAATCGAAAAAAAGCGCAAAGAAAAAACGAGAAAAAACAACAACAACAAGGACGGGAGACAGGCAGGGAAGATCGAGTGCGCCGCGTGGGCGGAAAAGCCCCGCCGCAGACGAAACCGCATTATATGCCGAAACACATACCGGAGAAAACAACGGCGACATCAGAAAAAAGTATCCCGTTTTTGATCCCGGCTACAACAACATAAGAGTAAAAGCTGGATCATTCAGGCCGGGCGAACCGGACATGCAGGATTCATTCACCGCAGGGCTCGAAGTGGTATTTCCTTTAAGCGGCGACCGCGCGATAGCTGCCGAGTATACATACACCGACCCGACTTCATGCACAAGCAGTTCACCCGGAGCGACCACCCACAGTTGCATATTCAGAAACAGCTTTGCCGCGTTGAGCCTGATCCGGGCCGACCAGAAGGGCCGCCATAGCTGGTACTACGGTATCGGCGGCGCGTATTTCATCCAGAGAGTAGACATCAGTGTTACAATGGCGGACACGTCATATTATGAGATAATAAGCAAGATACATGAACCCGCTTTGCTGCTTACACTCGGCTATGGAAATGAAAACGGATATTTTATTGAAGGCCGCTACGCGCTGACCGATGGCGCGGCCTGGGACCCATCGACGGGAAAAGAAGCCGAGACTGGCGGGTTTCTCCTCCAGGCAGGCTACAGATTGCACAAGTGATGCTCCGCAATAACAAAACGAACCCGGTATAATGATAAAAAGTGTAGTATTCAAGCGATATTTTGGCATTCATGAAATTTACTGCAAAATTATTAAAGATAAGTTGACAATATTGCGCTAATGTATTATAATCTTCTGTGGAAGCAAGGAAATTATTGGGCTGTTAACATTAAGGTCCATTATCACAAATTGTTGGAGGTAGGATTATGAGCAAGATAATCGGAATTGATCTTGGAACAACAAATTCATGCGTCGCCGTCATCGAGGGCGGCGAGCCGGTAGTAATACCCAATGCAGAGGGCGGGCGCACGACACCGTCTGTGGCCGCTTTTACGAAGGAAGGCGAACGGCTGGTGGGACAGGCTGCAAAACGCCAGGCCGTCACCAACCCGGACAACACTGTTATGTCCATCAAGCGCTATATGGGCCGCGACCATAAAGTCAAGATGAACGGTAAGGACTACTCGCCACAGGAAGTTTCCGCGATGATACTGCAGAAACTGAAGGAAGAAGCCGAGTCGTATCTCGGCGGAAAAGTGACCCAGGCGGTTATTACCGTCCCGGCATATTTCGAGGACAGCCAGAGGCAGGCGACAAAAGACGCGGGCCGCATCGCGGGTCTTGAAGTCTTGCGGATCATCAACGAGCCGACCGCGGCCGCGCTGGCTTTCGGAATTGATAAAGACAAGGACCAGACTGTTCTGGTATATGATCTGGGCGGCGGCACATTCGATGTCTCAGTGCTTGACATCGGAGACGGAGTAATCGAAGTAAAAGCCACTGCGGGCAACAACATGCTTGGCGGCGACGACTTCGACCAGCGGATCGTCGACTGGATGATCACCGAGTTCAAAAAGGACCAGGGTATCGACCTGAGCAAAGACCGCATGGCGCTTCAGAGACTCAAAGAAGCGGCTGAAAAGGCGAAGATCGAGCTTTCAGGACGCACCGAAACGGGGATCAACCTGCCCTTTGTCACAGCCGACTCCAGTGGTCCCAAACACCTCGACCTGACGCTGTCAAGGGCCGAATTCAACAAGATGACCGACGACCTCGTGCAGAAAACGCTGGGGCCCATCAAGCAGGCGATGAACGATGCTGGACTTCAGCCGAGCCAGATTGACCAGATACTGCTCGTGGGTGGTTCGACGCGCATTCCGGCAGTCCAGGAACTCGTGGAAAAAGTCACAGGTAAAAAAGCGAATAAAGGTATTAACCCGGACGAAGTCGTCGCATTAGGCGCGGCGATTCAGGCGGGTGTTCTCGGCGGAGATGTTAAAGACGTTCTTCTTCTCGACGTAACGCCTCTTTCCCTCGGTATCGAGACACTCGGCGGCGTGTTTACCAAGCTTATCGAGCGCAACACGACGATTCCCACGCGCAAGAGCGAAGTCTTCTCGACGGCGGCGGAAAACCAGACGAGTGTCGAGATTCATGTGCTCCAGGGTGAGCGCGAGATGGCCGCATACAATAAAACGCTCGGCAAGTTCCAGCTTGTCGGCATACCGCCGGCCCCGCGCGGCGTCCCGAAGATCGAGGTTACTTTCGACATCGACGCCAACGGCATTGTGAACGTATCCGCTAAGGACACCGCCACAAACAAAGAGCAGAAGATCACCATCACCGCATCCAGCAACCTCACCAAGGAAGATATCGACAATATGGTGAAAGAAGCCGAGGCAAACGCGGAGGAAGACAAAAGAAAACGCGAAGAAGCCGACGCTCGCAACAATGCGGATCAGCTTGTATACCAGACGGAAAAAACGGTTTCCGAGCATGGCGACAAGCTGTCGGATGATGACAAGAAGAACATCCAGGATGCACTGGACAAAACCAGGAAGGCGCTGGAAGGTTCAGACATCGAAGCGATCAAGCAGGCATCCGACGAACTCATGCAGGCGAGCCATAAGCTTGCGCAGGTGATGTATGAAGCGGCTTCGACCGGACAACCGGGCGGAGAAACCGGTCCCGAAGGTGCACCGGCCGGCGGCGATGCCGGAGCAGCCGGCGACGATGTTGTCGACGCCGAGTATGAAGACGTAAGCGACGATAAATAATATCGTCTTCGAGGGGGTCCGGCTGTTTTCCGGACCTGTGTGTTATCGACAATCCGCGTGAATTTCTCGGGGACACGACCTGGATTCACTTTAACCCGCATATTTCACTAATGCGGGTTAATCCCGGAACGTGTCCCCGAAATTTACGCAGGTTCAGCCTGTTGCACAATGTATAATTACTTTTTATAAATGACGGTGCGTCGCCACCCGACGGGGACGCGCCGGGAGGATTATTATGTCAAGGATGATACCCATCGAGTCTGAGGACGACAGAACCGCAAGCGCGGAAAACGCAGCCCATACCGATTGCAGGGACAGCGGCGCGGGTGAGAAAGATAAGCTTGATAACGGGAAAGCAAATACAGACGGCGGCGCCACGGTCGAAACCGAAAACAGCAATCCGGACGCGAATGCCGCCGCGACCGACAGGAACGAAAGACAGGATAAATCGCAAACTCCAAAAACCGCGGAAACGCACGCGGCGGAAGGAGGCGGGGACAACATGAATCGCTATGATAGAGAAAACAGCGGAGACGGAAAGTTTGAAGAATCTGCAAATTCCGATTCTCCTGTAGATATTGAAAAGCTTAAACATGAGTTGGAAGAAAAAGACACCGCCCTCCGGGAAGCGGAAAAGCAGAAAAACGAATATATCGAACACCTTCAGAGAATGAAGGCGGAATTTGAAAACTTCAAGAAACGAACCATGAAGGAAAAGTCGGACACAATATGTTTCGCTAATGAAAAACTGCTTGGCAGGCTTCTGCCTGTGGTCGACAACCTCCGCCGTGGCTGCGAGGCGGCTGCCGAACATGTGAAGGACGAGCGTGGAAAGAGCATCCTCAAGGGTATCGAGATGGTCGAAAAACAGCTTGTCGAGCTGCTCGATGAATTCGGGGCGAAACCATTCGACAGCCTTGGAGAGGTGTTCGATTCGAATATTCATGAAGCTCTTTACACGGTACCTCGAGACGACGTCGAGGACAATACGGTGGTCGAGGAAATCGAGAAGGGATACATGCTGAATGAAAAGTTGTTGAGACCCGCGAAAGTTGCTGTGTCCAGGGCGACCGAATGAGTTTAAACAATGACGAAGCGCGCGGCGGTCCGGATATTCCGTGTCCGGATATTCTGCGCAATAAATGGGGATGACGGATATGGCTGATTATTACAAAACACTTGGGGTGGATAGAAAAGCGAGTGCGGCCGACATAAAAAAGGCCTACAGGAAACTTGCGCGAAAATATCATCCGGATGTAAACCCCGACGATCCTTCCGCCGAACGTAAATTCAAGGATATTTCAGAAGCATATCAGGTTCTGTCGGATACCGGGAAAAGGCAGAAGTACGACCAGTTCGGTGATGCGGCATTCAGCGGCGGCGGCGGCGGACAGCAGGCAGGCGGTTTCAACGGCTCGTTTGACTTTTCAGACATATTCGGAGGCGGTCGTAGCGGGGCAGGCGGACAGTTCGCCGACATTTTCGACATGTTCGGCGGCGGACACGCCGGGCGCAGAAGCGCGGCCCGAAGACCGAGAACGATGAAGGGTGAAGACCTTCATTTTACAATGCGCATCTCGTTTATGGACGCATTCAAGGGAGTGAAGAAAGAAATATCATTCGACGGTTTCGACAAATGCGGCAAGTGCGGTGGCACAGGTGTCGAACCCGGCTCGAAGCCGACGAAATGTCCGCAGTGCGGCGGCTCCGGCCAGTTGAGAGCGGGCCGTGGAATATTCAATATAAGCCAGACATGCCACGTGTGCGGCGGCACAGGACGCCAGACGGGCCCGCCATGCGGCAAATGCGCGGGCCGGGGTGCCTTGCCTGCGGTGAAGCGGCTGAATGTGAAAATTCCGGCAGGCGTGGACAACGGATCGAAAATACGCATTCCCGGTAAAGGGCATCCAGGGCACAACGGAGGACCGTCCGGCGACCTCTACATCATCACAAGCGTTTCCTCCCATCCGCTTTTCGAGCGCAAAGGTACGAATCTCTATGTCGAGGTTCCGATCACCATTGTCGAGGCCGCACTCGGCACAAGACTCGAAGTGCCCACACCTGAAGGTAAATCATCCATATCTATTCCGGAAGGCACCGACTCGGGTAAAAAGTTCAGGCTTCGCGGCAAAGGGTTTCCGTCCCTGAATTCGCCAAGAGCCAGGGGCGATCTCTATGTCACTGTGAAAACCGTCACACCCAAAAATCTCGACGATGCGAAAAAGCGGATGCTCAGAGACTTCGCGGCTGCACACCCTGAAGACCCGCGCGCATATCTGCGGGGCGTGGTGTAGAGTTGTGTCGGCACGGAAATGATGCGGAGAAAGATAACACAATTCGACGAAACCGGAAGCGCGGCTTCCATCATTTGAAATCAACCGGCAATGCGCACGGCATCGAGGCGGTGAATTAAA
>JAJRTR010000128.1 GCA_024278215.1 bacterium
GGAACCGGACCGCCTTCATCGACGCGATAGGGATAAGATTCGATACGGGCAGCAGCGCGATGAAAAACCAGCCGATTGCAAATGTCGCAACAGGCGCGACGCGCCGCAGAGCGACAGCCGCGACGAGCATCGCCGCAAGACCCGCCGCCGACCACAGAACAACCGGCGCCATAACCGAATGAAATATCTCCGGCACGTACACCGGGCACATGTTCTGCGCCGTCGCCAGCATCCTCGCATAGTCCGCGAACACCGGTATCATTGAAATGAGAGTGGCCGCCCGCGAACCGCCGTGGTAATGGTGGAACTGTCCGGTGATGTCCACGTATGAAGTTCTGAAAACAAGATATGTTACGGCGATGAGCGCGAAAGGAAGTGCGCCGCGCAGGGCGCGACCGGCGGTTCTCGCGAGGCCGGTATCCTTGCCGGGGAAAATAAATTCGTAAATAAATACGATACATGGCACGATAATCGCCGACTCTTTGGACAGAAGAGCGAGCGCGAAAGCGGCCCACGACAAGCCTGCGAACTTCATGTCTGTTTTCGTATGGAGCGCGGGGCCGGGCCGGTCGAAGCCGCGGCTTCCGCTGTCGTCGCGCCGCCGCGCGGCGGAGATATAGAGTGCGACCGACGTGAAGACAAGCGGCGCGGCGAGCAGGTTTGCGCGACCGCCGGTGATCCACGGCACGACCTCCGCGTGCACGGGATGCACCGCGTACAGCAGCGCCGCACAGAACGCCCATAACGTGTTGCCGAGCAGGCAGCGCGCCATAAAAAACATCGCCGCGCACGCCGCCGTGAACAGCATCACGTTTGTAAAGTGATACCCGAACGGGACCGGCATATATGTGTTGTCCGCAAGGAGCGAAACGGACCGCAGCGGCCTGTAGAGCCGGTCCACCGGGTGCCTGAAGGCATCGAGCCAGTTCGACGCGCCGGTTATTTCAGAAACATTGTATATAATGTCGTGGTCGTCCCACACAAGGGTGTATTTGAATGTTGGATAGTATAGAAGAACGGCTGTCCCTATAACCACCGCCAGCATGACCACTGTGAGGTATCTGTCTTTCATCCCGATGCAATCGACTTCTTTATCCGGAGCATTCTCAAAAATGTGCGTTTTATATCTCCGGCTTCTATCTTTGATTTCCCGGCGCGTCGCGGGTAATGAGTCACCGGCACCTGCCGGATGCTGAAACCTTTCGCGCGGGCGCGTCCCAGCATTTCGGCGTTTATCAGGTAGTCGTCCGACTCAAGCGTCAGCGCGTCCAGCACGCTTCGTTTCATCAGCTTGAACGCGCAGTCGACATCGCGCACTTTCAGCCCGAACAGCAAGCGCACAAGCAGGTTGAACCCCTTCGCGAGGAACAATCTTATCCACGAGTCCGCCCTGTTTTTGCGGTATCCGATCACGAAATCAAACTTATGCGCATGAGGCAGTAGAAGCGCCAGTTCGCCGGGGTCGAACTGGTTGTCGCTGTCAGTGAAAAACACATATTCAAGCTCTGCGGCGGCGAAACCCGAACGCAGCGCCGCGCCGTATCCCATGTTACGCTCGTGACGAATCATTTTAAGGCACTTCATGTTATCTTTCATGTTGTCGAGCACAGCCTGCGTCCCGTCCGTGCTGCCGTCGTCGACAACTATTATCTCGAATTCCGCGGCATATTTTCTCAGCGCATTGTAGGCGCGGCAAACGGCAAGTTCTATATTTTCCTCCTCGTCGAGGGCGGGCATAATATATGAGATGCCGGGCAATTTATACACAGTTTCGCTCAAGGGTTGCCACCTTCCTTGATCCTGTCGACAATGTTTTTATATTCGGGCCGGATCGCCGCTGCTTTCCCGAACGCTTCGAGCGCGGCGCGCCGTTCGCCACGCCGGTGATATATCTCGCCCGCAACTGCGTGCAATCCCGCGATTCGGTCATTAACTTCAATGCCTCGCAGTGCGGTTTCGAGTGCCTTGCTGTCGAGTCCTTCGACATAATAGATGTATGCGAGCGCGCGCAACGCAGTGAGATTATCCGGGCTGAGCGACAGGCTGCGCTCGAGTTCGCCGCGCACAATTACCTTTTCACGCTGTGGCGTCTTCTTCCAGGCGTAAGCCCTGTCGAGCGCGGTGTGCGAGTCGGTCATCGTGTAGATATTGTCGGCGATAAGCGCGTGTTGCGCCGGGGTGTCTTTCGCGTAAATCTGCACCACAGTATCCCAGTATACAAGGAACCACGGACCTTTGCCCCTGATGATCGCCTGCCCTGTGGCGGGCCTGTCGGATCGAATAACCGCGAATGTCAGGCCATATTCAGACTGCATCTTATTCCACTCTTCGGGCGTCGGCGCCTGTTCGAATGCGATTACCCGGCTGTACAATTCAGGTCCGTACACCGGAACGCGACCGTCGATGAAGACTTTGTGTTCGGGGTACAGGCCAAAGATCAGCGGTCCGCCAAGTCCGAATGTGTTATACATATTGCCTTCAAATCTGTTGTTCTTAATAAACTCTATCGCGGATTCCGGGTAAAAACTTTCGTTGATTCCCGTGCCCCATACGAATTTATGATCTTTGTAAGACAGGAAGTACCCGGCTGAAGTGAATGTGAAAATGATCAGGCCGGCGGCTAATGCACGGAATGTTTTATTACACAACAGACCGCCCGCCGCCGCGCTGAGATGAACCGCGACAATCGGCGCGGCGAACATCGCGAACATTGCAATAAAACGACGCGACCTGAGCGACATATACGCCGTCAGGCAGAATAACAATAAATGAAAGATATTAAGCCGCCTGCGGCCCGCAGTAAATGAGACAATGCCCGCCGCCAGGAAGAACGGCACGGCGAAGCGACCCGCCGCGCCCGCGCCTGTCGTAAAATATTCGCGCCACGGCACCGGTGCCCACTCCGCTATGTGTTTCAGGAAAACGATGTTGCCCGAAAACTCCAGAGGCGCGACCAGGCCGTGTGTTCCATAAGGATTCAGCAGTATCGCAAACAGCACAGCGACGAGTATATAGCCGAGACGCCGCATATTGCCCGATGTCAACTCCGGCTGAAGTGTCGAACCTGTTTTCGTGTTTATAACAACGGCCGCCGCCGCTGCGACAACGGCGAAAAACACCAGTACGATTCCCAGCGGCGCGCCGGGGTGAAAATTGACCCACAGCGCCTGCATGACGGGGATCATTATCATTACAATGACAATCCGGCGTTGCTCCGGGTCACCGGCCGGCGCGTCCGAATCGCCGGCAACTTTGTGGACTGCACTGCTCTTTGCAGTTGTGATACGTGTAATCAGGTAGAAGAAAGCGGACGCGAACAGGAGCGAGAAGAGTTCCGGACGCGGCGTCAGACGTATACGCGAGGCAAACGCCGCAACCGCAAGCAGGGGCGCGAGCAGCAACGGGTCGCCGCCCGCGCGGCTGCCCGCAAAGAAAAGAACACAAAAAATGAGCACGGAAATAGCACTGACTAATATTTGCAGACCCTTCACTCCATATTTGTTGTAAACGGCGTACAGATAGTAGTCGCCCATCCATTCGTCATTTACCCATTTCGCGCCTTCGCGGGTGTGCGAAAAAGGATCGGTCTGCGGCAACTGCCTCGACTCTGGCTCCTGCTGCGCCGTCGCAGCTATGATTTCTCCAGACTTGATATGCCACCATGTGTCAGTTTCCCATACTTTTACATAAGTTATGAATGCGACAAGCGCAAGCAGGCAGTACAAAGCGATCCTGCCCGGGTTGTCTTCTTTGGTTTTGTTCATAAACATACCGCGATACCAATTGCGAAAACAATTCTCACCGATACCGAACTGCGATTACGAAAAACCGGTAAGTCCGGATATTTTATATCAATTTGCGCCGGAAATCTTTTTTCGCGCCTGCTCGACGATATCGTCACCGGGGTCGAACGCCGCAGCCCTGCCGATATAGGTGGCCGCATCTTCTGTGTTTCCGTATCTCAGTTCGATCATCGCCATAAATGCGAAGGCGCGGGCGACAAGTGTTGTTTTTCCCATCTTTTCGATTTGTGTAAAGACAGCGAAGTGTGTGAACGCTTCCTCGTATTCGGCTTTATTGTACAGCAGCACAGCAAGGTTGTAGTGCGCCTCGGCGATTGTCGGGTCAGACTCGACAGCCTTTCTGAAATACTCGATGGCTATGTCTTTGCGCCCTGCCATGTTCGCCATTTTTCCGAGGTTGAAGTTCGCCGGGGCGTGCGAGGGATCGATAGTGAGGGCCTCGCTATATTCATTCAACGCGAGCAAAGGCCTATCCAGGTTCATATAGGTTATCCCAAGTGAATAATGCTTATGGGCGGGAGATTTCGAAGCGAAGGCGAGGGCGGCAAAGTAGTTCATGAGCAGAATCCCGGCCATGGCTGTTACCGTACCGACCGCGAACGCGAATGAGATGCGGTTGTTTTCTTCCCGCAAATAATAAGCGCAAACCAGGAAAAGTGAAAAGACGGTGAAGAGATAGATATAAAGCGAGTACGCCGCCGGGATGGTATTAATAATGGCAGGCAGCCACGCAGCCCGCAAAACGCCGTTTGCAAACAGCTTGAGGCAGTATTCGGTGACAGGTGCGTCGATTATTTGAGGCACATGCGGGTTTGTCGCCGTAATGAGCAGAAACAGTGCCGAGGAGGCCGCGAACGCGCCCATGAAAAGTCCTCCTGTGAATCGGCCCGCGTTTCTAAGGCTGAACACGCAAAGAAAAACCATAAAGGGCAGCATGCCCACAAGGTGCCTCGGCCCGGCCGACATGCCGCCGCCGGGTATGGGAAGCGAAGCGTTAATGAGAATGTGAATGATGACGATCGCGCCGGCCGCGATAACCGGTTTCCGCCAGTGCGCGTCGCGCAGTCCGGCGAAAAAGCCGGGGACTGAAAACAGAAGGAACGGCGACAGGAAAAACAGGCCGCGACCGGGCTTCAGCAGAATGTCGTATAACGCGGAAAGATGCGGATATGTGATCCCGCCGAGCCCGCGGGCGTGGGCTTCGGCAAAAGGCGTGTAACTTTCGTGGAGGTAGCCGATTGTCAACCAACCGCCGAACGCCGCATGGTTGTACATGAAAAATACGGAGGCGGCGACCAGAACTCCGGGAACGAGCAGAAGCAGTGAAGATCGCTTTTCGATGATCGACGACGCGAGCAGAAGCAGAACGACAGCGTGAGCCGCGGTCGGGTAGTCGATGACAACCATATAAGCGGCGGTGAATCCGGAAATCAGCATTACGGAAGCCGAAGGCGGGTGTTCGCGGCAAAGAATATAAAAGAGGATAAAGGAAATTACCGCCGCCGGTACATGGCCGTAGAACAGCGTCGAGTACGGATACCACAGTGTCGCGAAAGCCAGCGCGAGCGTACATGCGAATGAGACGGAGAGGCTTTTGCAGACGGAAAAAACAATAAGAAAGAATATGCTTGCGAGCACAGCCGCGGGAAGCGACACGAGGAACATCGTGCAAATATGACGGAAGAGAATATTGTCGGGATCGACCTGTCCGAAAGACGAATAGGCCCACGCGACCGGGAGCGCGGCAAGCGACAGGCCCGGCGCTTTGTCCGTGTAATAATGGCCGTCGACGTACGCCTTGTCAATCGTGTTAAGGTGCCATTTGTCGATATTCAGCGAATGTTCGGTGATCATCGACGCCGTGAGATCGAGTCTCGTGTTGACGTTGTCGGCGGGGATCGGTGTGAGGAAATATGAAAACGCGAAAAATGTAATAATGAACAGCAGCAGGGACAGCGTACGTGCTTTCGACTCATAATTATGTTGTTGCAGATAAGTTTTCATATCACACGTTTATGAAAATGCGATTCAGAAAAAAACGCGGTAAGCGTCGAGCGGGTAGAAAAACAGAGTCGCGGAAACGATAAAAAACAGGAATGAATATCCGCGACTACTGTTCATTACTTCTTTCCATTTCCTGTTCGAGGTAGTCCCGCATGACGAGGGCGCGATGATTATCAGGAGAAGTTGCGAGTATACGATTACACATATCAAGGGCCGCGTCTATTTTGCCGAGCTGGTGATACACCATTGCAAGGTATAACATGGCGGAAGGATTATAGGTACTGAGTTCGATTCCACGTTCGAGGGCTTTTTCAGCGACGTTCAACCTGCCGAGTTTTATGGAGGCCACGCCGATGTTGAGGTATGGAGAAGCCGCCTCGGGGTTGTAGCGGGTTGCTTCGGAAAAGAAGAAGATCGCCGTTTCGAGCCTGCCCTGCCGTGCGGCGACAATGCCGAGGTTGGTGAGTGCGCGATAGAGGCTGCCATAGCGGAAGTCCGACTGCCTGCCTTCCGCCGCCAGACGAACCGCCACGACGAGAGTATTACCCGCGTCTTCGAGGCGGTCTTCATCGAGGTATGCAAGTCCGAGGTTCACCATCGCGCGGGCCGACGCCGGCGCGCAGTTGCAGGCGTCCTCCCAGAACTCGACGCGACTGTCCCAGACGCGGTTTCTCCTGTGCGTCATGAAGCCTGCCGCCGCTATTGCCGCTATCATCAGCACAGCCAGAATCGACCGGTTAAGGAAAGGGAATGGTCTGTCGCCTGACAGAAAAAGGTAATCGGCGGCGACGGCGATCGCCAAGAAAAAGCCTATGGAAGCGATATAAAGATAGCGCTCGGCCATTACGACACCGATGGGAATGATGTTGCTGACCGGCAACATGAATAAGATGAACCATGCCACACCGAAAGCTACAGGACGGCGGACGAGATAGAACAACAACGCGGTGCCCGACAGTGCGATAAGGACGAATATCGCAATGAGTGTCGCAGGGTCGCCGAGCGACGGATGCTCTGCAAAGAGGTAATCGACGCATTGTATGTCGGGCCAGAAAAGTAGATTAATGTAGCGCGCGAACGCCTGAATCATGATCACGGCGGTGGATCGGAAATTGCCACCGTGGTATATGAGCACCTCGTGAGGCCCCTGCATCGGGCCGAAGCGGATGATAAGATAAAATATGGCGGGAACAGCGAACAGCGCCGCCGTGCCCCATGCGCGCGCCACACTCTTTTCGTCGCTCAGGTAATATTCATAAGCGAGTATAACGCACGGGAACACAACTGCCGTCTCCTTGGAAAAAACGGCGAGCAGGGCAAGAATGAGCGAAATAAACAGATATACCGGCGACGCGCCGTCCCTGTATTTGATGTAGACAATCAAGGAAGCGAGACAGAAAAACGCCGCGAGGAGATCCTCGCGGAAAGTTATCGCGTTTATGGCTTCAGTCTGGATCGGATGCAGAGCGAAGAGCAGGGCCACGCCGAGCGAGAGCCAGTACTTTCTCGTGAAACGCGCCAGAAGCGCCAGCACCATGAACACGTTCATGATGTGCAGCACGATGTTGAACATGTGGTATCCGCCGGAGTGGAGGTCCCAGAGATAATATTCGATCATGAAAGTGAGTGTGGTCACCGGTCTGTAGGATAATTCGACAGGCTGCGTGAAATACGTCTTGTCGAAAAGGTGCGGGATGTTGGAAATGCTGTGAATAAAGTGATTGTCCTGAATCAGGTATGTGTCGTCCCATATAAACGGGTTGTCGAGCGTGTTGTAATAGGCGAAAATAACAGCGCAGAAAATGATGATTATGGCGGCGAGCCTGGCCCCCTGCGAAACAGTTGCGTTTGTATCAGCAGTACCGTTCATTTGCGTCCCGACATTTCTTCCGCTGTCTTTTTCAGTTCCAGCAGAGTCGTATTTCCCGGCTGTCTCAGGAGGCCGTTGTGGATGATGGGCACGGCCCTGGCGACGTTGCCCACGGTAAGCCACGTCGCCGCGAGCGAGATGCGCGCCTGCGTGTCGCCGGGATCGAGCAATAGAGATTCCTCGAAACAATATATTGCATCATTATAGTTTTGCAGACGGATTCGCGCAATTCCAAGCCGGTACCATGCCTGCCGGAAACCCGGCTCTTCGTTGACCGCGTCCAGGAAGTAGTCGGCGGCTTCTTCGTACTGACCGTTGCTCATGAATGCCGCACCTTTGTAATAAGATGTCTTCGATGTGTCCGTGCCGAGGTGTACCGAAGAAACCATGAACAAGACAGCCACTGCCATGAACCCGGTGATGATGCCGAGCAGAGACTCGTTGAGATTTTCGTTTTTCATCCCGCGCATCAGCGACCACACAACAAGGCACGCGAGCAGCACAGCGGGCACCGCGGCCAAACTGCCTGCGCCGCTGATATAATTTCCGATTGTACGCAATTTATAACCGCCCACGAGTAGAGGCATAGTAAATTGAAACAACGGCGCGTTGAATATATGTGGAACGTGTGGTTCGACAAGGTTGATTATGAAATAGTAGATGATGGAAAACACGCCCGCGCCCGCCGCTGTTCCCCGCGCGTATCCGTCGAGATTGTTCCAGCCGGCGGCGGCGAGAAGTGCAGCGAACGGCAGGACATGCACAAGGAACCTCGGCCCCGGCGCGAAACCGCCATACGGTTCATAATAAGCGGAGTTGATGACCAGACCGGAGAGGAATATCAGGCCGCAGGCCACCGCTGCCCTGCGTTTCAGCGCGCCCGATTTCCAGGCCGCTGACATGCCGGGCAGCGCGAGCAACAGGAAAGGCTGCGCCCAGAACAGACCGCGCTGCGGCTGAAATAAAAGCTTAAAAAACACCTTCGGGTCGGGGAAAGTCACACCGCCTATTCCCCTGCCCATTTCTACTTTGAACCACTGTTGCACCTCATATTGATAACCGATGTGAAGCGGATGCCCGAATGCCGCCGCGTTGTAGCCGGCCAGCACGGCGAGAGCGGCTGCCGCGCCCGCTAAAAGTGCCGCGCGGTGGCGCAGGCTGCGCGAATCATAAAAAGAAATCGCGATAATAATCGCCGCTGGAACCGCCGCCGGATATTCGCATACAATCGCATATCCCGCCAGCACGCCTGTAAGAAATCCGGTGAGCGGCGTTCGACGCATATTGCCTGCCGCTTCGCTGAACCAGATGAAGAATGCCGCCATAAGCAGTGCGGCCGCCGGTTGATGGCTGTAGAAAAGGCCCGAATAGGGCATCGCGAGCGTCCCGGCCGCGTAGATGACCGCCGGGAAAAGCGCGTCGCCGCCGGATAGCTGTTCGGCAACTTTGCAGAACAACAGGAGCGACAGCACCGAAGGCAGCGCTATGATGAGCAGGATCAGCGGCCACTGTGCGACAGGATTGTCGGGATGCCAGTCAGCATCAGGAAAAACTCGCGCCAATACAGCTACAACACCGGCCGCGGGCAGCGAAACACCCGGCGCTTTATCGCAATAATAATGGCCGTTGTAAAACGCTTTGTCGATTGTGTTGGTATGATATTCGTCGATATTCAGGTCGCCGCTCAAGGCGAGAGAAAAGGCGAGATCGAGCCTGCTCGCAGCATTGTCGTATGCCGTGTTGTGCATGTTCCATACGTAGCAGATAAGCAATATTGCCACGAGCACTGTCGATGTCAAAAGCCTGTTGTTTTTCATTTATTATTGTTGTCCGCGGGCGGTGCCGGTCTGAGAACCCACTGTCCGTTTTCATAGAGAATGATGTATCCATCGGGTTTGCGGGTCAGTATCAGGCTCGGGATAAAAGCGACCGGAATGAAACCGGAGCGCGTGCCCGGTCGGTTCATATATTCGAAATGGTGCGGGATGAACGAATGCCTGTTTTCCGGATGATATATCAACGTGTGCCCGTAAATGCTGAGTCCGAGCAGTTCATTCCCGAAAAGGGTCTGGTAGTTGTTGGACTTGGTCAGCCTCCCCATATTGAAATCCACAATATAAACGGCGAAACCGGCGGGCAGCAGCGCGGTACCGTCGGTGTTCTTTTTCACTTCTCTTTTCGGCAACACAACCGCGCCCGGCAGGTAATAAAAGAAAAGCGCCCGGTAGTTGTTGTAAACCTGATCGTCCACTACCAGCACAATATTATCATTTGTCGTGCCGAGATAATTGCAGAGTTGCATAAACCTGCTCTGCCCCCACTTCAGGCCCGAAAGGTTCATCACCGTCTGGAAAGCAGTCAGTGCAAGCAATGCGGCAATCAGGGGCGACCACTTTTTTATTGTCGCCGCATCCCTGAAGAACATGGCGGCGCCGAGCGCGAGAAATGGTATTATGGCAAGCATGTAATAGCTGTGCACGAAAAGGAAAAAATACAAAACGGAAAAAGGCGCAGCGAGGGCCGCCGGCCACCAGCCCGCGCCCCTGCGCAGGGCGGAGCGATACAGACCGAGCAGTCCCAGACAGAAAACAGCAGGCGACGCTCCCCAGAATATCTCTTTAATCATATACAACAGGTTATTCATAGTCGGCAATGCGAACGCGCTGCCTTCGTATACATTCTTAATAAGGGCGGGCGACCTGAGCAGATGATGAAAAACAAACGGGGCCGGGATAATAACGGCCGGAATGAGGAAAAGTATGATTCGCCGGTTGATCCACTTCAGTGATCGCTTCTCGAGAGTCGCGGCGAGCAGCAGCCCGGGCAGCAGCAACACACCGAAATTCTTTGTAAAACAGGAGAGGCCCCACAACACACCGGCGGCAAGCTTGAGCAGAGCCTCACGCCTGTGTCCGTTTGAAATCAGGAACAGCCACGCCGCACCGAGTGCGAAACTCACATAGGCCGCATCGGGCTGCGCCTGTCTGCCAAGCACGACGTATACAGGACACACAGCGAGAAACGCCGCGGTCAGCAGACCCGCCGCCCGACCGCCGATGCGGCACCCGATAAGATATATCCATAGCAGGGACAGCAGGCTGAAAAAGACCGATACAAGGCGCGGCGCGGCCTCGCTGAAGCCCACAGCCCGCATCGCAAACCACGAGAGTATCGCATAAACAGGCCGCACTTTATAATCAATGAGTCCGCCCGATACCGTCGGATTCCATATCGACGTTTGCTCGAAGTTGCGCGCCTGCGTCGCGTACCATGCTTCGTTCAGCGCGTGGTATCCCCCGAAAGGCTCGTCGATGCGCACACACCTCAGATACGCTCCGGCGACCAGTATCAGGACGAATATAAGAAATACCGTTGTCCTGTTTTTTGTGTTCGTTTTCATCGAGATGCAGGAGTTCCCAAAGATTTGATTTTTTCATATATCCCGGCAGCCGCCTCCGCTCTGCCGGTGCGTTTGTAAATGCTGTACAGGAGGTGATAGGAAGCTGTCGAGGAAGGATCAAGTTTTATGCTTTCGAGCAACTCGGACTCGGAGCGTTTCATATTCCCCAGTCGCAGATATGCCTGTCCGAGAGCGCCGTGATAGACCGCCGAGCCGGGTTCCAGCGCGACCGCCTGTTCGAGCCACTCGACCGCCTGCTTCAGAGCCGCGGCATCCTCCGAATTCTTTATTATATATTGTCCCGCGATAAAGTATGATTGTGGTCTGTCCGGGTCTGAGGCAAGTGCTTTTTGTATATATGCCAGGCCGCGCTCGTAATCGCCCCGCGCCGCGTATAAGTCGGCAAGATGATACATAGGTTCGACAAAATCCGGCTTCAGTTCGACCGCGGCGAGAAACGACTCCCGCGCCATTTCAATGTCGCCCAGCGCGCGATACGCGAGTCCGAGGTTATAGCGATATTTGAATTCGTCGCCCGTCTGCTCGCTGCCGGGTACCAGGGCATATTGTTCCATCGCGTTTTCAATGTCGCCGGCTTTCAGGTAGGCGTTTGCGAGGTTCATGTGTGCCTCCGCGCTTCGAGGCGCGCAGGCTGTCGTATCCTGCCAGAACGACAGATCACTCTGCCAGGCGGCAAGACGAAGCGGTGTCAGAACGCAAAAAAGTATTCCGAACGCCGCCGCGCACACAGCGGCAGTATGCGGGCGCGGCAGCCTCTCGAGCAGAGCCGCCGCAAGGAACGCAAACGCGAAAGACGGTATGTAAAGATAGCGTTCCGCCATCGTTTCTCCAAATGGGATTATATTGGACACAGGCAGCAGGCTAAGCAGGAAAAACGAGGCGGCGAAACCGAGTACGGCGCTCCACCCGGCAAAGAATATCGAATTGCAGGCCGCTACATCACCGATCGGTTCGGATGCGTGTGTTTTTCGGCGCGCACGTACCGCCGCGCCTGCAATCGCTATCATCATGATAACAAAAAGTATTGCCGCCGGAACGATAACATTATTGCCTGCATCAATAACGTAATCGGCGCACAAACGCGCGGGGACGGCCAGCAACAAAAAGTATCTGATGAAAACATAAGACATGATGCTGAAAGTGCGCCATCCGCCGCCGCCGGGCCAGTCCGCACCGCCGCCCGGATTCGCGAGCCATAAATAGTGGAAGCCAAGCAGCAACAGGACGCCCGCGACATAAGGCAGATATTCCGGTAGCCTGTCCTTGAGAAGTTTAATAAACGGCTTTTCGCGGTCTGTGACGTAAAAATGATATGCGAAAAGAACCAGCGGGAATGAAGCCGCCATTTCCTTGGAGAACAGCGCGAGCAGGAAACACACGGTCGCCGCGACTCGCCCGCGCGCGCCGCCGCGCAGATGCAGGGCGAACGCCGCGAAAAAAAAGAGTCCGCAGAGTATCTCCTCGCGGTTCGACGCCAGCGCCACCGCCTCGGTTTTCACAGGATGCACACCAAACAGAAACGCCCCCGCGAACGCCCACCATGGGGCGATCCCCATTGCCGCCAGAAGATAAAAAACAGCAACGGCGGCGAGCGCGTGCAACACAACATTGAATGCGTGAGCGCCCACAGGCGAGGCGTTCCACAAACGATGGTCGATGAAATATGAAAGCGTCGCCACAGGCCTGTAAGTGCGTTCCGCGAAACGGTCGTAGTAGTCGGACGAAAAGACGGCGGCAATATCATCCACGCTGTCGAACGACTGGTTCCTTAAAATCACATCGGTGTCGTCATATAGATAGGGAATCCTGAGCGCGGGGGTAAAAACGATAAAAGTAAGGATAAAAACGAGCGCGGCAAGGGGCAGGGTCAGTGTTTTTTTTTACCCGGCATGATGAATGATCCAGCGGTATTTACCATCGTGCGTAAATTATATCGCCGCCCGGAAGTCAAGTCAATTTTCACTGATTTTGCAACAGACAGCAGAATCAGACCGGGATTCGTAGCCTGGCGTTCAGGATTCAGAAAAAACCACTACTGTCGTGTCACGCATTGAATGTCGGCAAAAACGGCAGGACACGATCTCCGATACGCACCTCAAATAATGAGAGTATTTTCATGCACAAAAAAAAGAACTCATTAACTGCATGGCACATTATAGATTTTCTTGGTTTCACATACGCAATTCCTATTGCTAAGCGCTATATATACGTTGTAAGGAGAGACAGATGAATTCACAAAATCGCACAGGTTCAGTATAATTACACACAGGTGGCACCAGCATCCATTCTTTGACATTACTTGTCGAAATGGGAGGAAATTTTTTGACTGATAAGATCAGGAACGGATAACATATAATGAGTATATTTCACAACAAACGATTTCCAGGACATTCAAAGCTCTTTTTACTAATGTTCTCTGTGATATGTTTATATATATCAGCTTGCGAATGATTTGATGAAACGATGTTTCTCCATTATCATTCATATTGTAAATGGCTCTAATGTAAAAGATACAATTTATCAGTAATCGATCCGGACATTACTATATATGGATCAGGCGCAATGGTGTAATATACGGATTAGATCAGGGAAAGTGATTCGGAGAACGTAATGAAAAAAACATCAGTGGACGAACTCAAACCGGGTATGCAACTGAGCAGGGCTGTGAAGACGAGCGATGACGGCACTATGTATGAATGCTGCATCCTCCTGAATGAAGAATCGATACAAAAGATAAAAGACGCCGGAATCGAGCATGTGCATGTAATAGTATCGGCGGATGTCCGCGACTCGGGCGCGGCGCTCGAGCTGCTTGTCGAAAAAGGTTTTCAGGACTCGCGTTCGCGAACGGTAACGCACGCGAGAGAATTCCTGTCGAAAGCTGCAAGAGGCGAAGCCCTGCAGGAGTCGGGTCCGGAAGCGAAAGTGCTTGACATCCTCGAGGAACTTGTCACGGACAGGAACATCCTGCTGAAACTTGCCGGGATCAATTCCGTGGACAACTATCTTTTCGCCCACGCGGTAAATACCACCGCGCTCGCGCTGCTGATTGCAATGA
>JAJRTR010000129.1 GCA_024278215.1 bacterium
AAGCTTCATCGCGACACCCCGGCGGAATCAGATGCTGAAAATAACATTTTCGTCATTGGAAAGATCAAGTTTGTTGCCGACGAGTTGTTCGTGTTCGGGCGCGTCGGCCTCGAGCACTTTAATCACCGGTCTGAACCGGTTTGCCGATTGCAGAACTTCGGCCCGCATGACGGGTTCGGTTTTTTTGCCTTCGTATACCTGTACGATTTCGCCGAAATCGAATGGGCGCAGAATGCTGAGAAAAGCGCGGACGAGTTCGCCGGAGAAAATGCGGCCCGCGCCGCGCGCCATGAATCGTATGATCGTGCTGCGGTTGAAGCGCGTCGAGTATTCGTCATAGAGGTCCACAACGCTGAGGAGTTGAGAGAAAAGGTGTAGCTCTTTTTCCTTTTTACCGTTTGGGTAGCCTGAGCCGTCGATATATTCGTGATGATTTTTTATAATATTTCTGGTGAGCGGTCTTTCGTCGGCCAGGATCGAGAGTTTTTCCTTAAGAAGCTGATTGGACAAGTCCATGTGTTGTTTCAGTTTATCGTCGATGTGTCCCTTGCGCGAGATGATGATTTTCGGCTCATTGCGGAAACAAATGTCGTGGAACAGGGCACCGTAGAAGCCGCTGAGGACAAGACTGAGGTCACCTTTTTTCGCGGGTTCCACATCGGCGGGCGCACGGTCGCGGCCATAGTAGTCGTAGTAGACGACAAGCGATTTTGCCTGCGTGGGGCGGCCCTGGGTCAGCCGCGACACCTCCGCCTTATTCTTGAAGCGCCATGCCTCGATGCCGGCCGGAGAATTTTTTCTCTGCTTATTAAGGATCGCCATGGTGGCCAGCCAATAGATCGCCGCGTTGACAAGGTGGTCGTAGTAGAAGTTGTGCGAGCGCAGGTCGGACGGTCCAACTGTGACTTCATCTATCTTTTCGGGTCCGAAAATGCCGTCGACCATTTCCACGACCATGCTTGTGATGCCCTGAATTTCCGCTTTGTAGCTGGGCTTGTCGTCCGTGTAAATCCTGACGAGATAGCGGTGAATCCGGCTGGCGTAGTAGCTGATGGTCTTCAGCGAATCGTCGTCGAGATCGTCGATGGATTCGAGTCGTTTCGTCACCCTGATTATAGTGTCTTTGCTGAGGCTCCAGCTTTCGTACAGATTGCGCACAATGGTATCCGTGAGAATGCTGCGCGGGTCAACAAGCTTGCGTTTCGTCCTGGGATCACGTAGCGCATCCACGCTGTAATAGCGTTCCTTGCTGTTTGCCAGTATCTCGTCAAGCTGCCCCAGGGGGTACTCTTCGATGGGGCTCTCTTCGACTTTTATTTTCTGATCCTGCACGGGCTCGTCCGACATGGATTTTCCTTTCTGACATCATCATACCGGCAGTCGGTGCTCCAGTCAATGTGTTGAGCGCACATGATTTATGACGCGACCGGCTAACAGAAGGGCGCCACATATACCGCCCTCCTTTCGCACTGTAACCCAGGCGCTGAATTACTCGAGCAAATCGAGAACAGCAGGATCGGGCTCGATGCCGTGCCGCGCCGCTATTGAAAGGATGTATTTTTTCGACGGTTTTGTTATATTGCCGCCACAGACCGACGTTTTCAGATATACATCAGCGGCATGTTCCACAGTTTCAATAAGAGCAAGCGCGTCGCAGGTTGTCGCACCGGAAGCGATAACCCCACGATACTGCATAAGTGCCGCCGCCTGACGCTGCATCCCTTCCGCGACAAGCGTGCCGAGGTCGTCTTCAGATGCAACTCCCGTGATCATGCCACATCCCCGCGGGAGAACCGCAACACTTTCCGGGTGCATCTCCCACACAAGTTTCGAGAGGCTTTTCGTGTCGAGTTCAGCGGAATAAGAAAGAGCCGTCGCGCCGGGGCAGCGGGCGTGGATAACAATTCTTTCATCAACCATTGCTGCTTTGCGGCGGACACCGTGGCAATGAAGATGCGTCGGAAACCCGCTCATCGGTCTGCCGGTTTCCTTCATCCCCCAGATAAGCCTGAAGCTTTCCCCGGACGGGTTTATCTCGACAACACCGAGGCAGTCTTTGCGGTCGGGCGCATTGCCGTGGAAACATGCGCCGGTGCCTGCGACAAGGTAGTAGTCGCCTGCTGTTTCCGGAATCCTGACGCCTGTTTCAGTCCAGTTGCCGCCGCGAAAGAAATCTTCGTCGAGCTGTCCGGGAGTGAGCCGCGCACTGATCGTGCAAGTGTTCCTGCATGTCCAGCCCTTTTCCCACAGTTGCCGCGCAGCTTTGATTATTTCTTCGCACAATTCTCTGAATGTCGGTTCTTTTTTCATTATCGTCACCTGTCGTGGTAAGTCGAGCACGGCCTGAACTTTTGCAGATATTTTATTTTAACACATCAGTACCCCTGTTTGCGAGTATCCGTCGCCGGGATGTTGCAACATAAAAGTGGGTTAAAAACAACCACATTTTTAATGTGCGAAAAACAGGGACTGGTAACGCTGTTTTTTGCGGTACCTGTCCCGCTTTTCGCAAAAACCCACTTTTATGTCGCACACCCTGTCGCCGGCGCGGCATTTGAAAAATGGCCGTGGTTGTTATAGATTGGAAAGTATGAGAAAATTCGTATTCTGTCTGTTCTTCGCTGTCGTGCTGCTTGTTATAACAAACATATCCGGCACGGTGAGTGCTCCGAATCTCGATCCGCTCGATTACAACCCGTCGGATTTTCCGCTTGACGAACCGCAACAAGTGGAAGTGCGCACACTCCTGCTTCTTGACATGAACCAGGAACTCGACCCACTCAGCATCACAGATTACAGGAACATTCTAAAGAGAGCGGCGGCGGCTATCAAGAGAGATTACGGCGTCGAACCGGTCTTTAAGATCGAGAACTATATCATGCCGCGCAAACAGTTCCTGGGTGCACGCTACCGGGACTTATGCGTCCGCGATTACGCGACACTCGCTGTGCCGAAAAGCAAGCGGGAAATAATCGACAGCTATTTCAAGGATATTCCTGAAACCGAATACTGCTATTACAATCTCGATTATTTCAAACTGCACCTGAGGCAGATTCCTGTGGATGTAACACTTACGAATTATCTTCTTCTCGACCCGTCGGCGTCCACACCCAATGATATTGTTGCCGGAGCAGATACACCTGTTTCCGCATCGAAGTTCCTCGAATCGACATTGCTTTCAGTGTTCCCGTACATCGGCAGATATAATTTTCTGGAAGACGACCCGCGCCGGCTGATCCCGGCGGAAGAACGCAAGGACAAGCTCGCGTATGAAATTGCGAGGCGGCTTTCGCGCACAATGCTGCATCTCGGCGAAGTCGATTCCGGCAACTGTATTATGAGCAAAGATAAAGATGTCGCCTATGCCGCATTTATGGGTGATAACGGTGGAGACAAATGCAGCTCATTCACCCGCTCGCTCGACTGGGACATTACATATCTCGGCGAGTTGCTCGCGGCGCGTAAGTATGCCGCGGCTTCGAAAAAAACAGAGCGGATCAGGGAAACGAATTATGGTGATACACGCCTGGGAATAGTGCTTGACATCTTTGCTGTTGTCCTCAGTAATAAGCCCGGCGGGAAAAAAGGCATAGCGAATGAATGCGGCGGAATAAAGAATATTTCTGATGAGAAAAAACTTGAGCGGGAATTTGCCGGAATTGAACGATATATTGAAAGTGCACGCTCGATCTGTAATAAACAGTCGCAATGAAATGAATAAAAGTGGTTGAGCGTTTTTCCGTTCGACCACTACTGTCATGTCAACGATGAAAAGAGTATAGACAAGGGCGCGGTCACCGTACCGCGCATCAACTTGTGCATGTAAAACCGTTTTCGCGAGAAATATGCTCAGGCGGAGTACGGTGCCCCCGCCCTACACGCAATACGTCAATACAAAGTTGACACGAACACTACGTATATAAAATCAAATAACCCCTGTTTTGTGCATAAATTGCAGTTTCTTTTTTAATGTGATAGCCTTTGATCACTTGGAGAAAAAGCGGAGGTTCCGGAAGCAATGCTCGGAAAAATCATAAAGATACTTGTTGTAGCGATTTTTGTTGTTTCACTGATTATTTATATCGGAGTGCAGATGTTCATGCGGGGCGGATTGCCGGAGTATTCGGGCAAAGTCACTGTGGATGACGGCACGCTCGGTGCCGATGTGAGGGTGATTCGGGACAAATACGGTGTCCCGCATATAACGGGCGAAACAGAGAAGGATGTATATTTCGCACTCGGCTATGTACACGCCCAGGAACGGCTGTTCCAGATGGTGCTCACACGGCTCGTGGTGCAGGGCCGCCTGTGTGAACTTGTCGGCGATGCGCCCCTGAGCAGCAGTTTCGGCCATGCCACCATTCTCGCCCAGGACCGCTTCAACCGAATTATCGGCTTCAAGCAACTTGCTAAAGCAGGCGGCAAACTGATGTCGCCCGAGACAGTCAGTTTGCTCGACAGCTACACGGCAGGCGTTAACACTTACATCAAAACAGCGAAAAAACTGCCGCCCGAATTCACACTCCTCGGCTACGAGCCCGAACCGTGGACCCGAGAGGATACCATATCGCTCGGCAGGTTCATGGCCTGGGGGCTGTCGTCGAACTGGAAACGCGAACTCTACAGGCTTGCGGCAATTGGTGAGTTGGGACTCGAACGCGGCTGGGAGTTCCTGCCCCGGTATCCCGACCACGGCCCCTACATCATCGAACCGGATGTGAAGAAATATGATCCGCGGGGTAAAACTATCAGAAAGAATCCGCTGCCTGTGCCGCCGGAAACACTCAAATGGCCGGTTATTAAAGCATTGCTCGATGTAGACATACCAATCGAGGGATTGCCGATCATGAGAGGCACGGACATTGCAAGCAACAGTTGGGTCGTGTCCGGCGCGCACTCGCGGAGCGGTGCGCCGATACTTGCCAACGATCCGCATCTCGTGCATACACTCCCATCGGTTTTCTTCCAGGCCCACCTGAAAACCACCGACGGCGCTCTGGACGCAATCGGTGTCACATTCCCCGGTATTCCCTGCATGATGCTCGGTCACAACAGGAATGTCGCATGGTCCGCCACAACAACGAGGGCCGACACACAGGACCTCTTTGTCGAACGGGTGAATCCGGATAATCCCGACCAGTATTTCTATATGAACGGATGGCGTGATTTCGACAAGCGCGACGAGGTCATAAAGATAAAAACGGATGACGGCTACAGAGAAGAGAAACTGGTGGTCAGGTCTACGATTCACGGCCCGGTCCTGAACGACGTGCTCGGAGTGGTGGCGGAAAACGCACCGCCTGTTGCCCTTAGATGGACGGGCCAATCCCCATCCCAGGACCTCGATGGTTTCTTTGCGATGGCACGCTCGAAAAATGCTGCCGACTACAGAAACGCAGTCGCCTATATAGGTGTGCCTGTCCAGAACTGGGTGTATGCAGACAGGGAAGGCAATATCGGATATATAGCAAGCGGTTATTACCCCCTGAGAACCCGTAGCGACGGCACTCTTCCTGTACCCGGATGGTCAGGCTTCTATGACTGGCGCGGATTCGTACCCTACAGCGAACTGCCGCGGCTTGAGAACCCGTCCAACGGCATAATAATTACCGCCAACAACGCTGTTGTGCCCGAAAAAGACTACCCGTTCATTGTTTCGTTCAGTTACAAGTACTACCGGGCATTGCGCATAAAGGAACTACTCGCGTCGAAGGAAAAGTTCACTGCGGACGACATGAGAAAATTCCAGGTGGATCATCTGACAAAACAGGGCGAACGATTGACACCTGTGTTTCTCACGGCTTTTGAGAATGCAGGCGATAAGAACGATAACCTCGCAGTGGAAGCGGCAAAAGCGCTTTCGAAATGGGATTTTCAGGCCGCTCCCGACAGCGTCGGAGCCGCTATTTTCCACACGGCCTATGCCGAAGCTGTAAAGTTAATGTACAGTGACGATGTGTCCCGCCCGCTCCTGAGCTACATTCTCGGCGCGAGCGGCATCGAGCCGGCTCTGGACATCGCTTTCGAGACCGGCGAAAACAGCTTCTTCGACAAATCGGACACCGAAAAAAAAGAGACGCGCGACGACATACTTGCCGAAGCTGTTTCAGTGGCGGCGCACAGGCTCGCAAAACGGTTCGGCAACAACCTGAAGAAATGGAAATGGGGCAAAATCCATATACTCAGGCTGGCGCATCCTTTCTCGAACAGGAAG
>JAJRTR010000130.1 GCA_024278215.1 bacterium
ACATATATAACAACTGAACATAAGGATATGTTCCCGGTTGAAGAAAATTTATACGGTAACACGGCCCTGGAAATGAGGCCATCAATCGTAAATCAATTCGTTAACTGTTTTGCACAGTTCTCTTGTACCGAAGGGTTTCTGGAGGAACTTCTTTATGCCGTCCTGCTTCATCCTGCGGGCCTGGGCATCCACGCTGTAACCGGAAACCACTGCAACTTTTACGTCGGGGGTAACCTTTTTCAACTCCCTGTATACAGCTCTGCCGTTCATCTCCGACATTTCAAAGTCGAGGAGAACCGCGTCGATAACCCCGTGCATTTTTCTGAACATTTCAACTGCTCTCCGACCGCTGTTGCAGGGTAGAATGCGGAAACCGGCATTCTCGAGGGCTTCGCCCGTCATGTCGATTACATCTTTGTCGTCGTCGATCAGCATGATCAATTCACCGTTTCCGGTGGTGTCGCTGTTCGCCGGGTCCGAATCCCGTGATTCCGCCGGAACATCGGCAATAGGCAGATATATCTCGAAAGTGGTGCCCTCTCCAACATGGCTCGTCACTTCGATATGCCCGCCGTGATTGCGGATGATGCCGAGCGTCACGGAGAGTCCGAGGCCCGTACCTTTTCCCCTTTCCTTGGTCGTGAAAAAAGGCTCGAAGATGTTTTTCATGATGTCTTCCGGTATACCGTCGCCAGTGTCCGTGATGCTGATTCTGCAATATGCGCCGGGCCGGGCGAACGGCTTGTCGCGGCAATGGTCGTTGTCGATTGTCACCTGTTCGCAGGCGATCTTTATCGTGCCGCCGTCGGGCATGGCATCGAGCGCGTTGAGACATATATTGAGCAGAGCCTGGTGCATCTGGTTGGCATCGGCTTTTATTCCGGGCATATCGCCAATGTAGTCTACCCTGATTGCCGCCTGTCGTTTCGATACACGCTCGAGAATATCAATGAGGTCCTCGAGTAGCATCTCGACGGCAATAACCTGTACGTCGAGTTTTTCTTTGCGTGCGAAAGTGAGAAGTTTGGTTGTAAGGTCCCTTGCGCGGTCCGCCGATCTCAGTATCCTGGCGATTCGTTTTCTGTTGGGGTCGTCTTCGCCGATTTTCTTTATCGCCATTTCCGCCGTTCCCATCACAACCGCGAGTATGTTGTTGAACTCGTGGGCCATGCCGCCTGCAAGTGTGCCGATCGCCTCCATCTTCTGCGACTGGATAAGCTGCTGCATCAGCTTTTCTTTTTCTTTTTCATATTTTTTCCTGGCTGTTATGTCATGGGCGATCCCCTCGACAGCGACGACAGTGCCGTTTTCATCAAAAACCGGCACTTCCGATACTTCCAGCATGATTATTGATCCGTCTTTGTGGTACATCTCTATCTCATAAGGCGGCTGCTTCTTGCCCGCGATACTCAGATCGGTATATTTATACACATTCTCGTTTACCGGACTGTCCGTCATGTAGGTAGTGTAATGCGACATGAATTCTTCAACAGTATAGCCGAGTATCCTGGTCAGCGATGGACTTAAATAAGTAAGCACCCCTTTTGTATCGTGCGAATAGAAAAAGTATTCCTGTTCGAGATTTTCGATCAGGCGACGGTATTTTCCCTCGCTTGTCCTGAGCAGTTCCTCTGCCATCTTGCGGCTTGTGATGTCGGTGGCTATGCCGAGCACATAGACAGTGGCCCCCGCGGCGTCTTTGATAGGTGTCAGGTTGGTGATAAACCACCTGCGCTCGCCCATAATCACGCTCTTAGACTCGATCGCCGGCATCGGCACGCCCGATTCGAAGACCTTGCGTATGCTCGAAAGTTGCTTATCGGCGATTTTAGCAGGGAAGTAATCGTGCAGTTTTTTGCCGAACATGTCCACCGCTTTTGTGCCGAACATGCGCGCGGCGACCTTGTTGACAAAGACATATTCTCCCCACTGGTTCACCATGAATATGGGATCGGGGATTGCCTCGACGAGGCCCTTCTGCAACTCCTCGGTTTCCTTCAGTTGCTCGATAGCAAGTTTGCGGTCTGTTATATCTCTTATAAAGTCGAGACTCGCCGGTTTCCCCCTGTAGTTTATCAGGTTCACGTTTAATTCGACACTGACGATGTCGCCGCTCTTATGCAGAAGTTCGGCCTCGAAACACATTTTTTCTTCAGCCCCGGATATGTGTCTCTCGTATATTCTCGACATCCTTTCCTTCTCATATTCCGGGAAGAATTCAAGAAATTCTCTTCCGTGCATCTCTTCGGGCGTATAGCCGTTTATTTCTGTGAAACGCCTGCTGCAGTATGCCAGTTTCCAATCCTGTGTGATGCAGATGGCGTCGTTCGCATTCTCGACAAGCGTACGGTACTTTTCTTCCGACTCCCTGAGCGCTTTTTCCGTATGCTCTCTCTGTTTAATATCTCTTTCGAGCCGCTGTCTGATAGCCTCGAGGTCTTTTGTTCTTTCTCTGACCTTTTCCTCGAGGAGGTTCTTTGCTCTTCTTACTTTATCCTCCGCGTTTTTCCTTTTCGTGATGTCGCGGAAGATCACCTGGAGAGCATATACTGCACCTTTCTTCATAAGTCTCGACGCATATATCTCGACCCACAGGTCGTCCCCGCTCACTGTGTTGAGTTTTACCTCGAGGACACCGAGGTTTTTTCCTTTTACCATTTCTATGAAAAGGTCCAGATAATTGGGAAGAACCTCTTCATTGAACAGGTCGATGTCGGCGAAGTGCTTTCCGATGACATCCTCCCTGCTGTAACCGACCAGTTCCTTTGACAAATAATTGACATCCTGGACAAAACCATCCATGCCCACAATAGCAACCACTTCCGGCGACGACTCGAACAGCAGTCGGTATCGCTCCTCGCTTTCTATCAACGATTCCTCGGCCTGTTTCCGTTTTGTGATATCCCTCATGCTCGTAATGAAGCCGATAACATTGCCGTCTGCGTCCCTGATGTTGGAAACTATGTTTTCCGTATAAAATATATCTCCATTCCTGTTTCGCCATTTCCATTCCTGAGTTTCTTCAGGGAAATAGCCCGTTTCCTTATAGGCTTTCCAGAAATTGTCGAATTCTTTTCTGCTTTCGGCATGAAGCAATTTCAGGGGAAGAGAAGTATCTTTAATAATTTCCTCCGGCGTGTAGCCGAAAATATCGTAACATGCCGGGCTTGCAAACTCGATATTTCTATCGGCGCTTATCCTGATTATAGCCTCACGAGACCGTTGCAGTAGCGCGCTGATTACATGCTCGTCCACGCCTGATATATTCAGATCGCCGTTGTCTTTATCCAATATGTTGTCGCTCATGATTTGACTTTTTGTATCATCCGTGAAGTGAATTTTGTGTTCGATGTTCGTGATGTGCCTGTACAGCACCCCTTAATAATATACAATAAGCATTTACAAAAGCTTTGTCAAAATCCAGCGCAGTTGTTTTATCGCATTGACAGTTGGAGAATTTTATATACACTTTGCGGCTCATGTACAGAGGGGATTGCCCGCCGACACAATTGTCGACTTTATCATTACCATGCTGGTCCAGTTGCAGATTACACAACTGCCGCGATTTCACTACATAAAATTCGGGTTTATTATGACATTCAGTTTTTGGTCGGTATGATAACATTGAATTATGATGTATAATGATACTCGTATAGCAGTACATTACGCAAGAATATCAAAACTATTCCATTCATACGAAAACAGATCGGTCGGCAAGGGGCATTTCGTGACATCTCCCTTTCTGTCCCCATGGAACCGCCGTGCGCGTTGCATCAACAACCTGGTCGATAAATGCATATATCAGGGCTGAAACAACATGCTGCAAATGAAAGAACTATGCGAAATGAACGAAAAGCCCCGGCACATAAAATATGGTACAGCGCTGATTATTGACGGTGATGTAAACTCACAGAAACAACTTCGTGAATACCTGACCGAGCACTTCAATATATTCACGGCACATGACGGCCACCTGGGCATCGAGATGGCTGTAGACCACCGTCCAGACGTAATAATACTGGACTTTCATACGCCTTTCCTTGACGGGCTCTCCACGCTTATGCTTCTTAAGGATTTTCCGGAAACTAAATATATTCCGGTGATGATGATAGGGGCGGATGTGAAGAAAACAAATATTGTCGCGGCCATAAAATCCGGCGCTTCCGACATAATGCTCAAACCGATAAGAAATGACGCTATACTGAAAAAAACAATCGCCCTGATAGAGAAATCACAGGAGCGTTAGACCCAATACCGTTCAGTTAGCACTACAACGCAAGATTTGTAAATACAACAGGCAGAGAGTTACACAGGCGAGACGCCTATGCTACTAAAAAGATGTTTTTTTATAAAAGTAGCACAGGCGTCTCGCCTGTGAAAATCGAAAGTTGCGTTGTAGTGTTAACTGAACGGCATGTCGGCTAGTGATTAAATTTCCTCACGCCGGTGAATATCATAGCAATGCCGTGTTCGTCGGCGGCGGCGATGACCTCGTCGTCGCGCACAGAGCCGCCCGGCTCGATGACCAGCTTGACGCCTGTGGCGGCGGCGTTGTCGAGTCCGTCGCGGAACGGAAAGAATGCCTCGGATGCAAGGGCGACATTATCGCCCGCGAGCTGTGTTGCCACATATGCAGCTTCTTTCGCGAGATATTCTTTCAAGTCTGATTCCGAAGCGCCGGAGATGTATTCTTCGCGTGTGCCGTCGATGCCCGCCGAGGCGAAATATTCGAGACGCAGATTATCCGCCGCCTTTTGTCCCGCGAGGGCGACAGCGTCCCTGCGGTTCGGCTGCCCGCAGCCCATGCCGAGCGTTTGATATTTGCCGGGCGCGTATTCGCGGCAGATCGAGATCGCATTTGATTTTACGTGTTTGAGATGCCGGAGAGTGAAATCGACGAGTCCCGAGCGCGCGGCGGGCGGTTTCTTCGCGGTGACGACACCCACACGCAGTTTCTTACCGCTGTTCGCGCAAGTCATTTCGGTCGCGTCGGCTGTGAGTCCGTCCACATCGTCGCAGAGATAGTATTTGTCGTCATTTTCCTGTTCGAGCAGGCCGCCTGCGACTGCCCGCAGCTTTGTCGTTTCGGGCGCGTCGGCCGGAATATCGCCGTATTCGAGAAGCCGCAAACCAGCTTTTTTCTTACCGAGCCCCTGTATATATTCGAGCGCGTCCTTTTCTATTTTCGGTGCGATAATGACTTCGACGAACCTGTTTTCGACGAGTCTGGCGACTGCTATATTCATCGGTCGCGTGAGAGCGATAACGCTACCGAACGCGCTGACCGGGTCGCCCTGCCAGGCCTTCTCGAACGCCTCCTCGAGTGTTTCGCCGACTGCGTAGCCGCACGGGTTCGAGTGCTTGATTACCGACACGGCGATTTTGTCTTTGAACTCGAGCGCGGATGCAAGGGCCGCTTCGGCGTCCACATAATTGTTGTAGCCCATCGGGCCGCCGTGCACCTGTTTCGCATTGGGGACATTGGGTGCGCGGAGGTCTTCGCGGCGGTAGAGCCAGCCTTTCTGATGCCAGTTTTCAGCGTAACGGCCAAGTTGCTCGCCGTCGACATATTTCAGTCTTTTTTCCAGCTTGTTTTTGAATGTTTTGCTGAAGTAAGCGCTGATGGAGGAGTCGTAATCGGCAGTGCGCTCGAAAGCGGTCGCCGCGAGAAGTTTTCGTGTTTCCAGCGATAGGTCGCCGTCGTTTTGCTCCATCTCCTGCATGATCGGCCCATACATTGCCGGGTCGACAACGATCGCGACGCCCTGGAAGTTTTTAGCTGCCGCGCGCACCATACACGGGCCGCCGATGTCGATGTTGTCGACTGCTTTTCCGACCGTTACGTCCGGTGCGGCGACTGTTTTCTCGAATGGATAGAGATTGCACACTACCATGTCGATTTTCGGGATGCCGAGTTCGCGCGCCTGGGCGACATGCCGCTCGTCGTCGCGCCTGTACAGAAGCGCGCTCTCGTAGTTGAAACTTATGGTTTTCATGCGGCCGCTGAAGTAGTCGCCTTTTTCGTTTCCGGTGATCTCCTGTATTTGAGTTATCCCGATTCCGGCTTCCGACAGTTTCTTTCCCGTGCCGCCTGTGGAAATAATCTTCACGCCTTTCGAAGCGAGGAATTTCGCGAATTCCACAACGCCTGTTTTGTCACTTACGCTTATTACCGCTGTTTCGATTTTCATTGTGTTATGTCCCTCCATATATTTACAGAAATATATTACTCAACTTGTGCGAACTTAGATATTCTGCGCATGTTTCAAAAACACACAAGTTAGATATTTTACATGAAACATTGTCCGTCGCCCCGGTAGGTAGGCACACGGTCAACTATATGGTTGTCCTTTATAAGCAATAATTCATTGAATCTTTCGCATAATTCGCCGGCCTTGGCGTGACGGAATATCACAGGTTGGCCGACCGCTGGTTTGTTGCCGCGCTTGAAAACGACAGGAGTCTGTACCTCGCCCGCGCCTTCGACCGCCAGCAGTTCGCCGCCGCGCGGCAGATATGGAACGGGAAGCTTGTCCGCGCCGATTTCGCCCGATGCGATGTAGCCGCCGCCTGCGCATGTGACGGTGTCGGCGGTCGGCGCGCGCACTGCCTGAAGCGCGAAAAACGCCGCGGGTGTCAGCTTTATGTTCGAGAAATAGTCGAAAATATGCGGGCAAAAGAACCCCGATCCGGCGGTGACTTCGGTGCAACTGTCGTCGCGGCTCGTGGAATCGACGCTGCCTGTGCCGCCGCCGTTGACAATGCGCAAAACGAGTCCGTTTTCCGCCAGATACTTTACTACACCGGCCCGCCTTCGTGCGACATCCGGCCTGGAGAGTTCGCGCAGCATCTTCTTTATCGGGTTGAGTCCTTTAGTGAAAGGGTTTCTGTCGGTGAGTCCGGCTATCTGGGCCTCGTAACCCATAATGCCGATGACTTTCACACCGCCCACCCTGTCCGCCAGTCGGGCGAGCCGCAGTACGGCTTCTCCGCTACGGATAGGCGAGCGCCTGACGCCGAAGACGAGAGTGTCGCCAAGCGGGCGGTAACCCATGTCGACTTCGATCACCGCCTGAAGCTCGCCGCCGGCCGAGCGGCCCGCCGCGCCCATCGCACGTATGTGGTCCTCGCAGTCGGCGATCATCGACACGTCCGCGCCTTTCGACGTAAGTTCAGCGAGCAGTTTCATATCCGGCGCCTGCACGCTCGGATAAGCTATCAGAATATCGTCCAGCCCGTTTTCATACAGAAATGCGGCTTCTTCGACAGTGTATCCCATGATGCCTTTGACTGCGGCGCCGCCTTTCTCCAGCAGCCTTTTCAGGAGGGCGATGCAGCGGATGGATTTCGAAGCGATCCGCAGCGTTTTCGCCGAACCTTCCAGCTTTTTCAGGATGACGCCGAGGTTCGCATCGAAAGCGTCGAGGTTCACAAACGCCGCAGGCAGCCTTTCGCCGCCGAGGAATTCGAGACAGTCGTTGTATGTCGGACTTCTTTTCATTTTCGCGTTACAGTTTCGGGGCCGATAAGGTCGACAAACAGTTCCCTTATATTTCGCGCCGTTTTGCAGATGTTATTATACACGCATATAGCGCGGTGGTTCCACAGTAGGCGTATCGAAATTGCCGGAACTCGAATTCGCATATAATAATTGGTATAATTCCATATATATTATGACAGGCACAAATGATTACGATGTGATAGTAGTGGGTGGCGGCGTAGTGGGCACGGGCGTCGCGCGAGACTGCGCCATGCGCGGGTTCAGCGTGCTGCTTGTCGAGAAAAAGGACTTCGCAGGCGGCACATCGGGCGCGAACATGGGCATGATACACGGCGGCCTGCGCTACCTGCTCTTCGATGTCGAGACGACGAAACTTTCCTGCATCGACAGCGGCTACATACAGAATATCGCACCGCATCTGCTGTTTAGAATACCATTTATAACTCCCGTGATGAAGGGCGACAGCCACAATATCGAGCTGGTCGAAACATTCATGGAGGCTTATGATGTGTTCCAGCACTACAAGGGCGGCAAGCGGCACACGCGCCTGAGTGTCGAGGAAGCGAGGCATGTCGAGCCGGGCCTGTCGGAGGAGATCACGGGCGCTGTTACTTTCGACGAATGGGGGATCAACCCGTTCAGGCTGTGCGTATGCAACGCGCTGTCGGCGAGTGAACACGGTGCGGAAGTGAGGAACCACACGATTGTCACGGGATTTCTGCGCGACGCAGGCGCGGTGGTCGGCGTCAGTATGCGCGACACATTCAGCGGCGAAGAGTCGGAAGCGCAAGCGCGTATAGTCGTCAACGCGTGCGGTCCGTGGGCGCAAAAGGCGGCGGGTGCGGCGGGTGCCGAAGTTAAGTTGCGGCCCGGCAAGGGAATAAATGTTTTCTTTGACCGCCGCATCTCGAACTTCGCTGTCGCCGCCGAAGCTGTGGACGGCAGGCAGGTGGTCATCATGCCGCATGAAAACACTACTATGATGGGCTGCACCGACGATGATTTCTACGGCGACCTCGATCACCTCGAAGCAACTCACGACGAGATAGAATATCTGCTCGAGGCGGTCGAAAGAGTTTTTCCTTCCATCAGAAAACACAGGATGATCCGCGTCATGTCGGGTGTGCGTCCCACGCTGTTCGAGTGGCGCAAGATAGAGGACAAGCTGACGCGCGAGCATGAACTTTTCGATCATGAGGAGCGCGAGGGGATAAAAGGATTCATCACAATTGTCGGCGGCAAGCTCGCGACGTTCAGGATAATGGCCGAAGAAACGACGGACCTCATCTGCAAGAAACTCGGCTCCGGCGCCGAGTGCAGAACGCATCTGGAACCGTTGCCCGGCGGGGACGATACGGTCGATATCGAGAGTATCGCCGCCGAGTACGGTATGCCGCTTTATGTGGTGAAACGACTGGCGTTCAGGCACGGCACACGATGCCGGAATGTGCTCGACATCACAAAAGAGGACAGGCGCGCGGCGTCCATCGTGTGCAGATGCGATCCCGTGACGGAAGCGGAAATACGCTATGTGATCAGGCACGAATGGGCGCGGACACTCGACGATGTGAGGCGCAGGACACACCTTGGCTGCGGGCCGTGCCAGGGCGCGCGCTGCAACTTCAGGGCGGCGGCGATTCTCGGAGATGAATTAAAGCTCGATCCGCCGGAAATATGGAGCGCCGGGGCGGCTTATCTCCAGCAGCGCTGGAAGGGTAAATATCCCATACTGCGGGGCGATCAGCTCGCCCAGGAAGAGATCAACCAGGCGATTTATTTCGCCGTCGGCAATTATGATGAGATATGCGATATGACAGACAGGGACAAATTCGCGAATGTCTGATATGGAATATTCGACATTGGTAATTGGCGGCGGCATCGCCGGTTACACAGCCGCGCTGAGCGCGCGCGAAGCAGGCGGGGAAGTCGCGATTGTCGCGGGCAGGCCCGGCGCGTCTTCAATGTCGTCCGGCATCTTCCACACCGATGCCGACCCCGGCAGGGTCCGCGACATCGCCCTGCCGGAAAAGAACTCTTTCACGGAGAATATGAACCTTATTTCCATCGCCGAACCTTATCATCCATATTCGATCCTGGCGGGTGCACACTCGCCTCAGGAAATGCTTCGGGCGATAGATTGCTTTCTTAAATACCTTGCGGAAGCAGGTCTTGAAACAGGCGGCGCGGCAGATCGCTATATGCTTCTGATGAACAATCTCGGTACGATGAACAGGGCGCGTTTCGCGCTGAAGAGTATCGCCGACGGCGATGTTGCCAGTCCGGGAAAGATGAAACTCGCAATTATCGGAATAAAAGGATTCGCGGATTACGATCCGGGTTTTATCGCGGCTTCCGGCGACGCGCTGGCCCGCAGAATTTCCGGAGAAGGCTTCGCGAAGATCGACGCCTTCGAGGTTGCTGTAAAGGGATATGAAAACTCCGATAACATGACGACCACGCAGGTCGCGGAGGCACTGGACGAGCACGAAATTACAGGTGCGTTTGCCGAAACTGTGAAACGAAATATCGCGGGCGGCGAATACACGCATACCGCGTTCCCGGCGGTTCTCGGACTGAAACATCACAGGGAAGTTATCAGCGGCCTTGCGGAATATCTCGGAATCGCGGTATTCGAGATCGCCACTCTACAGCCCTCTGTACCGGGCATAAGAATAATGAATGCGCTGCGTTCGCTTGCGACACGAAAAGGAATAACCGTAATTAAGGGAACCGCCGAAGCGGTCGACACTGGCGACGATGTGATTGCCGCGACGATAAGCGGCGGTTCGTCAGTGTACGGCACCCCGCAGAAAAGCAGAATTGCGGCGGGTAAAGTTATTGTCGCAACCGGCAGGTTTATCGGCGGCGGTATCGAACACGGCAATGCCGGAGATGACATCAAAGGCGGCGGCGCGGGGCTCGTGGAAACACTCACCGGCATCATCCCGATATGTTATAAGGGGCACCCGGTGAAGGGCGGCACTATGATGAACTTTGTCACACCTACAGTAGCGGAACCGCAACCTGTGTTCTCGTGCGGCGTCATGGTCGACGCGAAGCTGCGACCGCTGGACGCGAACGGAACGCCGGTGCATGAGAACCTCAGATGCGCCGGCTCGATTATAGGCGGCTACGATCCCTGCCGCGGCAAATGCGGCACGGGTGCCGCCGCCGTCACTGGATACTTTGCGGGTATGGAATAGAACATGAGACTCGACAGCAAATCGCTGGAAGCGATAGGCAACCTGGCATACAGATTCTGGGCGCATGTATTCCGGCGCGCAGTGCGCAAGCCCGGCCAGGGTGAAGAACTCGCCGCTTTCAGAAAAAATTATCTCCCGGACAAACTCGAACCGCTGACCGGGTCCGAACGCGCGCTGCTGCTTGACAGCCAGAGGTGCGTCAACTGCGGAACATGCACGAGCGTGTGCCCGGTCGTGGACAGCGCGCGCGACGGTTTCTACCGTGGACCCGGCAGCATCACGGCGGCCCTGACTCGCTCCTTCCCCGACTTCGGCGCAGCCCGCGACGCTGTCTATAACTGCACCCAGTGCGCACGATGCGCCATCGAGTGTCCGCGCGGGATCGACATCCCAGGCCTGATACTTGCCGCGCGCCACAAGACTGTCCAGGTCGCCGACATCGGCATGATGAAGTCATACAATACCATTGTTGAAAAGCTTGCCGTTTCCGGTAACATCTACGGAAAACCCTGCGACCGTTTCTCTTCATATATCAAGCCCCGTGCGGACGTCGTGTTCTTTGCAGGCTGCGTTGGGCGCAACGAAACTGTCTCCGACACGATCCTGACAATCGGGCTGCTCGAAGCGTTGAAAGTAGATTTTACGATGATCGAAGAATACTGCTGCGGCGGTTTTCACAGGTCTATCGGCATCGACCTGAAAACGAATGAAGGCGTGCGGAAAAACATCGATGCGATAATCGCGACAGGTGCAAAGAAAGTCGTAACAGGCTGTCCGCACGGGTTCGAAGTGATGAAAAGCTGCGAACCTTACGGTACGGAATTCAAGGAGAATAATATCACGGTTGAACACATAACCGAATTCCTGCGCGGTCTCGAGTTCGAGGCTGCGGCAGAGGACGGCTTGAGAGCCGCATATCACGACCCTTGCTTTCTCGGACGCAGGAACGGCGTCTATGACATACCGCGCGAGCTTATAAAAAAGGCAGGCGTGGAAATCGTGGAATTGCCGGACACAAGAGAAGAATCGCTGTGCTGCGGATCGAAAATCGGTACGTTCGTGCTCGACAGCGGCGTGTCGGACGCTATTGCTGAAAAGAGAATGAAGCAGGTGCGCGAAAGCGGCGTTGGACTCCTCCTGACGGCCTGTCCCGGATGTCTTTCCGTATTCGAAAACACTGAGCACGATGGGATCGAGATCGAGAGTGTGGCCGGTTTTCTCGCGAAGCGGTGTTCCGATAAAAATAAAGTTGAGTGGTGAATATGAGAATAATAAAAGTATCAAGACTCGACAAAACGATAATTGCGGAACTGGCGGCTATTGTCGGCGAAGCGAATGTCAGTGTGTCGGATGTCGACCGGATGGCATACTCGCGCGACCTCTGGCCGCAGACACATATCTGGATGATGGACAATAAAGTGCCTTACCCGCCGGACGCCATAGCCTGGGTGGAAAACGAAGAACAGGTCGTCGAGGTTCTCATGCTGGCGAACAGACTGCACTTCCCCGTTATCCCTTTCTCGGCGGGCTCGGGAGTTTGCGGCGGCACACTTCCACACACGGGTGGAGTTGTGCTGGACCTGAAGAAACTCAATAAAATTATAGCGATAAACGACAAGACACTTACCGTTACAGCCGAGACGGGCATCATCGGACAGCACCTCGAGATGGAACTGAACAGGAAGGGCTATACGATGGGGCATTTCCCATCGTCGATTTACTGCTCGACGCTGGGCGGCTACATCGCGGCACGTAGTGCGGGGCAGTTGTCGGCGAAATATGGAAAGATCGAAGATATGGTGCTCAGTCTTCGCGCGGTGATGGCGCAGGGCGAAATCATCGAGACAGTCGTCACCCCGCGTTCCGCAGCGGGGCCCGACTGGGCACAGGTGCTGCTCGGCTCGGAGGGCACCCTCGGCATAATAACTAAAGCGGTAATGAAAATATATCCTTATCCCGCGTGCAGGTCGTACCGCGCTTTCATGTTCTCAGGTGTGCACGACGCGCTGGAATCCATAAGGCGGATAATGCGCGCGGGGATAGCGCCGGCGGCAATCAGGCTCTACGATGAACTCGACACGATACTGATCGGTTCGAAAAAAGAAGATTCGGTCGAAGCGCCCGTGAAATACGAACCGGATGACGAAAGTATGGTAAAGAAAATTATGCATGGCATGTTCGATTCCGTGCAGAATATCATGCTGGGCAGACCGGGTATCGCAGGCAAGCTGGCGGAAAAAGTAAAAGGGAAATGCCTGCTTGTGCTGATGTTCGAGGGCGAGCGGGACATGACGGAAACGGAACTGCGCATGTCGACGAAAATATGCCTTGCCAACGATGCGTCCGACGAGGGAGAAGACCCCGCGCGTCGATGGTGGGACAACCGGTATAATGTTTCCTACAATCAGTCGCGCGTGTTCGACCGCGGTTCCTTTGTCGATACCATCGAAGTCGCCACAACATGGGATAAAGTCGAGGACCTCTATCACGACATACGCCGCGCTGTGTCGAAAAAAGCGTTTATCATGGCGCATTTCTCTCACGCGTATCCGCACGGATGCTCGATCTATTTCTCGTTCATCGGACGCGGCAAAACCGAGGAAGAGGCACTGCGCGTATATCGCGATATATGGGACACGGCAATGGACGAGTGCATCAGGATGGGCGCGACGGTCACGCACCACCACGGCGTCGGCCTCCACAAGGCGAAATACTTCATGCGCGAACTCGGCACGCTCGGTAAAATATTCAACGACCTTAAAAAGGTTGTCGACCCGAATAATATATTGAACCCCGGAAAGATGGGGCTGGAGTAGTTGTACCGGGCACGCGCCGACAACAACACGTTCTGAAAAGAGGGATCGCTTTGCTGACAAAATATAAGAAAGAAATCACATACTGCACCTTCTGCCCCAAGTTGTGCCGTTTTGCCTGCACCGTCACCAACGCGGAAATGCGCGAGACGGTGACCCCCACGACCAAGATGAACTTGCTGCATCTTGTGCGCGAGGGTGCCATCGACTTCACTGCCGACGTCGCTGAAATCGCATATCACTGCACGGGCTGCCGGCTTTGCAGGGCATATTGCAAACACAGAACGGATGTCGCCGAAACGATGATCGCCGCACGCGAGGAAGCCGTCAAATTCGGCGTTTGTCCCGATTCGGTGAAGGTATTTATCGCAAAATATCGCAAGTTCTCGAATCCGTACGGCGAAGACCTTTCCAGCACGCTTGCATCGCTCAAGCAGGAGCGCAGGATAAACAAGACTGCGCAGATGATCTATTTCCCGGGCGCGGTCACGTTGCAACACTATCCCGGTGTCGCCTCGGACATGATAAGTCTCCTGGAGATGTGTGGGACCGACTTCGCAGTGCTCGGCGGCGACAACCTCTGCTGTGGCACGCCCGCACTGCTCGCGGGCGATGTGAAAACATTCGCAAAAACGGCGAAATCGATAGCGGAAATCCTTAACTCCTATGAAACCGTGATTTGCGGCGATCCTCGGCCATCGAAATTATTAAAACCTACTACCCCCGTGCAGGCGCGAAAGTTACGGCGAAACTCGAGCACACCACCGAATGGCTCGCACGGCAGGCGGCGGAGAAACGCATCACATTCGGTCCTAAATCAGATCAGAGAATTATATATCACGACCCGTGCTACCTCTCTAAATACCTGAATGTTATCGAACCGCCGCGCTACCTTCTGCAACAGATGTTCTACCCGGACAACATACTCGAATTCAGCTGGAACCGCGACAAAAACTATTGTTGCGGCGGCGGCGGCCTCGTGCCGGTGACAGCGCCGGAAGTGGCTGCCGGGATCACACGTGAGCGGCTCAAAGAATTCTACGAATACGCGCCGGACGCGCTCGTGACAGCCTGCCCGACCTGCGAGCGGATGTTCGAGCGCGCCGACAACACAATTGCCGTTCTGGATATTGTTACACTTGTCAGGCAGCAACTTAATGAAAATATTATGGGTTCATAACCCGCATTGGTGAAATATGTGGGTTAAGTAATCATGGCGTTTTCTTTGATAAACGTATCTATCATTTTCGCGTTTTTGAGAATGTGCGAAAGATTTTTTATGGGGATCATGTTTGCGCCGTCGGAGAGTGCATTGTCGGGGTACTCGTGGGTTTCGAGGAAGACGGCGTCTACGCCCACGGCGAGGCTCGCCCGAAGGAGCGTGTCGACGAATTCGCGCTGGCCGCCGCTGGATGTGCCCGCGCCGCCGGGCAGTTGCACACTGTGCGTGGCGTCGAAGCATACCGGGTATCCGAACTGGCGGATGATAGGCAGGGATTTGAAATCCACTACGAGATTGTTGTATCCGAAGGTGACTCCGCGTTCCGTGACCACTATTTTCCTGTTGCCTGTGCTTGTGACTTTGTCTATCACGTTGCGGATGTCCCACGGTGCGAGGAACTGCCCTTTTTTAATGTTCACGGTTTTACCCGTCTCGGCTATCGCCAGCACAAGGTCCGTCTGCCTGCATAGAAACGCCGGAATCTGCATGATGTCCAGCACGGATTCAGCATACTTCGCTTCCTCTGCCGTATGCACATCCGACAGGACAGGTGTGTCGAGTTCCTCTTTTATCTTCTTGAGGATTTTCAATCCTTTTTTTATGCCGGGACCGCGGTAAGAATTTATTGAAGACCTGTTTGCCTTGTCGTAGGAGGATTTAAAGACGAGAGGAATATCGAGTTCCGCCGTTATCGACCTGAGTTCCTCGGCCACTTTCATGCAGGCTTTTTCATCTTCGATAACGCATGGTCCGGCAAAGAGCACGAAAGGTGCGCCGCCGCCGATAGGGATTCCGTTTATGTCGAATGTTTTCATTCAGGCTCCGTCTCATAATGACATTTCTTTTGCAGAGTTGCAAGATATTATATCACGTAAAATTGTGTATGCCACCTGCAATTATTTCAATCACAAATATCCAGTATTTCCTCTACATGGCCGGCGCCGCTGAGAATCTCGATTTTTACTGTGATCACCCGCCACTCACAGGCGGGACTGAAGAAGCCGGGTATGCGCACAGCGTCTTTTTCTGTTGTCACGATAACGTCGGCCCTCGATTTTACCGCCCTGTCTTCCACATCACGGAGGTCTTTTTCTCCGAAAGGATGATGGTCTGTAAAGCGGAACAAAAGCGGTACGTTGCCCGTGAGTTCTCCCACAAGTTTTTCGAACGGTTCGGGGGATCCTATGCCGCTGACGCACAGGGCTTTCCGGCCTTTCAGGTCTTCTATCGGCAACATGATGCTTTCTTCGCCGAGTTTCGGCGCGCCCACGGGGGCGTATCTCGACTGGATTACGGGGATGTCCGGGAAGTCTTTCGCAAGGCGAGCCTGCAATGAATCGCGGATGTCGTCGGGCATGGCGTCCGCTTTGGCGATCCAGAAATGTGTTGCCCGGTGGAGACTCTCCAGCGGCTCACGCAACATGCCGGCCGGCAGGAGTTTTTCGAAACCTAGCGGCGACAGCGGATCGAAGACGACGATATTCACATCGCGGTGCAGCGTGACGAACTGGAAGCCGTCGTCGAGCAGAACGACATCGCAGCCATGTTCTTCGGTGAGTGTTTCGGCTGCTTTGCAGCGGTCGACATTGACGGCGACCACAGTGTTTTGCGTACCGCGAAGATAGAGCAGTGGTTCGTCTCCGCACTGGTGCCAGTCGATGTTTTTTCGTTGCGTGTCCAGCACTTCGATGCCACCGCCCTCGCGACCATAGCCGCGGGTGGCGATGCCGACTTTTCTGCCGCGTTCTTCGAGCAGTTCGGCCAGCCGTCTGCAAACAGGTGTTTTCCCGGTTCCGCCCAGTGTGATGTTACCGATACTGATGACCGGCACGTCGAGCGTGTCTTTCTGGCGCGCGTCGAGTTTTCTCATGCGCGCCTGAACGCCGCGCCTGTATATTCGTGACATGTTTTCCAGCGCGAAACGCGCGGCGACGGCGGCAGGGTCTCTGCGTTCGCCGGATATGATGTTATAAAGGGCTGAACCTTTTCTTCTATCGACCATGTCTGTCAGACAAGTTCCCTGTACAGTTTGTAAGCGAGTTCGCTTGCGCCGGCGTTGCTTTTTACAACCTCAAGTGCCGAGTCGTCCATCTTATTCCTTAAATCTTCACGGTCTAAATATTCTATCAGAGTCCGGGCCAGTTCGTCGCCGTCACGGACGCATCTGCCGCCGCCGCCGGCCTCGAGTGCGGCAACGCCCGCTTTAAAATTCGCCATGTTGGGGCCATAGAAAGCGGCTTTTCCGCACGCCGCAGGCTCGAGGATATTGTGTCCGCCCCGCTCGATGAGGCTGCCGCCGACAAAGCACGCCGCAGCTATCGAGTAAAGATACCGCAGTTCTCCTATCGTGTCCCAGACGACAATATCGCCGGTGCACGGATTCCGCGGGCTGCATTCAGAGCGCAGATCGACTTTTCGACCGTCGGCGCGGCACAGCTCGAGCACATCCGGCGATCTCTCGATGTGGCGCGGCGCGATCACCATTCTTAACGCGGGAAATTTCTCTTTCAGTTTCCGCAGCACATCGAGCATAATCTCTTCCTCGCCCGGATGTGTGCTGCCCGCGACAACAAAGGGCGCACCGTCTGCACATACTGTCCTGCGAAGTTCGTCGATCTTATCGTTTTCGAGTTCCGTCATCATGCCGTCGAATTTCATGTTGCCCACAATATGTACCTTCGACGGTTCGGCGCCCAGTTTTTTCATGCGTTCGGCGTCCGTTGCGGATTGCACGCCGATGGTGTTCATAAGTGAAAACACATAGCGATACAGTCCGCTGATCGTGTTGCCCGTGGAAGCCATGCGATCCGACACGCGACCATTCAGAAGCAGCACGGGCGCACCGCTTTTTCGGCACTGCGCAACGATGTTCGGCCAGATTTCCGTTTCCATAAGTATAAGAACGCGCGGCCTGAAAGCGCGGACGGCGCGTGCGATAACCCATGGAAAATCGAAAGGGAAGTAAGCGGAAATGATTTTATCGCCGAAAGTATTTTGCAGTACTTCCATGCCGCCTTTTGTCGTTGTGGTGACGACGACAGGCGTGCCGGGCTCGCGCTCGAGCAGCAAGCGGATAAGTGGTGTCGCGCCGACTGCTTCGCCGACAGAAACAGCATGAACCCATGTTGCTCCGCCCGCCGGTTTCCTCTTGTAAAAAGCAAATCTTTCCCTCATCGTGCCTGTGTATTTGCGGTTGTTTATCGCGGCGACGGCGAAAAACACAAGCAGCAGTGGATATGCCGCTATCAGTATGACGTTGTAAATCAGGTGATAAATCAAATTTGCCGCCAGTAAACATTAGAGCTGATTGCAGAGCTGTGTTTCAACTTTCAATGTGTCCGTTTCCGTTGCGGGATGTTTTTTGAGCCGCTTGCATGACACGCTTGAACGACGGCACGACCTTGAAGCTGTACCCGCAGTGGTCGAGCAACTCGCCGCCTGAATACAGCAGGTCCGGGTCGGGATATTCCCTGCATATATCCGGCCTGTTCTCATGGTCGCCGCATTTGCCGTCTTCCGTGATCATGCTGCATTTAAAAATCAGCAGTCCGCCGTCTGTTTTCCCGATAAGTTCGAAACGGTCATAATCGGGATAATCCTTCAACATTGCACGAAAATCTTTTTCTTTTCTTATCCAGCGGTCGCCGTAAGAAAGATTCAGGTGAAGACAGCAGCGGCCGCACATATCGCATTGCCCGGCTACTACCACCTCGCGGCCCCTCGCCTTGTGCCACAGCCACTTCGCCAGTCCCGCGGGAGTGTACCGAAGCACTTTGAGTATCCCGGCTTTATTGTCGGCCATATTGCTCATGCACAGAAATCTCTGAGAAAATCGTAAAGAACTTTCACCCCGAAATCAATCCCGTCAATCGGAATCTTTTCGTCGATGCCGTGTATGCCGTCGAGGTAATCCTTCAGCTCGAGCCTCTCGGATTTCAGAGGCTGGAAACCATAAGCGACAATGCCTTTCTTGCGGAAAAACCTGTTGTCTGTAGCACCCGGCATAAGGAAAGGACTGATGACACAGCCCGGATCATGTTTTTTGAGAGTTTTGCAGATAGCCCTGTAAAGTTCAGTGTTTACGGGACTCTCCGTGGGGTCCGTCACCGGGAGATCGAAAGGCACGATCTCGTCGACGTCGATCATTTTTGCGATCATGTCTCTGAATTCGCCGGATGTCTGGCCCGGCAGAATCCGGCAGTCGATCACTGCTTCGCATTTCTCCGGAATGATGTTTTCCTTGTAGCCCGCGCTGATCTTTGTCGGCGACACCGTGTCGTGTGTGAGTGCGAACAGCATCTCCGCCACACGTTCGTCGAACGATTTGACCAGCTTCAATATCGCGTCGGAAAACAGAGGGTTGAAAACCTGTGATATGACGATATCTTTAGGGAAACCAAGTACACCGGCCATTTTATTGATAACCTGCCTGGCGATCTTTGTTTTTCTTATCGGAAGAGGTTTCGATATTTCCCGCAATGCTTTCGACATGCGAACTATCGAGTTGTCTTTTCTCGGCACCGAGCCGTGGCCGGGTTCGCCGCGTGTGATTAGGCGAATCCAGTTGACGCCTTTTTCGGCGTTCTGGACGGTATACAGGTGTTTGCCGTCGATCACGGCGCAGTAGCCGCCTCCCTCGTTGAGCGCGTATTCGCAGTCTATGAGATCGAATCGATTCTCGACAAGGTAGTGCATGCCGTAGAAGCCGGACTGCTCTTCGTCGGCACATGCGCAATAGATGACATCGCGCGAGAGTGGTTCGCCGCGACGTTTTAGTCCGACGAAAGCGGCGAGAAACATAGCGGCGGTATGTTTCATGTCCATCGCGCCCCGGCCCCAAATACAGCCGTCCTTCACAACTCCCTCGAACGGCGGCACAGACCAGTCGTCGGCATTTGCAGGCACAACATCAAGGTGGCTGCCCAGAAGCAGCGCGCCTTTTTCTCCGTTGCCTTTCAAACGCGCTATTATACTGCCGCGGGTTGGTTCGGACTCGATGATCGTGCTTTCGATGCCCTCTTTGTCGAGTACGTTCCCTATATATTCGCAGGCCGCCGTTTCGTTGCCGGGTGGATTTGATGTGTCGATTCTAATGAGGTCGATAAGGTATTTCTGCGCTTCAGCCGACAGTCTCTTTACGTCACTTCCTTCAAGCATATCTCCGCTCCGTGTTCCATTGACGGTAACTACTCGTTGTGATGCTCTCGTGTTTCATATTACAAGCAAATGTTTCCACGGCCACCACAGATATCGAGCACACAGACGCCGCGCAAATTATAACACTTTATATCCGATGCCGCACACCTTACTTTACACCGGCGTGCCGGACGCATACAATGTTTTCTGCTATGAAGGATACTTTCCCGTTGCACATCGTGTATGTGAATCCGCAGATACCGCAGAACACAGGAAGCACGGCGCGTCTCTGTGCGGCAACTGCCGTTCCGCTTCATCTCGTGGGCGAACTCGGTTTTCGCGTCGATGAGAAATCCGTGCGCAGGGCGGGCCTGGACTACTGGCCATTCATGAAACTATACCGGCACGCCGACATGCGGGAGCTGTGGACGCAGGCGGGCGGCGCGCGCTTCCACTACTTTTCAAAGACTGCCGACAGACCATATTACGAGGCGCGGTTCGAGTACGGCGACTACCTTGTTTTCGGCGCGGAGACCACAGGCCTGCCGAAGGAAATTCTCG
>JAJRTR010000131.1 GCA_024278215.1 bacterium
AAGAGCTCTGAAACCACATCTTGATGTTACCGAAAATCAAGTATTTACACCCGTAATCGGTTCATTGCGCAGCTCGGGTTTACTACCCCGTCCGCTTGCGGCGGGGTAGATTATTTTGTGTTGCTGAAAAGGTATAATCTTCCTACAGGCCCTGCAAACGACGCGGGAGTAAAACTTTTCTCATATACAAACTCGAAATTTTCGCGCATGTATTGCATCGTGCGTTCTTCCTGGTCCGGCTTTGTGACGGGGCCAAATCCGTAGAAAGCCCACACACGTCCGTCCTGTGCAACAGCATCGTCCAGTTCCGCCAGTCTCGCGGCGCTCACCTGTGTGGTGTCCTGGAAGTTGTATTTCATGATGTCGAACTGTCCCGGTATTCCGAATGTTTTTAAAGGTTTTTGAGCATAGTATTCGAAAAGTGAGGCCTGGTATGCAGGGTTTATAACAACGACATCGCCCTCGCGCCAATTGTCTTCTATATGGCTGATAATTGTCTTATTGTTTTCCGCTACAGGCAATCTGATGAAATGTGAGACAACACTGCAAAGCATAAGGATCACAAGGCCTGCCGCCGCGCCATATCTCAGATAGCAGGGGGCAACCCATTTATTGCCGAAAAATGCAATCGCGACTCCTGCATAAAAAAGAGGCGAGAAAACACAGAAATACATTACTTGCAGCCGCAGCCCCAGAAACAACATCATAAAATATGGCAAAAAGAGTCCCATTCCAAGGTTGGAAACTACAAAGAACACTTCTTTGCGGCTCGGATACTTTGCTGACTGGTAAAAAATCAAAACGTAAACAATCACTGCAAATACGGCAAAAACAATATGTGTTTCAAGCGAAAAGGAACCGAAAGAATAGGATTCGAGAATGTGCGGAACAGCGAAAAATGGAAGTGTTTTTAAATGTATTACGAGTTTGTCGACAGGAACAACCCCGATTTCGCCGCCCGCCTGTCCCATGAAAGCGAGCATCCATGGAATAAACGTCGCCGCCGCAACCGCCTGGGCCACCAGCCATGCGGCAAGCTGTTTCTTGTCTCTGCGATGCGCGACAATCACATACAGATTCGCACCGAGGATGAGAAAGCCATAGAAATAATGCGTATAAAGCCCGAGGATAAAAACGAGGGCAAGCGGCGTGAGAAGACGATTGTCACGTTCCTGCGACCACCTCCAAAGCAGGTAATATCCCACCGCGCCAAGAAGAATAAGAAGGGCTGGATACCTGTATATCTGGGCAAAATCGAGTTGGTATGCGGAAACAGCCGCAAGCGCCGCCGCAAAAATGCCCGATGTTCGTCCTGCAATGTGGCATGTGAAAAAATAAATTACTACGACCGCTGCGACACTCAGTAGCAGGCACAGAAGGCGAAGTTCCCATTCTGCACTCGCCCAGCTCTGCCAGAAATGAAATAAAAACACAGGCAGCGGAGGGTTCGACTCCGATGCCGCGCCGGCAATTATGCCGCTGATATTGTGGCTTGCCAGCAGACGACTGAACGCCTCGTCGATATAAAAAGTGCGTTCCTGAAGAAATGGAATCCGCATCAGGACGGAGGCAGCGCCAATGATAAGTGCATCAATGAACCGCCAACCGAGGCTTATGCTTCTTCCCTGTGGTTGATTATCAGACACCTGATTATTGTATCATAATTATCAGCTTGCATACGTCCACGGAATATTTACATACTGCAATAGAGACGAGCTTTATATCAGCACAAACGATTATTTTACCTTTTTGCCTTTAATTCCTGCTCGAAGTTCTCGATAAAGTCGACCAGCAGCCCGGCAGTTGTTTCCGTGAGGCTGCGACAGTGCTCGTAGCGTTTCACGATTTTATCTTTGCCTATCATTTCGCCGCAGTTGGAGGAACCGAATTCCTTAACAAATCTCTTTCTGAACAATCGTACCGCCCGTTGCGAAACATGCTCCGAACCGTGCCGATTATCGCGACCATACAGAAGACTCAGCACGATCACAGCGCCCGATAATGCGCCGCACGCTTCGCGCATGCAGCCCATTCCATGCCCGAACGCTGTTGCCACTCTCGGAGCGTCAGGCACAAGGTCTTCGTCTATGACATCGTTAGCCGTAAGCACTATCGACTCTGCGCAATTATAACCTCGACCGTAGTATGTGTCCGCCCTCATCCTTGCTTTATCTTTGTTCAGTTTTTTCATTGTATGATTTCCTGCCTGGTTTGTTTTATGTATCTGTTCACGGGTAACTGTTCGCAATGGAACATCTGAAATTTCTGGGTTGTCATTCCGGGCGAAGCAGATAATCTCCAGGTGTATAACGCATTATTTCCAATGCTACCCCCGTGAACAATTACGTTTTTATTATAAATCATCGTAGGCAATGAAAACATATATTGCCCTTAATAATCCCGCCCCACAGGCACTTGGGGCTCGTCCGTAAACGGCATAATGTTGTCGCCAAAAACTATGCGGTGGAAGCCGGAGTTTTTCACATTATGTTTTTTCTTAAGCAGGCGACACGAAGCTGGCTCTTCGCAACGATAATAAATATGCGGGCCGATCCGGATCGCAATATCATGTTGCATTGTGCTATCATGAATAGATAGTAAAGAAAAAAAAGAGCTCTTGCGAGCTCTTTTTGATTTGTCTGAAACTGATGTGTGGCAGGGCTCAGTACATGCCGCCCATTCCACCCATACCGCCCATTCCGCCAGGCATCCCGCCGGGCATTCCGCCGCCTGCCGCTGCTTCCTTTTCCGGGATGTCCGAGATGAGACATTCGGTTGTCAGAAGCATGCTGGCGATGGAGGCAGCGTTTTCGATGGCCGAGCGCGTGACCTTCGCAGGATCGACGATGCCTGCTTTAAGCATATCTTCGATCTTGTTGGTTAGTGCGTTGTAGCCTTCGTTTTCTTTGGCTTTCTTGACTTCCTCGATGATAACCGCGCCTTCGTATCCGGCGTTGAATACGATCTGTTTCAAGGGCGCTCCGAGTGATTTGAGAACTATGCTTGCGCCGAGTTGTTCGTCGGGCGAGTCGCCTTTGACAGCTTCAACGGCTTTAATAGCGTTGACGAGTGCCACGCCGCCGCCTGCGACTATGCCTTCTTCGACAGCCGCACGGGTCGCGCTGAGTGCGTCTTCGATGCGGTGTTTCTTCTCTTTAAGTTCGGTCTCGGTGGCTGCACCGACTTTAATAACTGCTACGCCGCCGGCCAGTTTGGCCAGACGTTCCTGGAGTTTCTCCCTGTCGTAGTCGGAATCGCTTTCCTCGATCTGTCTCTTGATCTGCGACACGCGCCCTTTGATGGCGTCGCGTGTGCCGGCACCTTCGATGATGGTGGTGTTTTCTTTAGTCACGGTAATTTTCTTTGCCGTGCCGAGGTCTGCGAGTTCGAGATTCTCGAGTTTGATGCCGAGGTCTTCAGAGATGAACCTGCCGTTGGTGAGTATGGCGATGTCTTCCATCATTGCTTTGCGGCGGTCGCCGAAGCCGGGGCTCTTGACCGCTACTGCCTTGATAGTGCCCCTGAGGCTGTTGACAACGAGAGTCGCCAGGGCTTCGCCTTCGACCTCTTCACAGAGGATGGCGAGTGGTTTGCCGGCCTGTGCCACTTTTTCAAGGATCGGCACAAGGTCTTTGATCGCGCTGATCTTCTTCTCGAAGAGCAGGAAATAGGGTTCTTCGAGTTCGCAAACCATATTTTCTTTGTCTGTTACGAAATATGGTGAAAGGTAGCCTTTGTCGAACTGCATGCCTTCGACGACTTCAAGACTGGTCTCTGTGCCCTTGGCTTCTTCGACGGTGATAACGCCGTCTTTGCCGACTTTGTCCATGGCGTCGGCAATGAGATCGCCGATCTCGGGATCGTTGCCGGAGATGGCCGCGACCTGCTGTATTTCGGACTTTTCCTGTACGGGAACTGCGGCCTTCTTTATGGCGTCAACGGCAGCCTTTGTTGCTTTCTGGATGCCTTTTTTGACGATCATCGGGTTGGCGCCGGCCGCGACATTCTTGAAGCCTTCGCGTACCATCGCCTGTGCCAGTACTGTGGCTGTTGTGGTTCCGTCGCCCGCGACATCGTTTGTCTGGCTGGCGACTTCTTTGGTGAGCTGTGCGCCCATGTTTTCGTAGGGGTCGTCGAGTTCGATTTCCTTGGCGATGGTAACACCGTCGTTCGTGATTGTGGGCGAACCCCACTTTTTCTCCAGAACTACGTTCCTGCCTTTGGGTCCGAGAGTGACACGAACCGCATCGGCTACGGTGTTGACGCCTTTCTCGAGGGACCGCCTGGCTTGTTCACTGAAAGATAATTGTTTTGCCATTAGAATACTCCCTCCTTTTCGGGTAGCGATTACTTATCGAGTTTTGCGAGAATTTCGTCTTCGCTTACGATGATGAATTCGTCACCATCGACCTTGAATTCCGTGCCACCCCACTTGCTGGTGATCACGATGTCTCCCACTTTGACTTCCAGCGAAATGGGTTTGCCGTTGTCGTCTTTCTTTCCGGGACCTACGGCAACTACTTCTGCTTCCTGGGGTTTTTCCTGCGCCGAGTCGGGCAACAGGATTCCACCGGCTGTCTTTTCTTCCGCCTTGTCGAGCCGTTTGAGTACAACCCTGTCCGCAAGTGGTTTGATGTTCATAAGTGTCTTCCTCCTTTCAATGCTTATGTTTTTACTCTTGTTTACCCTTTGATTAGCAATCAGGTCTTCCAAGTGCTAATATTCTAACACAAAATCAAAAAAAATCAAGCATCGCAAAAGACTATATTCATTTATTATTGTGCTTATTGTGGTATTAATCAGAGATTAAGTCTTTATTTTATGTATTTTCAGTAAATTTCAAGGAAATACGTTGAATATCAGATTAGTTGACAGTATAGCGATAAGGAATTATTAAAAATATTGTCATAATGGGTAGTGGCGAGACAGAAAATCAAGGATCAGCGGATTGACCAGATGTGGTTTCAGCATCTTGCCCATGTGGTTCATCGGGCGTATGTGAACTTCGGAATCCGGGATCAATTCGCCCATCCTTATCGACTGTCGAGCGGGAGCCAAAAGGTCGAATGTGCCGCCGATTATCAGTGTGGGCACTTTTATTGAAGGTAGACGATCACTGATGTCGTGGCGTACGATTTCTTCGAGTTCGGCGCGTGCCACCTTGGAGCGTGTACGCTGGATGTCCATTATCCATGCGCGTGTTTTTGCCGGTTCTGTTCCATATATTGCAGAAGCCAGCCATGCGAAGGAATTCATAAGTGAGCGCGAGATGAGCTTCGCCGGCGTGCTGAATCCTATCTCGACAAATGGCGCTGCATTTTCCCATATAAGTTTTCTAAGCGGTGTGTCGCACATCTTGTAGCCGGTTTGCAGAAGAACCATGCACGAGTAAAGTTCGGGATACTTGAAGTAGGTAGCCATAGCGATAGCGCCGCCCGCGCTGTGCCCGATGATCGCGGCCGGCTCGTCGGCGAGTCCGGTTTGCTCGCAGATTTCTTTTGTGAAGTCCGCCATGGCGTCCATATCGACATCGTCGTTTCTTTTACTGGAACGTCCGTGGCCTGCGCTGTCGATTGTGATGACACGGTAACCCTCGTGCACCAGGGCTTCTACCTGTTCGCTCCAGAGGTTGCCCGTCGCGCACCAGCCGTGCAGCAGCAGCACACCGCGTCCGTCTGCCGGGCCGTGCGCTGTATAATAGATGCGTTGACCGCTGCTCAGATATAGCCAGCCCATAATGTGGTTCTCTTTTCCCAGTCTTATTGAGCCAATTGCAAAATTATGTTCGTAGCGAGGTCGAGCGAAATTGTTCAGAGCAAGGCGGAGGTGTAAAATCCTCGCAGGCGTACTTTGTAGAGTACGTCGAGGACGATTTTATGCCGACAACGCCGCTATGGACAATAGCAGCCGACCGCACCAGAATCAGAGTTTTGCAATTGGCTCTTATTATGTAGATTCTATCATGTTGGCTATGAAAAGAAAAATGCAAAACGTTCAATCGTTCATGGGATGGCATTAGTGAAATAATATGCGGAATATTTTTTAAAATTAGTGATTCATATCACATAATGCAGGGTAATAAAGAAAAAAGGGCGAGACGGCCGGATCGACCTTGACAGTCCGGCCGCCTCATTCCCAGTCGATTTGATGTTAGTGAAAACCCTCCGATACAAAAGACAGGACTGCCCGACTTATGGACATGCCGGGCAGTCCCTTTTCCAAGGAAGTTTCTCTTGCGCACCTGCTGTTCCTGCGGTTGTATGTATTATGTATCATTGGTTTTTTTCTGATATTTAACAAAGCCGATTGAATATCATTGATAAATTCTTCGAGGACACGATCAGGAATTGAAATTCAATTCCGGTCATGTCCCAAGAAGCTCCCGATATAAGAGCCGTACGTCCCATTTTCCCCATGTACTGCCGATATTTTATGATTGCGCTTCGAAGACCCACTAATCCCTATATATAGGATCCACATTTTTGTGCTATTTGCATAGTCGGTAATCATCGACAATGATTGTGGTCGAATCCACTATTTAATGTAGTTAAATTACTTACGTTGTGAAAAATGCCTTCAAACAATGGGATATTTCACCGGCAACGCACAGGTGCCACCAGCGTCGGCTGTGCGATAAGACATCGCTTTTTCAATCAGCCGGCGTTTCACCGGTGCGGGCCGAACACCTTTGCAATGCCTGGCGCTTGAACTATTCTCATATCTCAATTAACATTGGAATCCTTGACCGGGCGCATTTCAGACCGGGCGACAATCCGCAATGGACGGTAAATTATGGATACAACATTTTTCAGTGAGAACAATATCGAATTTGATGAATTGCAGCACTCGGAGATAAAAGGTGCGGGTGTCACGGGTGCGGCCCAGGTGCTCAACTGCCCGATGTCCTATATTGTTACAACAAATCTTTTCGAGGCCGCCGGAGAAATTATTTGCGCAGTCACAGGCGGCGGTGCGCGGCCCGCGCCGGAAGCGGTCGCGAAGGCAGCCGGCACGGATTCCGCGGCATATATCGAACCCGCGCGCGCCGAGGAACTCACAGGGCTCGGCAAGTTCGATATCAGTCCCCTGACATTGTGGAAGAAGCATAAACTTATCTGGGACAGGCAACTGCTGGATTATCCATACATAATATTCGCGCGGGGCGGCGAGACCACTTCTCTCAGGGTGGACACACGCGGTTTCATCCGGGCGGGTGTGATGTCGGCGGATATATCGGGAGCGGCGACAGGAGAAAAAACATCAGCTTACGGCGTTCTGCTGCGTCGCGGATTCATTGACAGGATCACGGACGAGGCGCTTTGTGAAAAAGTGATGTCCGACACTGAGACAAGCGGATATATCGGGTTCGACCCGACGGCGGACAGTCTGCACGTGGGCAGCCTTGTGCCGATCATGGCGCTTGCGCACTTGCAGAAGGCCGGGTTGCGCCCGATAGCGCTTGTGGGCGGAGGCACAGCGCTTGTGGGCGATCCCAGCGGCAAGACGGAACTGCGCAAGATGCTGACCCGTGCACAGGTGGACAGCAACGCGAAAGGTATCGAAAACCAGCTTTCCAATTACATCGATTTCTCCGGCGGAAATGCGAAACTTGTGAACAATGCGGACTGGCTTGCGGACTTGACATACATTGATTTCCTGCGTGAAGTAGGTGTTCATTTCTCGGTCAACCGGATGATAAAAGCCGAGTGTTTCGCCAGCAGGATGGAGAAAGGGCTTTCTTTCATCGAGTTCAACTATATGCTTATGCAGGCTTATGATTTTGTACATCTCGCGGAAGAACTCAACTGTCTTGTGCAGATGGGCGGCAGCGACCAGTGGGGCAATATTTGCGCCGGCAAAGACCTCGGACATCGTGTGCATGGCCGCACGATATTCGGTCGTGAAGCAAAACGCTGCGACCATACGGTGGGCGTGACTTTCCCCCTGTTGAAAAACGCGGCGGGCGGCAAGTTCGGCAAAACCGAAGGCGGCAATGTATGGCTCGACAAAAACCGCACTTCGATCTTCGACTTTTTCCAGTTCTGGCGAAACGCCGACGACACCGATGTGCGCCGGTTCCTCTCGCTGTTCACTTTCATACCGATGGAAGATGTCCGTGAACTTTCCTCGCACGATCCCGGACCGGAACTGAACGAGGCGAAAGAGATACTTGCGTTTGCGGCGACATCGCTTGCGCATGGAGTCGACCAGGCGTTCGCGGCGGCGGCGACCGCGAAGGAGCTCTTCGGCGGCTACGGAGCGGGATTCATCGAAAAAATCGTGGCGCTCGGGCTGGCAGATAAAAACAAGGCGGATGAATTCAAAAACACCGAGAAAGCGAAAATTCCTGAAATAGAGTTGAGGGCGAACGCGCTCGCCGGAGACGGCTATCCCGTGTCGAAAGCACTGAACGAATTGGGACTGGTTTCGTCTAACGGCGAAGCTAAAAGGATGATCAGGCAGAACGCCGTCACAGTCGATGGAGAAAAGGTTTCCTCTCCCGGCACCATGCTGCCTGCCGCACCGGCCGGTGCGGAAATCGGAATCCGCGTCGGCAAGAAAAAGCACGGCATTGTGAAAGTAATATAGAAATACAACCTGCCATGAACCGGATATAATATTCATAAAGCACGCAGTTTTTGCAGGAGGATGAACTTACCTTGAAAATAGAAGACAGCACGAAAGCAGAATACTACAAGCGGGTTTATGAATCGATAGACGGACTCTGGTTCCTGATGGTCGAAGCGGACAAGGATTTCGATCATGCGCTGGAGATAGACAGGCGTGTGTGGCAGATTGTGCCGAAGATACAGGCTCGAAAAATACGTGAACTGCTCGATATTGAAGGCAGGGGTGCTGAGGCCCTCGCGCAGGCGCTGGAAGCGAAGTTCCTCATGGACGGCGCGAATGCTGAAATAAGCATTGAAAACAAATCGTTGACAATAAGCATTAAGACCTGTCCGTGGTACGCACTGATGAAAGGTTCGGGACGTGAACCGCTCGCAGAAAAAGTGGGTACTGTGATATGCGGTACTGAATATCCGGTGTGGCAGAAAGAGTTCGGAGTTGAAGGCGACTTTGTCATAGACGAATTGCAGTGCGGCGGTGCGCCGGTTTGCCGTATGAGATTCGATCTTCACGAGTTGTAATATATCATGTCGATACTATCGTTCAGAACGTATTGACGACAGCAGAAGCTGTTGATTATCTTTCATAACCAGGAGCGGGAAAAAACAGCAATGGGTTATAATGGAATAATTAGTACGAAGTATCGCATAGTCGGTGTCGGTGGCTGCGGATGTAATTGCCTGAACTGGATACAGGAACGCGAGCAGATAGATTCCGGCTATGTAGTGATCGACAGCGATACCGTGGCGCTTGATAAATCACCCGTAAGGCGAAAACTGCGAATAGATTATACAGCACACGGGAAATCCGTCGCGGATAAAATGGCAGCCGTCAGCCTGGCGGCAACCGAGATGAAAGATAGGATAAGATCATCGGTCGCCGGTAATGATTTTGTTTTTCTACTCGCGGGCATGGGCGGCGTGACCGGTACATCCGCAGCACCCGCCGCAGCGCTTGCCGCTTCTGAAGCCGGCGCTGTTTCTGTCGCTCTTGTTACAATGCCGTTTACATTCGAAGGTAAAAAAACGCGTGCGTTCGCGGAACTCGGACTGGACAATCTCGGACAATATGCCGACACGGTATTCTGCGTGGAAAACGACGCGCTTCTCAGATATCTGGGCTCCGACAGGAATATGAACATGGTTGCCGAAGCGGGCTATGTTTTTTTCTATGAAGCCATTCTTACGCTTATGGATACAGTAAATACGCGTGGAGAACTCAATGTATCACTGATAGATGTAAAGAACATTCTGTCAGGGCACAGGCTCGGAATCATCGGCATGGGAGAAAGCACAGGCGGCAATTTTCCCACAAGCAAGGCCATGACGGAGGCGCTCGACGGCTATTTTCTGAAAGATAATCTTGAACAGGCTGCATCAATTCTTGTCGTCATCAGGGGTGCGGATGGCCCTCTCTACGAAGTAAATACCGCAATGGGACTTGTAAACGACAGGATCGGCGATGGTACGCTGGTCTTCAACCATGTCATTAGCGATTCTTCTTTCATGAATTCAGTCAGGGTTGTTATTTTCGCAGTATATCAATGCCTTGCATGATTAGCCCAATACAGCTTATTCAAACAAAAACTACTTGAATTTGGAGTGCGACAATTTATTGTCGCTTTCGCGGCCCTGCACTCCAAAGTGCTTCGTGCTCTCTAATGTAAGCAGTATTGAGCATAGTGTCATGTCACACTTGTAAATGCGCAAGATGTGCAGGGCGGGGGCACCGTACCCCGCCTAACCCCAGTACCGTTCAAATACGGGCAGGGAAACAATAAAAACGCTGATAAACACTGGCGTTATTTGGCACATTAGGTCTTAACTGAACGGTATTGCGCCCAACCCGGCTTTCTTTGTGAGAAATTCGGGTTGATTCCGGATCGTGTTTTCTTGAAATTCTGCACATGTTTCAAAAACGCACAAGTTCTGTTGACATGACACTATCCATTTCACCAATGCAGCTAAAAGTTGATTCTCTTCAATAGTGTCATGAACTCTTTCTTGTTCATGGGTTTTTCCTGGTGGGACGTGTATGTTTTCACCTGCGGCTCGAACTGTCCGGGATAAGAATATTCGCGCTCGAAAAGGTCGCGCACCTGCGGCAGGAGTATAAACATGTCTTCTGTTTCCACGGCGCGTGTAACCTCTTCCTCGGTCATCAGTTCCTCGTAGATTTTTTCACCCGGCTGTGCGCCAATGGTTCTGATCTCGATCTCATCGCGCTTTGCAGGGTCAGCGTACATATCAAGCATAATATCTACGAGGCCGGTCATTTTTATAACCGGCATTTTTGGTATGAAAATCTCGCCGCCTTTAGCAAGTCTTGTGGATTTAAAAACGAAATCGAGTGCTTCTTTCACAGTCATAACGAAGCGAGTCATTTCCGGATCGGTGAGAGTGATGGGGCCACCGTTTTCGATCTGCCTGCGAAAGACCGGCAGCACAGACCCGCGTGAGCCGAGCAGATTCCCGAACCTTACGGATGAAAAGATCGTTTTGCTTTTACCTTTATAATAGTTGGCTGCTGTGAAGAGCCGTTCGGCGAAAAGTTTAGAGACACCCATTGTGTTGCAGGGGTTTGTCGCTTTGTCGGAGCTGGTAAGCATCACCTTGCCGGCGCCGGCTTCCATAGCGGTTTCTATAATGTTGCGTGTTCCGTCGATGTTGGTCTTCAACGCTTCGAACGGATTATATTCGCAAGCGATAACATGTTTCATAGCTGCGGTGTGAAAGACGATGTCGACATCTTTCATCGCGTGCATGAGCCTTTCCTTATCACGCACGTCACCGATAAGAAACCTGACATTCCTGTGTTCCCACAGTTCTTTCTGCATATCGAATTGCTTGGATTCGTCGCGGCTGAATATGCGAATCGTTTTCGGCTCGTAATCGAGCAGAGCCCTTACAATAGTGCCGCCGACCGTTCCTGTGCCGCCGGTGATAAGGATAACTTTTCCTTTAAACAAATTCTTCATCTCTCTCGAGCTCCAGTTCTTCTTTGACCATAGTGAAATGAATTCTCATATTTGCGCAAGCTTTATTTATTTTATCGTAGAGGTTTTTGTCGAGTTCGACAAGATTCTTGTATCTTTCGTTGCGCGGCAGCGTGTCATCCTCTTCGCTGTAGAAAATATGGGCCATTTGTCGTTCGAGCATCGGTGCAAGGAAGTTGAGAGGGCCCTGCTTATTTGTGTTTTTAAGCACTTTTTTAGAGTCGTTGATGCGCTTGAGGAGCCTGATAAGTTCCTTATTATTCTGCATGGCTTTTGATCTTTCGAGAATGTCGATGGCACGGTTGCAGCTCTTTATTCCCTTTGACACAGTGTCTTCGAGTTCCTTGAAAGTATTGATATATCCCGTGAGTTTTTCAATTACCATATCAGTATCTGGCGGTACATAGCTTTCATAAACGGCGTCGAGAACATCGCGCGGATTTTCTTCGATGTGATCTACGTATTTATCGATGGCGTCGGAGAGAGTCATGATCAGGGCGTCGTCGAGCTTTGCGCCCCCTTCGGTGGCATCGATAACTTCAGTCTTCATTCGCGGTATGCGCAGGTTGAACCAGTGAATAAACTCGAGGAAGCTTTTGTAGGTGCAGAGCGGTTTTCCGTATATGTCTTCTACTTCGACGATTTCATGTTTTCCATCTTCGAGGTCCTGCGAGAATTTACCGTCGTCGAAGCTGCCGTCGGCATACCATTTCATGCCGGGGAATCCGAGGTCTACCCCTACGAGAATTATCGGGTCGGCACGCATCTGTCTTGCGAAATTGAAAGCGTCCGTAAGCACGGAACCGCCTGTGGTTATTATGCCTTTGCTGCCGAGCACATCTGAAAAAAGGCTTTCGGATATTCCCGAATGGTAGTAATTGAACATGCGCCCGCCGTGGTTTTTCGGGGAGAAAGGAGTGAGTTCCATTGCGGGTATGAAATAAGCGAATGATGTGTCTATGCCTCTGATTTTGAAGAAATTGGCCGCCTGATAGTCGATGGAAATAATGCAGTCCGGTTCGACACCGTGTCTCAGCATGGGTTTTGTAGCAGTGTCGCAGGCCAGGATCAACGCCTTGCCTTTTGCACGCTCGAGTTGCTTCACATTTTTCTCGAGTGAAGGTCCGGGCGCGACAATGATGACCGGTTTCTTATCGAAACAGCCCTCGAGCATCGAGACTCCCGGATGCTTGATGGCAATAGAAAAATTCATCGCAATATTGTTCTGGAATATCGGGCCGCTGATCATGCCCGTGTAGAGGTTGAAAGTGAGGTAGGTTTTGGAAAGCTCTATCGCTTTCTTCGTTATGTCATGTATTTCGGGGAATGCGCTGATGTGTGGAAGGATGCTGATTTTGAAGTCAGGCAAATTGATATGTGTTAGATTGGAAGTAAGCGTATATTTAAGTTCTTCCGGTGTGACGGCGAAAGACAGGATGACTCTGCCTGTAGAGAAAATATCGGTAATATCAACATTTTCGAGAGCTTTTCTGAAAACGCTTACATAAGGCTCCAGAACGACTATTACAGGATGCTTTATCCTTGAGAGAAGATACCTGACCTCATATCCGAAACCGAATCCGATAACAATGATTCTTGTATTTTCTTTGAAAAAGTCATTATCCGAATATCGCTTTTCAGCATCTTTATTGGGATCGAAAACAGAGTGACCGGTGATTGTTTTCCCGTTGCGTGGATATACTTTAAATGTTGGAAATCCGCGCCGTCCTTCGAGTACCTCGATCTCGATACGGACATCGGGTCTGTCGTCTATATTTTTTTCTATGCGAACAAGGTCGTCATAGATAGAAGGACAGCGGGTACGCAGGAAATTGATGTTTTTCTCGTAAATTTCATTGTTCATTCAGATGTTCCTCGGAACAGGATACAGCGATCACCACAACCTGTCCTGGTGTCGTGTCAACTCTGTATTGATGTATTTAGGCCCATTACCGTTCACTTTAGCAACAATGATGTGTAAAAAAGACTGTATTTATCGCGAATATTGATACATATATCCTATCCTGGCATAGGCGGAACTAAAAAGGTCGCATTTTCGTGCCCAAACAAATGCGGTTTGAGCACGGTACACAGAGTTTCATCGTTCCACAGTCATCACACTCACACGAGTCTTCGCTATTTGGTGTGGGTAGAATAATTATAGTGTGCCGCCGGTGAGACTGACAATCTGGCAACGACAACTGTATAGTTTTCCACAAATCCACCGTCCGGCAATCATTTGAAATTGCCGGGAAACGGTGAGTATTGTGGTAAACTCGGCACGAAAGCATGAATTCCCCGCACGAGCCGAAGTTCTTTTATGGTGAATGCGGAGCGTTCAGTCCATACGTTCCGGGTCGAAGCCCCGGAACGATAAAAACTCATTTTACCCATACGATTCAGCGAAGAGCCCACTCACACTCGTCCACACCGGTTTTTCCTCGTCCCGGGGTCTACTCTTGGGAACGCGCGAAAACCCTGAAAATTCGTGAAAACCAGATAAAAAAACTCTCATCAAATCGACGAGAGTTTTTATTGCTGTATTCAAGATCACAAATTCCGCAAAGGAAAGTGGACCTGGAAAACATCGTTCATGCCTGGGTCGAAATGCCGCCTGCATGATGAAGCATATTCTTTCTGTTTTCCTGGTTGACAATATGCCATGCTTCTCGAAGGTCTCTAAGGATGCGAAGCGCTTCGTCGATTTTTTCACTGCTGTTTTCGATGTTGGCCTCCACCAGTCGCATGTGAAGGTAAACATATATGGACTTGAGATTTTCTGCAACTTCACCACCGGCGTCCATGTTGAGTGAAACAGTAAGTTCAGTGACAATCTTCTGGGCTTTTATAAGGTTATTGTGAACTTCTTCCTTGTTGCTGCCCATGCTCTGCTGTGCAAGACGACACACCTTTATGGCTTCATCGTAAAGCATGATGATAAGCATCAGTGGTGTTGCCGTTTCAACTTTGTTGCGCAGGTACTGCCTGTATGCTCCTGGTGCAGGTTTATTCTGGTTAATGCTCATGAGTCCTCGCTAAATGAAAATTCAGAAACCATTGTTCTGATCTCCGGGATAGTTTCCTCGAGTTCGCCGATAGCCGGCTCCAGCTCATATTCAAGGAAGTCGTTTATCAGGGTTATGTCGTTGTTCTCCATAGCTTCCATGAGTTCCTTGAGTGTATCATTGAACTTATTTAGGAAATCCCTGAGAGTGCCTTTATCTCCGTAATGGACTTCATCCATTTTAAGTGCGCCGATAACGTCGATCTGTTCGAAAAGGTTGAAGAGCCAGATCATTTTTCCGATATTATCGCTGAGCTTGGTCATACCCTGTTCGATCTCTTCGGACAGCATATGTCCAACGATGTCGTTTATTTCCTCTTTGACACCGTCAAGAATTTTAATAGCTCCGTCCAGTTCTTTTGCAAGGTTATCCTGTACGGATTCTGTTTTGAAACTTATCTGGTGAATCTGGTCCAGTGTTACCTGTTCCGGAGTAAGGTCCATGTCGGTTCCGTCCTGGAGTTCGTCGACCTTAACTTCCACAATGACCTTTTTTTCATCGACAAGCAGCCGCTCATTTATGTCCTTGATCATGTCGCTAAGCGTCAGGTCTTCTTCGTAAGTCCAGCTTTTTTGCTCGTCGTCAACGAGGACTCTCATAATGCCTATTCTCTCAATCTAAAATTATTTCTTGCTACTTGCGGATGACAGGCTTGCGAGTTGCTGCGTGAGATAGTCACTCTGCGTCTGGAGTTGCGCGAGGGCCGATTCCATCGCTGTCCATTCATTTCGCATTGTGTCTTCCACGCTTGCGAGTCTTTCTTCCCAGCTGGCTTTGTCGTCGTCCAGGTCGTCGATGCGGTTCTCGATGCTCATAATCCGGTTGTAGTATACTCCGGCGTCCGTCTCGATGACACTGACCTCGGTCTGCGCCTCTATATAAGTGTCGAGCTGATCCGCCCAGCCTTCGAGCAGTGAGGTGACCTGTGATTTATCGTTGGCGAGAGCGTCTCGCAGTTTTTGTTCGTCGAATTCGATATTGTCGGAAACAGACGAACCGATCGACGCTTCACTTGTGATGCCGATCTGCTAAAGAATCTGGTAGTCGGGCTGAGTCGTGTCGATATATCCTGTTGTCCGCATCCTGATTTCGGATTTTGTGGACTGGAGATCGAAATCGCCGTTGAGGATTCCGGTGCGATAGTCTTCATCCGTTGCGGGGTCGGCTATCGGTTTTTCTGTGATGTAATTTGCAAGCATGTCGGTCGTCGTGTTGAACTGATCGACAAAATCGCTGACAAGCTGCACAAAATCGTCGTCGGCGAGACCTACAGTAACTTCGACAGGATTGCCCGGGTCGGCGGAATTCGCCTGGAGCGTGACACCTGTAATTGCGTTGCTGAACGTGTTGGTCTCGCTTTGCACGGCAATT
>JAJRTR010000132.1 GCA_024278215.1 bacterium
AAATCGTCCTCGACGTACTCTACAAGTACGCCTGCGAGGATTTTACACCTCCGCCTTGCTCTGAACAATTTCGCTCGACCTCGCTACGAACATAATTTTGCAATTGGCTCTTGGGATGGTACTATTCAGGACACCGGATAAGATTTGATTGATAAGCAGCAACAGGGTGCCTAATATCAAGCATAAATCGGAGTGTTTGTTCAGTACAGCGGAGAATTCGTTTTTGGCCCGCATTGGTGAAATATGCGGGTTGTCATCGTTTCCAGAGTCAACCCCGCGAATGAGAAAACGCCGGAGGCTCAAAAGAAACGTTGAATTTTTTCAGGAACCGGCTCATCTCCGCCATAATGGGGAAAATACTATTGGACAAAAAGAATATCCCAGTTATAATGTGAATTCGTAAAGATGTTGTTTCAGAAAACTGAAAAAGGGTAAATAATAAAAGATAATTGGCTCTATGGTCGGTGTTGCTGGATAGAAAGTATTGGAGGCCTCATTTTGGCGGCGACGAGAGAAGAAAAACTAAAAATGCTGACGGAAGAACTGTCGGTGGAGTTCAGGGAAACCCTTGTAGATGTCCTGAAAGAGAAAGAGATAATATCGAAAAGTGAATTCGCGCGAATGACGGGACTGCTTGTCGATGCGTTCGATGAGTTGCTGGCCGAAGTGCCAAACCAGAAACGCATGTTGCGAAAGTTGCGTGAATATGGGATGGGGATTTCAAATATCGACTACACTTCCGACATCGAAGACGAGATGCTGAAGCAGGCGACGAAGGTGATCCGTGAGAAAATAGTGCGAAAGGGCGAACGTGAAAAACTGGCCCGGCTTGCGGCAAAAGAGATCATCGAAAACTGGCTTACTCTCGACGAGGATATGGTCGAGCGCATTGCCGGGTTCGACGGGCTCCTCGAGAGTATACAGGAAAAAACGGAAGATAAGTTCGAGTATGACGACAGCGATTTCATCGAAATAATGTTGGAACTCGGCGCGATCCTGAGCGCAAAATATATGGAACGCCTGAGCGACGAGCAATTGGACGATCTGCTCGAGAGAGCAGTGAAAGTCGCGAAGATGATCGAGGAGGGTGAGGACCTTGGAGAAGAACTACTGCATCTCGCGCAGGCCGCACTCCAGAATCTCGGCATAGTAGCGATGATGCGCCGTGCGTTTGCCGGTCTCCTGCTGAGCGATCTTATTATCCGCCAGATAGGCAAGAGCCTCGGCATTAAAGAAAAAATATCCGTCACCGATTTTATTATTTATGTCGGTGTCAAAATCCTCGAAAAAGAAGAACTCCCGAATGCGGACAAAGCACAAGTCGCAAGGGTGAGAAAAATATTAGAGAAGGTTGTTGCGTTGTAGTGTCGTGACAACATAGAAAAGACGTAAGATGAGTTAGCGTAAAAAACGATAAGAGTGCAGGGCGCGGTCGCCGTGCTGCGCCTGAGCATATATTACGCATAACTGTTTGTACGACCAAAAGTTGAGGCGCGCTGCGGTGACCCCGCCCTTGTCTACACTCAAAACGTCGATACAAAGTTGACATGACACCATGTCGTTTCACGAATTCACATACGCAATTCCTAACCCGGCATAGCCGGAACCAAAAAGGCTGTATTTTCGTGCCCAAACAAATGCGGTTTGAGCACGGCACACAGCGTTTCATCGTTTCCAAGGTCTACCTCGGAAACGCCTGTAACTGGAAGCTCCAGTTTTTACCGATCTCTTTTCAGCATTTCTTTACCATCCTGCGTAACATTTCCCTTAAGGGCCTGTTGATAACCGCTATAATAGTCACCGGTAAGTCAAACCCGTAACGTATATCGCCGGGTGTTACAACAGAATCGCGGAACCGCTTATGGCCTTTATCCGGGCAAACACCGGATATGAAACAACATCGGACATGAACACGTTTCGCGATGTGTGATATATAATGTCGGGTGTATGTAATCCGCGGCTTGCCGAAAGGCGTGGAGATAAAACACAATAGCAGCCGACCGCAGCAGAATCAGAATTTTGCAATTGGCTCAATAGAAATATCAGCCGACAAATGACGCAATCGCCTGAAAACATAAACACCGGACAGGACACGGCCCCGGGCACGGCCTCCGAAGTCGGGAAACCAATTGTAGAAGTTATCTGCGGGGGGCTGGCGGCGGGTTTTATATTCGGCATGCACTGGCCGGGCGCTTTTCTGTCAGCGTTTATTCTCGGCGCATTTTTCAGCCACAGGGTTTCGCGCTCGAGAGTGCCGACGTCGCTTTTCTGGTCCGCCTATATCCTATCCTGCATACTGTTCCATTATTTTGCGGCGACATACTCATACGCATTCATTTATTCCGTCAATCCGAGATACCTCATTTCGGCCGGGGCGGTTTCGGCCATTGCTTTTTTTGCCTGCGTATCGGGCAGACCGGCGATGGGGCTCTTGATCGGTTTCATTTTTATTTCAGTGGAGATATCAATCGCTAAATATAACCAGCCGATGTTCTTTTTCGGGTTTGTTGTGTTGCTTATCGCAGACAGGTATTCAGGCCGGTTAAAAACTGTTCCGGCTTCACTGATCGCACTCGCGGTGTTCAACAGCATACTCGCCGTAGGAGTGCTTTCCATTGGCGGGAGTCACGAATTCCCGATATATCACAAGGTACTTATCGAGAACGACGGACCTCAAACACAGGCAGATGCCGCTATGTTGAAACGATTCTTTAAGATAGATAAAACTGTTGTGGAGGCGATAGGAAAACAGCGCGAAGCAATCGGGCGCGGTCGACTGGCGGAAGTCGTGGCAGGACCCGGCGGCGACGAAATAACTGTGCTCATGAAACGGCGTGTTAAGTCTTACATCGCAATTCTCGACAGGGAAACACTTGCATATAAAAGGAAGAGTTTTCAAGGCGCTGTGGGAGACACGCTTGCGATAAGCGGCGACGGCCGTTTCCTCGCGTCGGTCACAGGTGGTACGCTCGCCCTGCTCGATGAAGAAATACTCGGGTGGCGAGCAACGCTTGAACTGGGTATAAAGGGCCCTGTGGGTGTCGAGTTCGGCCCGCCGGGCATGCTGTATGTGAGTTCGGCAGTGAGCGGAATGCTGTATCTCATAGAATATGACGGGCAGGGCCGAAAAATGAAAGTCGCCAAAACGAGACACGCCGGGCCGGGCATTCTCGGACTCGAATACATCAGCGACAGGGGGATCGTCGCGGCAGGTAATTACATCGACGGAATGTTTTATTTTTTCAATGGGAAAACTCTTGACATGGAAGCATCGGTTTTTATCGGTCCTTATGTCAGAATGGACAGATTTATTGAAAATGACGGCAAGATATTTTTCGTGCTTAACCGGGGCAGATACGGGACAGGGTTTGTTTATCTCGATGAAATATCGAGAAGGGGCATCGAAGCGCAGCAGCCGGTATCTCACATGTTGTCGTTTTTTGTGCTGTCCGCGAAGTTGCTCCGGTCTACGCTGTAGGCGGAGCGGAAGGCAACTAGTGTGAAAAACAAAATCCGCGGCAATACTTCAGCCGCCTCACATTCTACAGAGCCTGAACCGGAATTCTTTGTGAGAAATCCGGGTTAAAGGCAATATCAGAAAAAACCTGGAATGCAAAAACGTCAGTTTTTGCGAAATGCTACTTCTTCACAGTTGCAACGACACAGGTCGTTGCATTCCAGGAATTTCAGATGTACTGTTGCGATCAGTTGCCTGCGCAACGGATAACCGTGGATAAGGCTGTTTTGAGAACGCTCTCGACCGCGCCGGGCGTTACCGGTTTTGTCAGATAATCCGATGCACCGGCTGCGATACATTTCATAACGCTTTCCTTGTTCTTCAGAGCTGAGATCATGATAACCTTAACGTCGGGATCGGCTGCTTTCATCGCCCTCAGCGTGTCGATTCCGTTCATGTTGACCATATTTATATCACACGTTACAAACGCGGGCCGATGCTTCTTGAACAGCTCGACCCCTGTTTCACCGTCCTGTGCTTCTCCGACCACAGTGAACCCCATTCTTTTAATGACCAGACTGAGAAATCTCCTTATGTCTTTACAATCGTCGACGATAAGAACGCTCTTGTTTCGATCAGATATATTCTTTATCGGTTTCCCGTCGATGTCGAAATACAGAGGGATGGTTCTTCCGGTCTTCGGGCAGATGCTGATATCGGCGCCGTAGTAGAAGCGGTCTATCGGAATCATGTCGTCGCCCAGTGATATGAAAGCGCCGGGATAGATGCCGTTGCTGGCTTTGACTTTTGCGAGCGAATTGCAGGATGATTCCCGTTTTGCCTTTTGCAGTTCAATCTGTTTCGACTTGATACTGTGGATCAGTGCGGCGATTCTCTCAAGTATCGCTTTCCCTTTATTCTCCGCGCTGTCGGAATATGAGTATCTTCTGAATTGAACCTGCGCGTCTGCAAGCTCCTTTCGCAATGCCTTGATTTCGCCGATTTCCCTAGTGAACCTGAGCCGGACATCGGGTGGATACCCGGCCTGTATGATAGTGTTCAGTCTGTTGCTGTTTCCGATGCGGTCGGCTGAAACCCCGCCGCCAGCCACGATGAATCCGCCCTCGATACAGCCGCCGCCGGTCGTGACTTCCACTTTCCCGTCGGTCGATACTCTGCTGTGCAATATTCTTTCTTCCGCCACGACTCCTTTACCGGCTTTGATAATTGACGCTTCAATGCTTCTCGAAAAAACATAACCACCGGCTTTCAACATGCCATAGCCGCTGTTGTTGATTTTCTTTTTTACGATAATGTCGCCGCCTGCCGCGATGTCGGCACCTTCGACCGAACCTTCGACAATTACATCACCGGCGGCTGCGATGTGCGGATTTCCCAGTACGTTGCCTTTTATCACTATTGTTCCGGCGAACTTTGTGTTTCCCGCCGATCCGTCATAGTCGCCTTCGACGATATAAGCCGGGTCCACGACCAGCACGTTGTCACGAACGGAAGGTATGCCGTCTATCTGTGCCGTGAAGCAGCCTTCTGCTGTTTCGGCGACATACGCGCCAGCCCTGAGACTGGTCTCTATTCCCCACTCGCCTTTAAATGTTTCGCCGAAAACCGTATATCCGTCCGCCCCTCTGCCGGCCGGTATTTTCTCGGCGACGACAGAGCCCTTTTTGACAAATGAATAGCATCCGATTTTTGAGAAGTCACGGCGGCAGTCGAATAATTCGTCGCCGGCGGCATCCGATAGCGGGACATTCTCGAAATGGTATACTATTCCGGCATCGGGGCCTTTCGCGAACGGCCTGCCTGCGGCAACGATGAAACAGTAATCGAACAATTCCGGATTATCGAGAAAGTCACGCAGTCTTTCCGGTGATTTTATTCCATGAGTAATTCCCGCCGACTCGAGTTCCCTGATGATTTCTTCATATTCTATCTTTGCTCCGGGATGTATCATTAGAAATGCTTTCATCCTGTCCCGGCTGACCCTGACTTCCAGTGTCTTCGTTTCCGGCAATTCCATCTGGCTGTTCATATTCGCATACCTCACTGAATGTATTTACCATGACCGGTTATAGATGGATGTTCTCACTACTATGACGACCGGCATTCGCTGAATATGACACTCTGTTCAACAAGATGTATACCAGGTCTTTGGAAAACTGCGTCTTGCACACAAACAAACATTGTTCGTATTTCAAAAACGCCATATTTCCGCCCGTAAATCTTAATAACATAAGCAAAAAGAAATTTATCGGGGACGATGCTTACGGCTCGAGGTCCGGGGAAAGTGAAGCCGGAAATTAACAATGTAATCAACATTTTACATATCCGGCAGGCGGAAAATGCGCCGTAAAATAAATATCGCTTTAAGAAAAGGTTTTTTTGTTTGCGAAACTTATCTGGCACGATTGTTGATTACCAGTTGTCCGGTAGAAACCAACTGACTGTGAAAAAGAAATCGGAATCGAGCGAATCAGGAAAGAGGTAGGACCATGGCAGCTAATGCAAAAGAAATAGAGAAAGGCAGTCGGCATACGTTTATAGATCGTAAGATCAGGGAACTCACACTTGCATTCAATGCCGATAATGTGACCGGGAGATACGACATCAGGATATCCGACGACGGGATGGAGGCATGGCTGATAACGGAACCGCCGCGTAGCGGCAGGATGGAGTTCGATCAGGATATCGTTAACGCATTAATAAAGGAGAACGGTATTGAATACGGACTGATGGAAAACATCGAGGAGATAGTGCCGCGCAATATGAAAGCCGAAACACTACTCGCCAGGGGGAGGTTGCCAGTCGCGGGTGAAGACGCGAAACTACGGCTGCTGTACCAGGAATCGGACGATGACGAACACGGGACACCCGATGATCGCGACAGAGTCGATCACAGGGAGGTCAGGAAATTTTCGATAGTGAGGGCGGGTGAGCCTATAGTAATGAAAATCCCGCCGGTGGAGCCGGTTACGGGAATAACCGTCACAGGCAAAAGGATTCCCGCGCGGAAGGGGAAAGACATTTCTCTGATAGCAGGCCGTAATGTCGAGTTATCGGAAAATGGTAACTACCTTATATCCACAGCGGAAGGAATGGTAGTGCGCAATAACAACATGTTCGATGTAGTGAGCGTGTACGTGGTGGATGGAGATGTTGATTATTCAGTAGGCAATATAAGTTTTGGGGGCTGCGTGAGGATCAAAGGGAATGTGTTGCCGGGCTTCAGGATTTCAGCGACGGAGAGCATAGAAGTCGAAGGAACAGTCGAGAGAGCCATCCTCGAGGCGGGCAAAGACATCAGGCTGCACAAGAGTTGCTATGGTGACGATAATTGCAGCATAAACGCCGGTGAAGACATCTATGCCAGATCGTTCGAGAACGCGCGGGTGCGGGCCGGGGGTAAAGTGTGCGCGGCTCAATATATAGTAAACAGCGACATAACCGCCGGAGGAGATGTCGAAGTTCTGCATCCGTCTAAAGGCAGGATTTCCGGCGGACATATCCGGGCCGGCGGCGATGTGGTCGCCGGGAATCTCGGCTCGGCCTCTTATGCAAACACGCTTGTCGAGATCGGCCTGCCCGATTTCACCAGACAGGACCGCAACGACAAGTTCAACATGATCAATTTCTATCTTAAGAATCTCAAGTCGATAAATGCTCAAATAAGGAAATATACGCACGTGAAAAAAATACGTGGGCTCGACCCCGCGCGGGAGAATAAGCTCGCGACACTCAGGGAGAAAGCGGCACGGCACAAGAATTCACTGGATGAACTTGTCAGCCGTTACGGTATGCCCGAAATACTGGTGAAGACCCCGACATTTTCCAACGAAGTCAGAGTCCGCGGCACTGTGTACTCCGGCGTTCGTATCCGGTCGAACGAATCGATTCTGATCTTCAGCGAAGACTACGAAGAGGTAGTTGTGAAAAAGCTGGAGGAAGAACTCGTTATGACGTCGTTTGACGAAGAAGAAAAAGTCATACCGATTGCCGTGTAAAGCGTGAATGCAAAAAAGGATATTGGAGACGACTTGAAATGGGAACGGTGAAAAGAGCGATAAAGTATATATTGCCGATTGTCGTATTGTGGACATTACCGGTATTGTTTTTTTGTTTTCAGTTTTCGCAGCAATTCAATGCTCATGTTCACCGAAACCTTTTTGCGCATGCGCTGGTGTGGCTTCTGGGCGTAGCCGCGATATTTACGATAGGAATGTGCATCAGTTCGGCGATGGAAAAACGGGAATACGCCGAAAAAGCATTGAAAGATAATCATGACAAACTCGCGGAAATGGTTAAGGATAGAACGCTTGAACTTAAACATAAAAATGAGGAACTTACGAGAGAAAACGAGTTGCAGGAGCAGATAAGACAGGAACTCGAATCGATCAACCGCAGATACAGCACCCTTGTGAACAATCTCAATACGGGCGTATTCCGCAACACGCCGGGGCTGCACGGCAGATTCCTGATGGCGAATAACGCGCTCGCGAAAATGCACGGTTTCGATTCGCCCGAAGAAGTAATCGGCAAAGAAGTTTCAATGCTTTACGCCAACCCTCTGCATCGTGAAACAGTGTCGAATGAACTTCTTGCCAACGGTTGTATCAAGGACAAGGAGGTGCTGCTCGTTCGGCGTGACGGGTCGATATTCTGGGCGTCTGTGACGGCAAGCGCCGTACATGATGAGGATGGTAATGTGCGCTATTTCGACGGCATGATAGAGGATATTTCAGAGAAAAAGAAAGCCGCCGAGCAGATTACGATATACGAGAAATTCCTGGAAGCTTCAGGGCAGGGGCTGGGCATGGCGTCGCTGGAAGGGATAAGACTCTATGCGAATCCGAAGCTCTGTGAACTTACCGGATTCGCGAAAGAGGAGCTCGAGGGGCAGGTCTTCCTTGATAAATATCCCGAAGTAATGCGCGAAAAGATGGAGAACGAAGTGCTGCCGAATGTGATGGCAGCCGGTCAGTGGTCGGGTGAGATGCAGATCAAAAACAGGAACGGGACACGGATACCGACGATAGAGAACTATTTCCTTATAAAAGACGAGAACGGCAGGCCGCTGTGTATTGCGAATGTTGTTACAGACATCACGGAACGCAAAAGGATCGAACGGGAACTTGCAGAGTCGTCGGAGAGGTTCAGATCCATAACCGAATCCGCCAACGACGGTATTATCGTCATGGACTCAGACGGCGGCGTATCTTTCTGGAATCCGGCGGCGGAGAAGATATTCGGATATACACAGGATGAGGTGATGCGACAGGAACTCCACAAACTCATCGCCCCGGAGAGATACAGGGAAGCATACCGGAAAGGCCTGCGCATGTTTAGGAAGACCGGGGAAGGCACGGCGGTCGGTAAAACTCTCGAGCTTGCCGGAAGAAGAAAAAACGGCGAAGAATTTCCCATGGAACTGTCTCTTTCCGTTTTACATGTAGATGGTCGCTATGGCGCTGTCGGCATAATCCGGGACATAACAGATCGCAAGCAGATGGAAGAGACCAACAGCCATCTCGCCTCGATTGTCGAGAACTCCCAGGATGCGATCATTGGAAAAGACCTGTATTGCAATGTTGTAAGCTGGAACAAGGCCGCGGAGAGAATGTTCGGATATACGGCGGAAGAGTCGATCGGTCGCCACATTTCATTTCTGACACAAGAAGAATTCCATCAGCAATGCGAAGATTTGATCAACAGGGTGAAAAGCGGCGATGATGTGGAAAATTTCGAGATTGAGTTTATTAAAAAAGATGGTTCATACATCGACGTCGCGATAAAACTTTCACCGATCAAAGATGGAAATGGAGAGATCAAAGGCATCTCGATGATTGCCCGCGACATATCGGAACGCAAGAAGATTGAAAGAATGAAGAATGATTTTATCTCGACAGTGTCTCACGAACTGAGGACACCGCTGACATCGCTCCGCGGCTCGCTCGGGCTGCTTGCAGGTGGTGTCATGGGCGACTTGCCCGGCGAGGCGTCGGAAATGATCGAGATCGCCGGTAATAATACCGAAAGGCTTGTCAGGCTGATAAACGATATCCTCGATCTACAGAAAATGGAAAACGGCAGGATCGAGATAAAGATCGAAGATATTTCTCTTCTTGAAATAGTGGAACGCAGTATCGGAGAGATGGCTTCCCTTGCTGTCGAGAAAGGCGTGTCCATCGTTCATAATGTGGCGGATTGTAAGATCAGGGGCGATTTCGACAGGTTGCTTCAGGTCACGGATAATCTGCTCTCCAACGCGGTCAAGTTCTCCGGCGAGGGTTCCGAAGTAAAAGTAAGCGCGTCGAGGGACAAAGGCATGGTGACGGTCTCCGTAACAGATCATGGACCGGGCATTCCGGAATCGTTCCGGAATCGGATATTCCAGAAGTTCCAGCAGGCCGACGCCTCCAGCCGCAAGGAGAAAGGCGGCACCGGGCTCGGACTGGCAATCTGCAAAACGATTGTAGAAAACCTGGGCGGACAAATATGGTTCGAGTCGGAAGCCGGCAAAGGCACCACTTTCAGTTTTACCGTAAAATGTGCGGATGACGCGCCGGCAGAACCGGTAATGTACGCCGGTATCGAAGAAGTCGGCGGCATCCTTGCCGGAAATGGATTCCGGGATACGTCGCGTGGAAAAGTAATTCTTGTGATCGACGATGATGAAGGTGTCCAGAGATTACTGAAGAAAATCTTCGAGGACGAAGGCTATCAGATTGTTTTTGCTATGGACAGCATCAACGGCATAGCGGCGGCGAACTCTAAAAAACCCGATGTCATAATACTGGATGTATGTCTTCCGGATGCGTCCGGTTTCGATGTCCTCAAGACCCTGAAAGACGAAAGGGCGACGCGGGATATACCTGTAATAATGTTGAGCGGCGTAGGCCCGGACTACTATTCGAAGGTATCGTCGCCGCCCGTTTTCGACTGGCTGACAAAACCGGTGGATATAAACCGTCTTATGGACTGCATCAAGTCGGTCACCCGCCGCCCCGGCCCTTCAAGGGTGCTTGTTGTGGACGACGACCCGGGCCTGTTGAAGCTGATGAAGGTCTCGCTGGAGTGCAGGGGCGTGGATGTGGAAACGGCTGAAAACGGTGCCGAAGGATTCAGGAAAACGCGCGAATTCGAACCCGACCTGATTATCCTCGATGTATTGATGCCGGGAACAGACGGCTTTTTCCTCACCGAGCAGATGCGCAGAAACCACGCCTATTTCAGGATTCCTGTTGTTGTCTACACCGCAAAGGACCTCACACCCGCTGAAAAGAAAAGGCTAAGCGGTTATATGACGGAATTCTTCACGAAACTCGATATAGATGAAGCTGAGTTCTCAGGGAAGATACTGAAAATGATGGACGGCCTGCTGGAACCGACAGCCGTAATATGAAAAGGAGATAAGCGGATATGGAAAACTTGAACATTTTATTGATTGACGACGAAAAGGACATCAGGCGTGTCGCCGACCTGAGCCTGAGCAGGCTGGGCGGGCACCGGGTCACTGCTGTCTCTTCCGGTGAGGAAGGAATCAGAACGGCGGTCGATATAAAACCGGATATTATCCTGCTGGATGTGATGATGCCGGTGATGGACGGGGTGCAGGTGTTCAGAGTGCTGAAAAACAGTAACACTACAAAAGATATTCCCATCGTATTTATGACGGCAAAGGTGCAGCAGGCGGAAAAAGCCGAATATATCGACATGGGGGCAATCGGCGTAATAGATAAGCCGTTCAACCCGATGGAACTCCACAGGCAGGTCGCGGATTTGCTGAAAGCTGCATAAATTACTTCGAGAAAGTGAGGGCACGATAATGAAAAACTGCGAATATAAAGTACTTGTTATAGATGACGATCCGGATATGCACAGGCTGTTGAGAGCGCCCCTGGAAGGAAAGGGTTTTAAATATCTGTTCGCGCTGGATGCGGAAGAAGGAAAAACTCTCGCCGTGAACTACCGGCCGGACCTGTTCATCATCGACGGCATCCTGCCGGATATGACCGGGGTCGATCTCTGTTCGTTCTTCAGGGCAAACAGCATCCACAAAAATAAGCCGATAATCTTCCTGTCCGCAGTTTTCAGGGAAGTCGTATATTTCAGGAATCTGATAGTCGATCTGAAAGTCGACATGGTGCTGCACAAACCGCAGAACCCCAGTCTTATCGCAAAATATGCCGCCGAACTCATCGGCCTTGAAAAACGCGACCTCTATGAAGACAAATGCTCGTTCGACTACGCGCTCGGTGAAATACGCGAGCTGTATATCGAATCGTTTCTGGAGCAGATGGCGACCATTGAAAAAATATTGAAGCTGATTAAGAGCGGAAGCTGCAATCCAAAATCACTCGGTGATTTATACCATATAGTCCACAGGATTCACGGTGCCGCAGGCAGCTACGGTTTCACCAAAGTGAGTTTCATCGCCGGGATGTGGGAGCAGTCTATCAAAGACATTCTTGAATTGCGTAAGATACTGACAAGTGATGAAATCGCATCCATGGAAGAAAACTACGAAGCGCTGAAACTTGGTTTCCAGATGCCGGATCGTACCGGCGAATCGGAGACCTGTTTCGATCCCGAATGCCTGTAAATGAATGTCTTACGGCTGCGATTCAAGTGCCGTGTCGACTTTGTGCTGATACATGAGGGGTAGTACTCCGTACAACTTGAAGTTACACATATATGGTTATCGTGTCCCAGGGTCCAACCTTAGGAACGATAAACTCTGTGTGCCGTGCTCGAACCGCTTTTGTTTGGGCACGAAAATGCGACCTTTTTGGTTCCGGCTATGTCGGGTTAATCCCATACCCCGCATATTTCACCAATGAGGTTACGTCTTTTCATCATCGACACGGCAACAGGTTCAACATGGTATTTCAATCAATAATGCTATTCGCTTCAGAAGTTATCTATGAGACTGTACCTGATGGCGAATTTTACGAGGTCTGCAATGTTGTCGAGGCCCAACTTTTTAAAGATGTTTTTCCTGTGATATTTTATTGTACTCACACTGAGGCAAAGTTGTTCTGCGATCTCTCTGGAATTCCTGCCCTGTGCCAGCTTCTTCAGTACCGATATTTCCCTGTCGGTGAGTTTGCCGAGAGGGTTGCCACCTGCTTCCCATTTCTTTCCGGCGATTATCTTCTGCTGAATTGAAGGGGTCACATAGATTCCGCCTTTATGCACCTGGTTGATAGCATCCGGGAGGTCTGCCGGGCTGATACCTTTATATATGTAGCCTTTTACCCCCGACTGCAAAGCCCGCACCGCGAATTCCTCGTTGTCGTACATAGTGAGCATAATGATCTTGATTGCCGGGAAGGCTTTTATAATCTGTCCGCTGAGGTCCATCCCGTCGATGTCCGGCAGGTCGATGTCGAGCAGGACAATGTCGGGCTGCGCCTCGCGGCACATTTTCATGACATCGCGGCCTTTGCCGGTATTGCCGGCGATTTCTATCCCGGGATCGGTTTCGAGCAGCCTGCATAATCCGCCCCTGAACAGGTCGTGATCGTCGACTATAATAATCTTTACAGGCATATCAACCATTCATTTCGGGATGTTCATTCCGATTTTTGTTCCCTTGCCGATCATGGTATCAATATTTAATGTCCCGCCGCATATAGTGGCCCGCTGCGCCATACCGGGCAGTCCGACACCCGGCCCGGACTCTGCCTCCATGCAGCTGAATCCTTTACCATCGTCGGCAACAAGCAGCTCTATGCAATCTTCGCTGGTTTTTAAGGTGATACTCAGTCTTTTCGCTTTCGAATGCCGCGCCGCGTTTGTCATTGCCTCCTGAAGCACCCTGTATATGTTGAGAGAAACCTCCGGTTCGATATCCGTTTTTCCGATTTCATCAATGTCCAGGTCAATGTGCAGCGGTTCGCGGTTCCTGAACTCTTCCACGTATGTTCGTATTGCTGAAGACAGGCCGAGCTTATGCAGAAGCGCGGGATGCAGCCCCCTGTATATCCTGGACACTCCCCCGGACACATTTTCAACTATTCGCACCAGATCATCAATCGTTCCGGCAGCTTCCGGCGTTATCTTTCGCAGACGCTCAAGTTCTACAAGGATGTATGACATTTGTTGCCCGAATTCGTCGTGTAGCTCACGCGCAATCGCCGATCTTTCCTTTTCCTGCAATTTTATGAGACTGTTGGTAAGTTTATTAAGCTGTCTCTCGTTCCTTTTCAATTGCAACTCGTATCGCTTACGCTCGAGGTTCTCTTTTTTCAGCAGTTCATTCGCTTTCGACAGTTCACTGGTTCTGAACTCGACCATTTCCTCCAGATGCTCACGGTATATTCGCAGTTCTATCCCCGCTTGTTTTCGCGCCAGCACTTCGTTTACTGTATTCAAAATCGAGTTCAGAGCAAGCGGTTTGACTTCATAAGCCACCACCTGCGGCTGCTTCACCGCATCTATTGCCGACTCCAGTGACGCATATCCTGTGAATATTATGCATTCCAGGTCAGGATTGATCTCCAGCAGTTCCGCAAAAAGCGCGTCTCCTTTTATATCGGGAAGCATTATGTCGATAAACGCAAGATCAAAGTGCCGATCTTTGCATAGTTTCAAGGCCCGTTTGCCGTCCTGCGCCGATTCGACATCAAACCCTTCAGCCATAAAAAACCGTTCAAGAAGGTTACAGATTCCCGCTTCATCATCAACAACAAGCAGGCGATACGGAGATTTGCAGTTTTCCGGAATCCGTCCGACTTCAATATTCGACATATCAAGGTATCCAGTTTGTGTCAATATCTGCGAAGTTGTTATCAAAGTGTTTTCGGCTCTTTTATCAACTTATATTATAGCATTGTACCGAAACAGCATCAAATATATCGAGCCCCCGACCCGGCAGGGTGTTGTTGCTTACGGTGAACCAAGAGCCCAATGTGTCAAATCGCTTTTACAGTCGATTGTAATCCACATTTTACTAAATCAGCCGGACATTCCGCCGGTAAAATATTTGTGACAATAACGTATTTAATAATTCCCTTAAACAAAGACTTTTTCATGCACCGACTTCTTTTCAACACAACTGGCACAATACTTGCCCTTTCTATCGGCAACTACAGCAAATGGAGTCCAGAATGCAGAAGACAATGAGCGCGACAATACACAAAAGCGGAACTGTCGGCAATAGAACATGCAGCTATGCGAATCTCCTGCGAAGGATTCTTTTCGCGTCGGTCGCCGCGCTGATGATTTTCGCAACAAGTGCTGTTGCTTCGGACACGGAAAATGTCGATGTCAGCATTGAGATACCGACGATATTCGTACTTGGATGGTCGGTACCCGGCACATCGATTGACCTGACCGGAGCCAATGCCGTGACAGCCGCCGAATTCACCGCCGGATACAAAGACGGTATTTCGGGAGGCACATTGTCATTAACGGCAAATGATGTCTTCGACCTGACTGTGAAAGCAGTCTCCGATACCTTTCTCGGCGGCAGCGGAACAAAACCTGTATCTGAAATGATGGTCCGCATCGGCGGAGGCAGCTATATCCCCTTGAGCGGGACTTCCGAGGTCACCCTGATAAACGGCAATCCGCCCACATCCGGCGACAACAGAGACCTGGCCTATCGAATCGACCTTCTCGCGGATGATACGCCGGGCGTCTACCAGACCACGCTCATATATACGATAAAGGCGCATATCTGACACGCCGGGTACATTCCGCCCGCGCGGCGACCGGCTCATGAAAACCATAAATCAAAGAAAACGGAGGCAGACAAACAGATGGAAACTTACAAGATGTCATCGGAGAGCGACTTCATAATAGTAAAACCGGAAGGTGAAATAACGTCGCGAAGTTATCCCGAATTCGAACAGAAACTGGGCAGGTTGCTGTGTGAAGATGCAAAACTTCTGTTTGACATGAGTGCCGTAACGTTCATAAACAGTGTCGGGATAGTGTTCCTCCTGAGGATAGCCGGGATGGCTGAAAACAGTTGCGCTTATTTCACAATGTACAACCTGGCGGGCAATATCGAAAGAATCATGCGCAGGCTGCAACTTCAGTCCGTTTTGAATGTAGCCGCGGATGCCGAAGCAGCTTTTATAAACATCGGTAATGCGATGGAAAGAGAACTGGCGGGCTGCTCGATTGCCGCATGATTCGCTGGCCCCGCGCCGGCGCAATACGCGGGTTAACAGCCGGCCCCGGCATGAGTTTCATCAGAAGAGCCAATTGCAAAATTCTGATTCGGCTGCGGTCGGCTGCAATTGTCCATAGCCGCGTTGTCGGCACAAAATCAT
>JAJRTR010000133.1 GCA_024278215.1 bacterium
AGCAGTCCCACAGTGTTCTCGGCCTTAACGGTTACATAATACGTCTGGCCCTCGACAAGCACCAGCGGCGTCGCCGTAGCGGCGGTTGCCACTCCCGCGTCTGTCCAGTACACGACATCCGTCGCGCCGCTCGCTGTGCCGATCGCATACCAGTAGCGCTGCAATCCGCTCTGTCCGTCCGCCGACGCGGACCAGTTCATAGCGATATAGTTCGTCCAGGTCGCCGTGTCAATGTCTGTTCCGTTTCCGTCGTTAACAGTCAATATGTCGCTCGGCGGCGTCGCGTCGACCGTTACGCCGTCCGAGGTAGTAGTATTCGAGAACAGACCGGCCCCGTTTTCGGCCTTCACCGTGAGGTAATACGTCGTCCCGTCGACAAGTGTCAACGTAGTGGTCGAGAAGTTCTTGTATCCATAATTATCAGTCCAGTTGATGGTATCCGACGCGCCCGCGACCGTTCCGACACTGTACCAGTAGTGCGAAACCCCGCTTTCCGAATCCGTGGACTCCGACCAGCTTCCCTCCAGGTCCGTAGTCGAAGCCTGCCATGTCGCGTCTGTCGAAAGGCCGTCGATCACGGTCACGATATCAGTTGGCGGAGTATCGTCGTAGTAGTCGACCAGAGTTCCGTCCGAAATCGTGTTGGTCGAGAACAGGCCGACCCCGTTTTCAGCTTTCACAGTCGTGTAATACATCTGGTTGTCGGTCAGGGAAAGTCCGGTGTCGTTCGCATATCTGGAAAGCCCGTTATCCGTCCAGCTTATCGTATCGGAAGCGCCGGGTGTTGTACCCACTGAATACCAGTACCTTGCTATCCCGCTTTCGCTGTCCACGGAAATATCCCAGTTCGAGCTCATATACGATCCGCTGCTCTGCGTGTCTTCGTCCGCGCCCGCACCTTCATACACAAACGCGATAGTGCCCGGCGCCGTGTCGTCAACCGTATATGACAGTTCTGTCGAACTTGTGGCGTCGTCCGCGTTCGACCACTCGTCCTCGCAGCCGATGAAAACAGACTCGGTGCCCACCGACAGCCCTGTCGTCGAACACGAGTGATTGACGGCAAGCGCGACGTCACATGTGTGAGTTGCCGGCATCGAGGAATAATCCAGATCGGACAGAGCCCACAGGCAGCGGCTTGTCTCATCCGTGTCGAATGTCAACAGGGGTGATGTCGTCGCCACACCCGAATCGTCCGCCGGGTCCCAGTTGCTCTGTATCGGCGTGGACAGGTCGATCGTATATGTGAGCAAGGTATTTGTGTCGTAAGCATCCGAATTATTATTTGTGTCCATGCACGCGATATAGACGTTGTTGCTGCCTTCCGTGAGGCCCGTCGCAGTGCAGGTTTGCGACATTGTGCCCGCGCCTGCGCACTCGTTCCCTGCCGGCATGACCGTGTATGCGTTGTCGTATTCGTACCACCTGCATGTCGCGTTTTCGTCGGTGTCGAAAGTGATGACAACCGTCGAGCTTCCCTGCTCTGTCCCGCTTGCGGGCGACCAGTTGCTCTGCACCGGCGGCGCATTATCAACTACGACGCCGTCTGAAACCGAGACATTGGAATAAGTACCTGCTGTGTTCATCGCTTTGACCGCGAAATAATATGTCAATCCACTCGTCAGTGTCAGTCCGCCCTGTGTGACGGACGTGTTGCCGCCCGCGTAGGTCCAGTCCACTACATTTGTCGCGAATGTCGCAGTACCTATCGCATAATAATAGGCGGATATTCCTGTCTGGGGGTCCGACGAGGTCGACCAGTTGGCCGACAGCGATGTGGTCGAGCTGGCGAAGTCGCTGTCCACGCCCGTCTCCGTGCCGTCATAAACATTCGCTATATCGGTCGGCGGCGTACTGTCCACCGTGACATTTATATGTTCATTTGTCAGGTCCGTATCTTCGTTCAAATTGGTATCTATACAGGAGAGGTAGAAAATAGTGGCGCCGTCCGCGAGTCCCGCCACGTCGCAGGTCATGGATGTTGTTCCGCCGCCGCCGCAGTCCTGACCCGCCCCCATATCCGTATAGCCCTGGTCCGTCAGCGACCACCGGCACGAGCCGTTTTCATTCAGGTCGAATGTCACAGTCGGAGACGCTGTGCCTATGGTGCTGAATTTCGCCGGGTCCCAGTTGCTCTGCTGGGGCGGCCCGTTGTCCAGCTTCTGTCCGTCGGTCGTTACTGTTGCCGATACACCTCCCGCTCCATTTACCGCCCGCACATTGACGTAATACGTTACCCCGTCCATCAGGGACAGATTCAATTGCGTCATCCCATAGCCGGAAGTTCCATCGTCCGTCCAGTCCAATACATCCGTCGCACCGGCACTGGTGCCTATCGAGTAGTAAAACGTGTCGATTCCGCTTTCGCCGTCTGCAGCGTCCGACGCCCAGTTCGCGGACATCTGATCCGGCAAAAAGATTATATCCACGTCGCCCGGCCCCGCTCCGTCATTCGCCCAACTGGGTGCCGACGGCGCTGTCGCGTCATAGAGTTGCCGGTCGGAATTCGCGGCGGGCGATTGCAGCCCGACACCGTTCTCCGCCCGCACCGTGAAGTAATACTTCTGGCCCTGAATAAGCGACAGCCCCGTATGCGTGACCCCGGTCGCCAGTCCGATGTCCGTCCAGCCCACCAGGTCCACAGCACCCGTGGAGGTGCCGATCCCATATTGATATTTGACTATTCCGCTTTCCGGATCGGACGAAGTATCCCATATCGCCGAAAGCTGTGTTCCGTCGTTTGTGAAATCTATATCGTCCGGCCCCGTGCCGTCATACACATAAGAGATGTTCGTAGGCGGCGTGCCGTCGACGATATCCACCTGCTGGCCGTTGGAATTGACCACTCCGGATTCTATCCCGCCCCAGTTCTCCGCTTTCACCGTGAAATAGCACCATGTATAGTTCGGTATTTGCAATCCCGTGTGGGTTACGGACAGATTGTTGCCGTTGTCCGTCCAGTCGACAATGTCGGTAGCCCCCGGCGCGGTGCCTATCGCATACCAGTAGCGCCTTATGCCCGAGTCTCCGTCGACGGCGGCGTTCCAGTTGGCTTCAAGCTGCGTCGCGACCGGCGTCGAGTTTATGTCCGCGCCCAGCCCGTCCCTGACCACTCCCACCGTCGACGGTGCCGATGTGTCAGTATTAAGTAACGCGCCGTCGGATACCGATGCGTTTCCCTCGAGTCCCGATCCGTTTTTGGGCTTGACAAAGAAGTAATACGTCTGTCCGTCGGTCAGGCTCAGACCGGTGATTGTCTCGGCGGTATCCGTTCCGGCGGATGTCCACGACATGAGGTCCGGATACCCGTTTGTCGCGCCGAGCCCCACGTAATAATCCGATATCGCGCTCTCGCCGTCTACCGATGCGGACCAGTTCGCCGGGTACTCGGTCGGGTCGTAAAACACGTCCCAGTCGGCGCCGGGCCCATCGTTCACCGTCGCTATATCGCCTGGATACGTATTGTCGACTTCCACGCCGTCCGCCTGGGTGGTCGCCCCCGTCAGCCCCACCCCGTTCACCGCTCTGACGGACCAGTAATATATGTCTCCATGCACAAAAACCAGTTCACTGTATGTTACGAACGTATTATCCGTATGGCTCGCCCAGCCGATAATATCCGAGCCGCCGGGCGTTGTGCCCAGCGCATATTCATAATACAGTATCCCGCTTTCCGGGTCGTCCACCCCCGACCACGATACCGTCAGGTCGTCAGGCTCCGGACTCAGGTCCTGGCACAACGCGCCCGTCCAGTTGCAGACAGAAGGGTATGCTTCGCAATTGGTCTGATTCAATCCCGTGCAGATGCTAGTGTGTGATATGTAATCGCCGTCGTAGATGATGTCTATGGCGGGTGGCGGCGTGACGTCTGTATTGTTCACCTGCTGGCCGTCGCTGGTAATCGTGTTGGACATGTAGCCCGCGCCGTTTTCCGCTTTCACCGTGAAGTAATATGTCTGACCGTTGACGAGGTCGAGTCCACCGTGCGTAACCGAGAGATTCGTTGCGTTATCCGTCCACGAAACGGTGTCCGACGCCCCGGCGGTCGTTCCTATCGAATACCAGTAACGTGCGATGCCGCTGTCCACGTCCGAGGAAGCCGACCAGTTCGCCGACAGCTCCGTCATAACCGACGTCGTGTCGATATCGGCGCCCAGCCCGTCATTGAGCGTCGTAATGTCCGAAGGCGGTGTGTTGTCGACCTGGAACCCGTCTGATGTTTCAACAGCCGATGCGTCGCCGTTTCCGTTATACGCGACTACGGATATGTAATACGTATTTCCCGTACCGCCGGCAAGCGCGTGCGCATCCGCCATCACTGTCGACGTGGAATTATTCGTCCACCCGATCTCGTCGGCGCCGCCGGGCGTCGTTCCCAGCGCGTAGGAATAGTATGCGACGCCGCTTTCCGGGTCCGTCGTCGGCGGCCAGTTCCCGTATACGGTCGTGGTCGGTGTAATGTAATCGACATCTTCGCCGGTCCCGTCTCTGACGACCGGCACCGCGGGCGGCGGCGTCGTCTCCGTATAACTCGTCATCTGTCCATCCGAGTTGCGCGCGCCTGTCCAGTTCCCGTTTCCCGCTTTCGCCATTACCGTGAAGTAATACGTGGTCAGATTCGCGAGCGCCAGATCGATATGCGTGACCGATGTCGCCGTGCCGATACTCGTCCAGGGCACAACATCCGTCCCGCCGGCCGTCGTCCCTATCGCATACTGATAATGATCTACTCCGCTTATCCCGCAATTGCAGTCATCCCAGTTGGCGGACAACTTGGTACCGTAAGGCGTAGTGTCGATATCGGGAGCAATGGTGCCGTCACGCACAGCGTCGGGCAATGTCGGTATTCCCGTGTCGATCGTCACTCCATCGCTGATCGGGTAATAGCCGCCGCTGCCGCCTATTTTCGTCTGCATACCGACGCCGTTCTCCGCTACGACTTCGACGTAATATGTCGTACCGACGATCAGTGTCAGCCCCGTTTTGGTAAACGATGTGTTCAGTCCGTTGTCGGTCACCGCCACAATATCATTTCCGCCCTGTGTCGTGCCGATCTGGTACAGATACCTGACAATACCGGATTGAGGGTCCTGGACGACATCCCAGTTTGCCGATAATTGGGTTGTTGAAGTCTGGAAGTCGATGTCCACTCCAAGACCGTCCCTCACTTCCGTCGGTCCCTCCGGCCCGGATGTGTCTATCGTCACCCCGTCCGACACAACCTCTTTATATGCACCCGCGTTGTTGTAACCCCTGACCGTCACGTAATATGTCTGGTCGGGTTTAAGGGATAATGAAGTAACTTCCACAACCTTGGTTCCAGGTGAATAAGCGATAGTTGTCCAGCCCAGGGCTTCTGTCGTGTCCGTCGCCGTGCCGATTGCATAACGATATTTGTCCATGCCGCTTCCAAGGTCCACGAAAGCCGGCCACTGGGCCTTGATCGTGTTGGTCGAACCCTGGAAATCTATGTCGACACCAGGATCAATAAATATTTCTATCACAGGTTCGCCGCCGGTAGGCGGTGTGTTGTCGACTGTAATGCCGTCGGAATATGTAAATGCAAATGGAGCCACACCGGGCGGCGGCGGATCGTCAGGAATGCTTCCGGCACAGTTCTCGGGAATTACGGTAACGTAATACTTTGTCCCGTTCGACAGAGAGAGCCCGAGTCTTGAAAAACTGGTGGACGAACTGCCCGTGCTTGTCCAGTCGACAACTTCTCCGCCGCCCTGCGTCGTGCCTATACGATACTGATGATTGCATATTCCGCTCTGAGCGTCCGACGCGGCGTCCCAACTCGCGTAAATCCGGTCCGTCCATGACTGGTAATCCATGTCAAGATGAAAAATAATTCCATCATAAACAGTTGCTATTGTGCTCGGAGGTGACAGGTCGACATCGAAACCGTCGGATACCCGCGCTGTCCCCTCTCCATCTGCGTTTTCCGCCCATATACATACATAGTTCTTACTCCCTGTCGAGAATGTACCGGTGTTGAGCGATCCTTGAAGATTTCCACCCGGGGGATTTGTCCATACTATCGTGTCCGGCGCGCGGTCGCAGGCGATACACGTATTCGTCGAAGACACGCACATGTGGTAGCCGGTAATAGTGCTTCCGTTCGGTGCAGCCGCATCCCAGTTGGCACCGATATCAGTAGTACTATTGTTCCAATCGACATCTATACCCAGATCGTAGCCGTCCCTCGCGGCGGGCGGCACTCCGGGCAGTGCTCGTGCGATTCCGGTCGAGGCCAGTGTGAGTATTACAAGCAAGCAGAATATTACGCTACTTCGCTTCATAAGAATCCCCTGTAAAATAGATTTGCATTGTCTACTCATACTCATTGCTCCCAGGGTCAACCCTGTGAACACAAAAAACCGGAAGCTACCGCTTCCATATTTTTATAAACGTATACAGGAAACGGCTGCCGCCGTAACCTGATTTTTTACATGGAAATGTATTGACTGTAGTAATTGACTCTATGTTTGAAAGATTAAGATTCTTCACTGTTAATATTATTATAGCACATTTTCCGCTTTTTGTGAATGCAGAACTCTGCACAAAAACCACCTCGTATGTGCTTTTTATTGCACGGTTTTACGGATTTCTCTGCAAGAAATCCGGATTAATTCCAAACTTGTGCATTTTTCAACATATTGTGAGAATTTCGGGGACAAGACTGGAATATGCCCTTTAATTCCGGATCGTCCTCATAAATTCCACTACTGTCACGTCAGGCTTGCAACGTCGCAAGAAGGTGTAGACAAGGGCGGGGTCACCGTACCCCGCCTGAACATATTTCTCGCGAAAACTGTTTGTACAGGCACAAGTTGAGGCGGAGTACAGTGCCCCCGCCCTTTACTTTTATTGTTTTAAATCTACCCCATTTTACATTTTTCCTTTGTTGACATGGCACTTCTTTTTATAAAAACGCAATAGTTCATTTAATCGAAAATAATTCTTCGGGGCTTGCCCCGGAGTTGGTGATACGTAAGGTCGACACAATGTTGAGAGAAGCGCTCTTCTTGCGCTTCTCGACGAAAAGTTTTGAAAGAGTGTGAGAAAACTTCTCCAGAAGTTGTCTCACGTATTTTGATACCCCGGAGCCTGCTCCGGGGAGTTTCATTTCCAAAATATCACCTTATTACAAACCAGGGCTTGTATTCACCATACATTGCTCAATATTCTTCCGCAAAATACATGCCAGATTTCACTAAAAACTCAGCATTCCTACTTACAGTTTTGGCTCTTAAGAATGAAATCCTGCGCAAGGTTGTAAGGGGATGTTGAAAAATAGATCAATGAACGAGGCGCGTTCAGACCCTGCGTTCCGGATCGGAGCCCCGAAACGATGAAAGCTGTTTTACCCACACAATTCGGCGAAAAACCCGGTTTTTTTCTGAAAAATGGTATCGACATCAACCGCCGAACGAGCCGACGAGCAGTCCTTCGAGATAATCGCATTTTTCGCGATTCATGCCTTCAGAAGTTTCGATCACGTCACCGATGAGAAGAAAATTATCTTTTTCGGCACTGTACGGCCGCCAATCAGGCACTTCGAATGCGCGCGGAATACCCGTTCGTGCAAATGTTGTCCAAAGATCAATAACCCTGCGCGACAGTGCCCGGTTGGACCTTGTTTTGAAATCCAGACCCATGAATCTGAAATTTCCGAACACAAAAGGAAGTTCGCATCCGTGAAAAGCGCCGAGCCCCTGTGCGAATCCCGTCTCAACAGGAGCCTTTGTAAACATGTAGAGATATGTTTTAATATTGTTTTCGGCGAACAATCGCGCGGCGGCCCGCGTGGGACACACAAAACGCGTGTCCGTCGTCATCTCGATATAAGCGCGCTTCGGAGTCTTATAACGACCGGGCGCATACTGCCGCAGCATGTCCGAGGGTTCGACTTCCGCACCGTATCGCTCTCTGATATATTCGACATTCGGACCGAGGCTGCTTCTGAATTCATCATAGGTTCGCAGGTCCCTGCCGATATTGAAAATGGTAGTCTCGTCCCTGTTGACGCCGAGCATGATGCCGATGTCCGACGAAAAGCCACCTTTATTGATGATCTCCAGCGCACGCCCGGGAATTAGTTTGCCGTCGATATTCGGTTGAAAACTGAATGCTTCGCTGCTGTTATTTTTGCCGTTTGGCGACGAAGGGGGTGTCATGCCTGATCTCACAATGCCATAGATTTTATCCGCAGGCAACTGCCTAAGGCACATCGCCGCTGTTGCCGGGTCGCCGCAACCCAGCATCTCCGCCGCCCTGCTCCCTTCCTTTTCCGCCTCATCGAGCGTCCTGTATATCATCATCATGGGACTGCTCTGCATGATCGCCCTCCTGAACATCGCCGACACGGAAGGCGACGCAATAAAATTCGCAATGCTCACAGCGCCCGCGGATTCGCCGAACAGCGTTATATTGTGCGGATCGCCTCCGAAATATTCTATATTCTTCCGCACCCAACTAACTGCATAAGCCATGTCGTACATTCCGTAATTCCCACTGGTTCCTTTTGAATCCCTTAGTGCCGGATGCGCGAGGAAACCCATTGCGCCAAGCCGATAGTTGAAAGTAACAACAACCACCCTGCCCTGCTCCGATAGCCTGTTGCCGCGGTATATTTCCTGCGAGCCCGAACCGGAAACGAAACCGCCGCCATGCACAAAAAGCATTACAGGCAGCAACTCGGCGCCCGCGTCATTCGGCTGCCATATATTCAGGTACAGACAGTCTTCACTTCCGACAAGTTTCCTTGACGGAAAAATACTCATCGGATATTGAAGGCATTCAGGTCCGAATTCATAAGCGAGATACGGCTGTTGCCATTCGGCATGTGGAACAGGTTTTTCAAAACGAAGCGATCCCACAGGCGGCGCGGCATAAGGTATTCCGCGATATTCGCACATGTCGTTTTCGCCGAGGTCCACGCCTGTTACAGGTCCTCTGTCTGTCGGTATATTCGCGCAATGCTTATTGTTCCGGGCGTAGCATAGGTTTGCTGAAGTTATAAATGTCAGGAGCAAAATTATCAGTATACGCATGAATCCGGCAAACAGGGTGCCCGATTCCCACTCCAGCGATAAAATCATCATACTTATACTTTTAATTATCCTATAGATATAAGATATAATATTATTCAGCATGTTCTATTCGCCAGTGCCTTTGGTGCAGTTGTTTCCTGTTCTCTTTTCAACAATAAACTGCAATATTAGCGGATCGTCCGTCTGTATTATATCCAATCCTGCTTTCATCTTTTTCCTGACTCTTTTCTCACTATTTATCGGCATCGTTATTACGCGCAACCCCAGTCGCTTCGCCTTCCTGATACGTGCCGCTGTGGCCGTCTCCACAAGCATACCGACCCAGTCGGCCCCGAGTTTTCTTATCTGTTTCAAACTCAGCGCCGGCACGGGCCATGAGAGAGAAGTGGTTACTTCCGGATAATTCGACTGCATCCATTTCTGATCTTCTATGCGCCACAGCCCCGCAACGACTCTGTCCCTCATCTTCTTACCGACAACAACCGCCATCAGCTTTTCCATAGTAGAAATGTCATGCACTCCTGTGTCAAGGTAAACTCTTACCCTGCGCTCCTTCGCAACATCGAGCACTTCTTCAAGTGTCGGAATCATTTCCCCGTGTTCAGTTCGAAGCATCCTTATCTCGTCGAGTGTCATGTCTTCGACTTTCCCGCTGCCGTTTGTCGTCCTGTCCACAGTCTTGTCGTGCATGATGATGAAGGCACCGTCTTTTGTGAGGCGCGGGTCGCATTCGATAATGTCCATTCCGTAATCAGCGGCCAGCCCGAATGCTTTAATCGTATTTTCATCGGCCCGGCTTCTGGTGCCCCTGTGCCCTACAAGAATCACCGAATCCTCACCGGCTTCCTGCACGCTTTCTGTTCCCGAAAGCAACAAAAATACGGGAATCGCCGCAAAACTCAGTAATAGTATTATTTCCATATACAACTCCTGTCCGCCTCACTCGCTAACCATCATATACCGCATACGCTGGATATAAAAGCAAAAGCGCGAAAAGCAAAAGTTCTTTTCGTAGAGCCGATTACAAAATTCTGATTCTGCTGCGGTCGGCTCTATAATATATCCACAGTGAACTCATAACTTCAGCCTTTTTCGTCGCTGATCGGAGTTCCGGATTGTCGCAAAGATGCCTGAACGAACACCCCGAAGCTTTATTTTCAATTTGTATATCCATATAATTACGACGATGAAAGCCCGAGGGCAATCACATAATATTTTCTGAGAGAACGCTTATTATGAAACTTGTCGTGTGCGTGAAACAGGTTCCGATGGTATCAGAACTGCCATGGGACGCGAAGACGGGAACACTGAAGCGCGAACATGCCGAGGGGATGATGAACCCGGCATGTAAACACGCGCTCGAAGCCGCGATACGCATTAAAGAAAAACACGGTGGCGACATAACCGTGTTGAGTATGGGCCCATCGCAGGCGGAGGAAGTCCTGCGCGAAGCCCTGGGTATGGGCGCGGACCGGGGAGTGCTGCTTACATCGCGTAGAATGGCGGGCGCGGACACACTGGCGACGTCATATACACTTGCATGCGCAGTACGGAAAGTCTGCCCGGATTTCGACCTCATTTTGTGCGGAGCGCATACCTCGGACAGCGAGACATGGCAGGTGGGGCCGCAGATGATGGAGGAGCTGGATGTACCGGGTGTCGCCTGTGTCGAGGAATTCGAGTTGAATTGTAACATATTGCGCATGAAACGCGAATCGGACGATTTTCTTGAAACTCTCGAAATGGAGCTTCCCGGTCTTATAACAGTGTCCACGCGGCATAATATTCCCAGGTATGTATCATTCGCAGGCGTCGAGAACGCGTTCGACGAGGGACAGATCGAAGTGCTGGACGTTGAAGCGATAGGTGCCGACCCGGCGCGAATCGGTATCGGCGGCTCGCCCACGAAGATTCTCAGTGTCTACTCGCCTACGGCGGAGAAAAAGGGCGTTCTGATCAAGGGTTCCGCAAAGAAAGCTGTCGAAGAACTGTTCGACAAATTCGGCGATCTCCTCGGCGGCGTGATTGGAAAAGACCTCGCTTAGAGAATGCACAATTCTGACGGCGCTTTACCGGTTGGAGCATTATAAATGACAAACAATAGAAGAGAAATATGGGTATTCGGTGATTACAGGAATTATTTCCAGAACCGCGTTACCCTGCAACTGATAGCGAAGGGGAAAGAACTCGCGGCGCAGACAGGCGCGGATTTGTGCGCTGTTGTATTCGGCAACGATATTGACGAATGGGTATGGGAATACACATGTCACGGCGCAGACAGGATATATATAGTAAAAGACGAGTCACTCGCGCAATATAAGATAGAAATATACGCCGCGCTGCTCGAGCGACTGGCGCGTGAGTATGAGCCTGATATACTTCTTATCGGAGCCACGGCGTTCGGGAAGGAATTCGCGCCGCGTGTTGCGAAAAGACTTGGCGCGGGCCTCAGCGCGGACTGTATCGGACTGAAGATAGACAAAGAGGAACGTCTTGTGGCGACTGCGCCGGCATTCGGAGGTAATCTGCTTGCCGATATTGTCGCGCCGGACAGCAAACCGCAGATGGCGACGGTCAGGCCGGGCACTTTCAAAGAAATACCGCACAATGACAACCTCGATAGTGAAAAGATATATATTCCACTGCCTGACGATCTTCCAGAGGAAAGAGTTCGGCTGATCAGCTCCGAGAAAATCCCCGAGCGCGGAGTGAAGCTCGAAAACGCCAGAGTGGTGGTATGCGGCGGGCGCGGCATGGGAAGCAAAAGAAAGTTTCGCAACCTGAATGAACTCGCGAAACTTCTTGGCGCGGAAGTCGGCGCCACAAGGCCTGTTGTGTATTCCAACTGGGCGAGCCATGACGCGCTTGTCGGACAGGCAGGCAAGAATATCAGGCCACAGGCTCTGTTCTCCTTTGGCATTAGCGGCGCGATCCAGCATACCGCGGCGATTACAGATGCGGATTTCATAATTGCAGTCAACAAGAACCCGAACGCCACGATGATGAAGATGGCGGATGTCGCTATAGTTGCCGATGCGGGGCAGGTGTGCAACGCCCTGATAAAGGAGTTGAAGAAACGCGCGAAAGACTGATGCTTTTTTTATTTTGGATTCCTGAATATTAATCTTTCGAAGAGAAAATATGAAATATAAAATCCTTTTGTTTATTGACATCATATTCGCGACAAGTTCGCAGATACTGATGAAGACGGGCGTTTCAAAACTCGGCGGTCTGGAGCAGTTCCACGGGCTACTTCCTCTGTTGTTCGCGTTTATTACTTCACCATACATAATAATCGGGCTTTTCCTGACAGGTTCGGGGATTCTGCTCTGGCTGACAATCATCTCCAACCTCGAACTCAGCTTCGCATACCCATTCAATTCACTTAGTTACGTAGTTATATTGTTGTACGGTGCGCTGGTGTTAGGTGAGAATGTTAATATTATACGCATAAGCGGAGTTGCGATGATAATTGCAGGAGTAATAATTATATCACGCACAGAGGAGGCCGGCTAATGGCTTTCGTGCTTCTTTTCGCATCTATATTCTGCGCAATCTGCGGCCAGTTGCTGATGAAAATCACAGTGATAAAACTTGACGGTCTGGATTTCGCTTCGGGCTCTTTTGCAAAGCATTTCATGAAGCTGCTTGCTTCGCCGTACATCTATATTGCAATGTGTTTTTATTTCATGAGCATGGTAATTTATCTTATTGCGATTTCGCATCTGGACCTGAGCATGGCATATCCGATGGTAAGCATCAGCTACGCTATAATATTGTTGTGTTCGAGATTGTTTTTTGGAGAAAAGGTGTCCGCGTTGAGATGGGTGGGTGTGGCGATTATAATAGCAGGCGTGTTTTTAGTCTCACAGAGCGGTGGCCCGCACTAACTTTGCGTCAACAAGAAAAGACGTAAAATGGGCTAGCGTAATAACGATAAAAGTGCAGAGCGGGGTCACCGTACCCCGCCTCAACTTGCGCTTGTAAAAACTGTTTTCGCGAGAAATATGCTCAGGCGCGCTGCGGTGCCCCCGCCCTACACATCTTGCACATTTACAAGTGTGACATGACACTATCGTTGCGCCGGTGAAATGAACGCCGAGTGGAAGGTAAGAAGGAAGGTATTGTCGAAATCAACTTACAGGATACTGCCGAAGGGGGGACTTGAACCCCCACGTCCAATAGTGAACACTAGAACCTGAATCTAGCGCGTCTACCAAATTCCGCCACTTCGGCTTGCTGCGAGGCCGTTTCTCGAAACGGCACTATAACATTATGGAGATTTCCGCCTGAAAGTCAATTTATAAATGAGAATTTTTAAGATTATAGACAGATACATTCTTGGTGAGTTTTTTCTATACCTCGTTTTTGGGCTGACGCTTGTTGTGATTTTTCTTATGGTGAATATGATCCTGTTCCAGATGCTGGATTTCGTGATAGAGAAGCAGGTGCCGCTCGCTGTTTTCATGAAGATACTTTTTTACCAGGTGCCCGCGTTCCTTGTGCTGGCGTTGCCGATGGCTACATTGTTCGCTTCGCTTATCTCGATGAGCAGGATGTCTAAAGACAGCGAGATCGATGTGATGCGCACGAGCGGCATGAGTGTAATAAGGATTCTCATGCCGGTTCTTGTTGGCGGAGCGTTGGTTAGCGCGTTCGGGTGGGTTACGCTTCAGCGCATTGTGCCGTGGTCAAACACGCAGAGCGCGAAGCTGTGGCGGCAGTTCTACCTGAGCGATGTAATGAACAAACCTATGGCAAATGTCTTTTTCAAGGGTAAAGACAACAAGATGTTTTATATTGACTCGGTTGATCCGCGCTCGGATACTGTGCTCGGCATTTTAATATATGATACGTCAACGGGTAAATATCCGCGCATCACCACAGCGCCGCGCGGTGACTGGAAGGGCAACGCACTTACACTCCGCGACGGCATGATCCACCATTTCAAGGATAACGGATTGCTCGATTACGAAGTGAATTTCGAAAAACTTAAATTGAATATCGAGCGACACATGGAACAGATATTCGGCGAGCAGAAGTCGCCCCAGGAGATGACGCTCGGGGAACTGCGTGACAAGATAACGCTGTTCAAGGAAAGCGGCATCGACACTAAGAAATGGGAAACCGACATGTACTTTAAAATGTCGATCCCCGTTGCGAGTTTCATTTGTGTGCTTGTGGGGGTGCCGCTGAGTATTAAAACGGGGCGCAGCGGTATGATGGCGGGGATATTGACAGCTTTTCTTCTTGTGATCCTCTACTGGGTGATGACGATAATATGTACCGCGCTGGGCTACAAGGGAGTGTTGCCGCCTGTAGTTGCGGCGTGGGCGCAGAATGTGCTTTTCCTCGCGATTGGTATTGTCCTGATTGTCCGCACCAGAAGATGAATGCGTAATAAACGGTGAAAGATAGAGCCAGTTGCAAAATTATATTCGAAGCGAGGTCGAGCGAAATTGGTCGGAAGCAAGGCAGAGGTGCAAAATCCCCGCAGGCGTACTTGTAGAGTACGTCGAGGATGATTTTGTGCCGACAACGCAGCTGTTGACAATTGCAGCCGACCGTAGCTGAATCAGAATTTTGCAATTGGCTCGATAATCAGTAACACACAGGTTTTTGATGAGATATGACCACACAGGAATGACCGCACACATAAAATCGTTTTCCGCATCCGTTGCAGCAGCATGGCTCGTGGGATTAGCTGTGATGCTGCTTTCGTGCACGATTTCGCCGAAAGGGGCGTGCGCGCGATCACAGAAATATCGGATTGTCATCGAGTCGGCCGATTATCTCAAGTATGAAAAAAACATGTCGGTTACGTTCATGAAAGGCAACGTGGTGATCGCCTATGAAGGCACCCGCATAATGGCCGATGAAGCAGTCCTGAATGAAAGGACGAAAATGGTGACTGCGAAAGGAAATGTCGCGGTTATCGAATCGGATAACGAACTGGACGGCGAGTTTCTTATATACAAATACGATGAAAAGTATTTCGAGTTGTCGCAGGTGAGTGGCCGCACCATTTCGGACAACAAGGGAACAGAAGTTTTTTTTACCGGCGAGACGGTGAAGGGAACAGAGCGGAAGGTGAAGGTGAGGTATCCGGATTTCACAACGTGCGGCCCGCATTGCCCGTCGGAATATCACATGCGCGCGCGCGACGTTTCGATATTTCCGAACAATAAAATAATCGCCCGGAAAGTAGCGATATATCTGCGTAAAACGCGCGTGATGTGGCTGCCTCTTTATATTATATCGCTTAAGGATGAAGACCGTTATATGCCAGAATTCGGCTACGACAAAACCCGTGGCTTCTATGTGCTGTCGAAGTATCCGTATCTTGCGAGAGAACTTGTTTCCGGCTGGATAATACTGAACTATATGACGAAAAAGGGCACAGAGTACGGGATGGACCACAAGTACACCGCACGCAGGATCGGCGGCGCGGGCCGCACTACTTTTAAGACTAATAACGACAAGCAATCGGGCAATACAAACTCGACGATTTCGCTGACACAGCAACTGAAGTTCGGAAAGAAGTTCTCCGGAAACACTTCGTATTCCAGAGTCAACACATACAACATCTACACACCCGCCTACCGCACTAACACTGCCAGATATGCACTGAACATGAATATCAGGCAGACAAGTTACAAGAACCTTGGAATAAAGTATAACTTCAACGAAAGCAAAAGCAGGTCCGAAAGCAAGAACAGTTCGATCGGCCTGACGAGGAAAACGCGATTCAGCAAAAACCTCACTCTCGATTACAACTATACACAGACATTCAGGCAGATCGGCGAATATCCGAAAAATGAAGAGTCGACCTTCAACTCGACGACAAGATATAATCTGCCCGGCATCCTCTCGATGACGATGACGACATACAAGACCTTCGACCCCGACGGCGACAAATACGCGAACGACCGGAATGTCAGCGTAAACAACCAGAAGACGCCGGAGATAAATGTGCAGCTACAACCAAAACTCTGGCAGAAAACACTACCGCAAAAATATATTCCATTAAAAAAGGTTTCTTTCCAGCATGGCCGATACAGGCAGGGCACACGCAGGAGCAGCGAGGCGCTGCGCAGGAACGCCTTCGAGCTCATGGCCGACAGGCAGTTCAAATTCGGCAACAGGCTCACTATCACTCCGCGGGAAACATACAAACAGCGTTTCTACAACACGAAAGACGCGATGTATATACTCGACCACACGACGGCGCTCCAGTACCGGACGCGGAGCAGGAACGGCAAGACAAAAACATTTACGATGAACTACAGGAAGTCCGGCGACTCCGGCGGAATACCGTATCCGCGCGACCGCGGCTCCGAACAGATAATGCTCAACGGCAACTTTACAATACAGAATCCAAAAACTGTTTTCAAGATGGCGACGAGCTACAATTACAGGACTTTCTCATACAGTCCGCTGACTCTCAATTACAAGCGGGGCATCACGCAGAACTCGACATTCAACATCAACGGCGGTCGCGATCTCAACCGGCATACATGGAACAATACTTCGACCACACTCGGACTGAAAAGGAGAAACACAAGAATAAATATCAACGCCACCTGGGATACGGAAAAGGATTTCGAACTGCGCAACATGAATATAAAAACCGAGCACAAGCGCCGCAATGGCTGGAAGTTCCAGACCAGAAGCGTCTACGAGGACAACGACCGTTACAGCCTGCTCCGCGATGTTATCGCCACAAAAACAAGATGCTGCACGCAACTTCAATTTTCATATAATACGGAAAGAGACGAATTCAAATTTCAATATATGATCCTTGCGTTTCCGAGCAAAAGCTTCGGCTTCACACAGGGCGGCCAGGGGTTCGAGTTCAATGAGAATCTCACAGAATTCAAGTCTGAGGAACAGAAATGAAAAACAACTTGATGAAACGCGGATTCATGTTTTTGACGGCGGGAATACGGGCAGCGTGGTTGCTGATTGTATTCGTGATATTCCTTTCAGGATGCGCGAGATACGCGCCTGTGCCGCCGCCACCACCTAAAGACCGCATCCTCGAAATCAGGCTCGTTACGGCCGAACCGGTGTCGCCCGATTACTATTACTATATTGCCCTGAACACGGACAACGACCCGGATGTCGACGGCCCGTGGCAATATCTTTCCGGTGCCGACCGCGCTAAAGACTGGTCATATTATATTGTCCTGAAAGACGGATATTTCAGTGAAAACATCATAGCGAACGAAGAGGACCGGGACAATGAACCGACCCTGTTCAACAATACATCTTCGAGGTATTATTACACGACTGTTTCAGGCACAAGCATAACTGTAAGAATGCTTATAAGCAACTTTATCGCCGACAATATCGCCATAAAGATGAATTTCATCACGAGCCTTCTGCCCCTGACTCCGACAGACGAGGTGATCGAGGCGCTGGATTATATCAAGCCGACTTTTTTCAGTGTTACCAACAGGGACGGCGAGTTGATAAATTATACGAATTACCCTGCTGTCAGCGACCACGCAGTCGCGGGCGACGACAACAAAGCTGCGGATATTGTCGCCTGGTATGTGCGCATCTACGAGATTTGAACCAAACACCGTATATCGTGACCGTCGTTTCTATCCCGCATATTTCACCATTGCGGGCCAAAATTCGTAACGGTTGAGAATACGTTACAGGAACCGCTCCGGGTCTGTCGTATAATGATAGGGAGCAATTGGATACTTGCGTCCGATTCGCCATGCAAGGCCGGCTGCGATTTAATACAGGCTCGAATAACACATACCTTTGACTCGATACCCTTCAGTTTGCCACTCTGTGAACAGTAACATATTTTTAATATCGGACTTGACAAAACGCGATAGTTACATAAGACTAAGCTTAACTGATAATTCATTCTTTTGGACATGTTCTTTTTTTGTGCGGAATGTATTTATCAAAAGTAATGAGCTTAGTTTTATGTTAGAGGGATTCTGTCTGGATAAAGTCACCACAAAAATACTAAAAACTTTTCCATTGTTCAGAAACACCGTTTTGCTAGGCTCGATTCGCGGAAAGGGAGAAGCGAAGCAAAATGAGAATTCAAGGTACAGTAAAGTGGTTTAACGCATCAAAGGGTTATGGTTTTCTCCAGAGATCGGACGGAGACGATGTTTTCGTGCATTACTCCGCAATTCAGGACGAAGGTTATAAGACACTCGAAGAAGGCGAGAGCGTCGAGTTCGACATCGTGGAAGGGCCGCGTGGCGAGCAGGCTTCCAACGTCACAAAAATCTGAATTTCTAATCCGGAAAAGTTACACATTCGGCAAAGTGTAGTTGCATTATATTTGTTTGCAATGCTTATCTGTGCCTGTTTTCGTTGATGTATTATTTGCTGACTTTAACTTTAAATCCGATCGATTCAAAACACTTCTTAAAGCTTTCAATATCTTCATCCCGCAGTTCCCCGAAATCTTTGTATGCCCCGCCCTGCCCTATCTTCTTATACTTTGTAGATGCCATCCTGTTATATGGCATAAAATGGACTTCGCCTTCATATCCGGCGCGTTTCAGGAGTTCGACAATACCGGCGGCGGACTCGCTATCCGTATTGAAACCCGGTATAAGCGGTATACGGGGCAGCACTTTCTCAACTCCGGCGCTTTTCAGCAACCGCTTGAAATTACGCTGTATCAGGTCCGTGGACACGCCTGTCATTTTCTTGTGCAATTCGGAGTCGGCATGTTTTATGTCGAAAAGAAAGAGGTCCACCAGCCCGGTGAGTTCGCCGGCAAGGTTTTCTTTGAAAAATCCAGCCGTCTCTATCGCCGTATGAATACCCTTTTCTTTCATAAGCCTGAGCGTTGCAATCAGGAACCCTGGCTGCATCGTCGCCTCTCCGCCTGAGAACGTCACACCGCCTCCGGAATTGTCGTAAAACGGCTTGTCTCTCAAAACCCGTTCAGTGATTTCTTCAGGCGTTACTTCCTCGCCTATAAGTTCCGTCGCCCTGTTCGGGCATGCTGACGCGCATTTTCCGCATACGACACATCGCGCCGAGTCGCGAACGACTTTTTTGTTTTTTAACTTTATTGCTTTTTCGGGACAGACCTTTACGCACTCGCCGCAGCCGACACAATTGTCTTCGAGATATCCGATCTGGAGTTTTGTTGATTGTGATTCCGGGTTATGGCACCACTTGCAAGTCAGAGGACAGCCCTTGAAAAAAACCAGTGTTCTTATCCCGGGTCCGTCGTATATCGCGTAGTACTGTATGTCGAATATGAGTCCTTTTATCATGCGTTTGCTCTTGTTTCCTGTGTGTTGCAGTCAATGATAATTCCTGTCGATATTTTATATTTCCTTACGAGCCAACTGCAAAATCATGATTCTGCTGCGGTCGGCGGCTATTGCCCATAGCTGCGTTGTCGGCGCGAAATCGTCCTCGACGTACTCTACAAGTACGCCTGCGAGGATTTTACACCTCCGCCTTGCTCTGAACAATTTCGCTCGACCTCGCTACGAACATAATTATGCAATTGGCTCTTACGTCTTTTCATCGCCGGCACGACAGTAGTTACGGTAACGAAAAACTTCACAACCGGGCGCTTTGTCGATAGTAATGGTGCTCGCGTGGCGGCAAGACTTGAGTTCAGTCTATGATGTCTGCTTTTATGAATGAGACGTAGGCGAGTATGAAGAACAGGAACGCAAACCCGAAAAGAACTGTCAGATCAACCAGTGCATATCTAATTCTCTGCGCAAGGTCCATTTGCTTGTAATTAAAGCGCGGGAAGTCGTCCATTTTGAATTCCGGTTCCCTGAAGGCACCGCCGAAGATCGAGTGTACGCGTTTGCTGTCGGGCATGTCGAACTTCGTGACGAGGAAATTGAGGAACTTCGACTGGTAGTCCCAGAGATATTGTTTCAGGTGTTTATCGCGTTCGATGCCTGTGTTTGCAAGGTCGGTAATCGCGTAGATGTATGCGGAAACCGGTGAGATGCGGGATATGTCTTTGGTGAGCGCCACCTGGCTGTCGATGTCGCGGGCGTATTTTTCTTCTTCTTCTTTGCTTATCTGGCTGCCTCGTTTGTTCATCATGATGAAGCTGCTGTACATGTCGTCGAAGAATTTTCCTTTTTCTTCATCCGAGAGGGACATGAACTTGCCCCAGAATTCATCCATTGTAACTTTATCCTTCTTTTTCGGTTCGGGCGCTTTCGCCTGAACAGTCTGTTGTTTGGGTTTTGCGGTTGTGCCGCCGCCCGACTGCGCACTTGCAATAGCGGACGCCGAAGCGCCCGAGCGTTTCATTTCGATGAGTTTTGTTTTCTGCGATTCACATTCTTTAAGCAGCGTGTCTACATCTATGTCGTAGCCGAAGTCGGTGGCCATTTTCTTTGCCTGGTCGAGAGTGACACCGTATTGTTTTTTGAGTTTTTTGCTGATCCAGCGTTCGCAGCCGCCGAGTTGTATTTCGCGCAGATCGCTGTCTGTTATCTCACCTGCCATTGATTCGAGAGAAGCCATGTCCATGCCTGCGGGCATACCCTGTGCCTGTGAGCCTCCGCCGGACGATGAGCTGCTGGATGATGATGACGCCGCCGCCGAGGCCTGCTGCTGCTTCTGGTCTTCGTCGCCGGTGTCTTCTTCGTCTTGGGTCATTCCGGAGAAGTCGATCTGGTCTACCGTGATGCCGGTGGCCTGTTCGAATGCTTTTATGGTCTCGCCGAGCAGATCGCTGATTGTGTTCCCCGTGCGGTATTTGATCTGGCTCATTACAGAACTGTAGGAGTCGATGGGCTTAATCTTATCGACGATAAAGGGAACGGCATTGGGGATCATGAGAACGAAAATGACCCAGATAAAAAGGAGTATGGAGATGGAAGTCGAGCTGCGTTTCGACAAAACGGACACAAATATGCCGACGGAGTACATAACGCCGATGAAAACAAGTGAAATGATGACGGTCAGTATGTAGGCCAGCCACTCCTGTGTTTCGAAGCTTATTCGCGGGTTAAGCAGCACAATCAGAGTCGATATGACTGCGCCGGTTATGTAGGGGATGGCAAGGCTAACGTAGCCACCAGTCCATTTCGCAAGTATGATTTTGTCTCTTGGTATCGCGTAAGACATCAATAATTTCAGAGTGCCGCGTTCGCGTTCGCCGCACACCGCGTCGTAGCTGAAAACGAACGCGATGAGGCTCAACACGACGCTGATGACAAAAAGGGTGTCCACGACCGGAAAGAGCGGAAAAACGGGATTGATGTTGAGTTCGCCCATAAATCTGGGTTTAAAGAAGGGGAGTATCATAGTCGAGCGGTTGGGGTTTTTCTCGACGCCGGTGTAAAAAATCTGGAGGGGGACAGGCGGTCTGTCCGCGCCGATGCCCGAGAACATCAGTTCGAGATAATTATCTTTTGCAGCGGCCTGATCGAAGTGTGCTTTCAAGTTTTGTGTGTAGGAGTCGCGCTTGTTGGTGTAATCCTGCATGAGAACAATTGTGCTGATAATCATGATGAAGACGACAATTATCGAAGAAACCAGAAAGCGGAAACTAAGCAGATTGTTGAGCAACTCCTTTTTTATAAGGTTCATTATCATGGTGTTTCAGACGCTCCCTCTTTTAAAGTAATAGCGCAGTTATTTAACGTCGTAATTCAGGAATTTCACGAAAGCCAGAAGGAAAAGGACAATGAGGTAGGTCAGCAGCATACCAATGTCCCATATCGCATTCGAGATACTTGCGTCTATTGCAAGTTTTTTGTCCCTGAAGCTGGGGACCTTGTCCGTATTGATTTTTATGTACAGCATCGGGATAGGCTTGGATTTATCGCTTTTGAGAAATTTTTTCCTGGCCTCGCTTACGTCGGCGCGGTATCTCAGCGCCTCGTCGCGAAGTTGCAGATAGTCTTCGACACCGGTACCGGCAATAGCTGATGAAGCAAAAAGGTAATTTGCGGAAGGTGAAATTCTGGCGATGTTCATTGCAAGCTTGATCTGCTTATCGAGTCCGCGCAACCAGCGGTCCTCGAGAGAACGAACTTTTTTGGGTATTTCCTCTTTGATTTTCCGACTTGCGGCGCGTTTGTCGGCATCCGATTTCTTGTTCCTCGCGTCTCGCTGCATCTGATCCTCGAGGCGGTCGACTTCACGTAGTATCTGGTCGGGTGTTTTCAGGGGAACAACCTGGCGCGCGATGACCGGCGCGAGATTGGGGATCACCAGCACGAAGATAACCCAGGCGAATATCGAAAGGATGAGCGAAGTCGATGCCTGTGCCGTGAATGTGGAGAAGACCATGCCTATCAGGAAGAATATACAGATATAAAGTGTCGCTACAGCCATGATCAACACAACTCTTGTGCCCGCTTCATCAGCGAAGGAAACATCGGGTCTTATCCACACAAGCAGAATTCCGATCATGAAAGAAGCAATAAAGGGTACAATGATCGAAAGAGTGCCTCCGATCCACTTGCCCACCAGAATAATATCGCGGGGCACTGCGTTTGTGAGCATCAGCTTGAGAGTCTGGTCTTCTTTTTCGCCCGAGATGGTGTCGAACGAATAGAGAAGCGCCAGCAGGCTCAGCACAATGTTCACAACATAGACGAAATCCGGAGCCATGAATAATGTGAAGATCGGGTTCGAGTACTTGCTGCCTTCAGGCATAATGCCCATGAGTTTGGAGGCGGAGTACATCATCGGAGCGTTTCTATCCTCATCGCTCAGCATCGACATGCCGGGAATCATGAAAGAACGGCTCATCTGTTTTTCGAGTCCGATCGCGAAAATACCCAGCATGGCGGGTCGCGGGTCTTTCGTGACGCCGAAAGCCTCGAACTCGGGTCTTGTGCTGATCTTCTTGATGTCGTCCTCGTGCATTTCCACACTTGTCGAGAAGTCATCGAGCCGGCGCGAGTAATTCACAGCCATCATCTGCATGCTGCCGATAACGAGCAGGGCGAGTAGAGCCGTGGACACCATGAATCTGAAGCTTACCAGATTCAGAAGTATCTCTTTCCTTATAATTGTATACAGCATGATCGGTCTCCTGCTTAAGCAGCGCCCGGGGGCTGCCGCCTTGAATTATTTTACGACTTTTCCGTGAGTTATATTCGATGAAATATATTTCAAATATAGTTTTTCAAGGTCTTCGTGTTCGAGTTCTTTGCGGTCGATAACGCGCACCAGATTACCGGAACTCATGATTCCGATGCGGTCCGCGATGTCTTTAGCCCTGAAGATGTCGTGGGTCGTCATGAGGATGCCCTTGCCCTCCTGGCGCAGTTCGTCGAGGATGCGCAGGAACTCCATGCCGCCCTTGGGGTCGAGTCCCGAAGTAGGTTCGTCCAGGAGTATCAGGTCTGTGTCTTTGAGGATGGCGATAGCGATGCCCAGGCGCTGGCGCATCCCTTTCGAGAATCCCTTGACACGCCGCTTGTGGGCCTCTTCGGCAAGTCCGGTTCGCAGAAGCACGCGGGAATACTCATCGTCGCTGACTTTTCTGCCGGCAAGCTTTGTGAAGAAGTCGAGATTCTGCCGGGCTGTGAAGTTGCCGTAAAGCTGCACGTTCTCAGAAACGTAAGCAACGTGTTTCTTTGCCGACAGCGGGTCTTTGTGTACATTGATGTCGCATATCTCGACAGTGCCGCTGGTCGGGTCGGTGAAGCCAAGCACGAGCATCAGTGTCGATGTTTTGCCCGCTCCGTTGGCACCCAGCATACAGAATATCTCACCGGCGTGTATGTCCAGGTTCAGTTTGTCGACTGCGAGAATCCCGTTGTCATAGCGTTTGACGAGTTCCTTGATCCTCAGTAATACCTTGCTGTTATCCATTGGTATCTCCCGTTTATAATGGCAGGTATGTTCATTTCAAAATAATCATATCAGAAATAATGTGATTTTTATAGTGATACGAGGCAATTGCAAAATTCTGATTATGCTGCGGTCTGCTACTATTGTCCATAGCTGCGTTGTCGGCATAAAATCGTCCTCGACGTACTCTACAAGTACGTCTGCGAGGATTCTACACATCCGCCTTGCTCTGAACAATTTCGCTCGACCTTGCTACGAATATAATTTTGCAATTGGCTCGTAACTTTACAGAATTTCTTTCGAGACTTCGCTCGAAAGAAAAGCCGGTACCCGGAGGTTGGAAATCAGGAGTCAGGAAAAGATCAAACATTTTTCGTACCGTTCACAGGAGTTGAAATCAGTTATAAACAACCTTGAAAACCCTGAAGATTCTTCGCTTCGCTCAGAATTACAAAACGATGTGATGAGAAGTATTTTTTCTCTCCATTCTCATTTTCATCATTTCCCCTCTGCATTCATAAAAGCTTCTGTTCGCAAAGACTATACGACGGCCCAACTGATACAATATACTCACGAAATCGCCCTCAATACTGATATATAACCGCCACAGGCGCGAGTGTCACAGGGTAGAAATGTGACTCCGATTCCATCGTGAATAAAAGCATCTGTCGAGAAGGGCAGTTTTGAAACTGTTTCCTTCGTTACATTCTCGAAAGCGCTGTGCGAATCAAGAAAATGTTCTATGAGAACCTGATTTTCTTCAGGCAGGACCGAACATGTTGAATAGACAATCCGGCCGCCTGATCGTACATATCCGGCTGCGGCATCGAGAAGGCGGGCCTGCAAATCACTCAATTGACGAACATCTTCTTCGGTTATTCGCATTTTAAGTTCAGGTTTTCTCCGCAATGTGCCCGAACCGGAGCACGGCGCGTCGAGCAGCACACAATCGAATGTACCGAGATCATGCTTTTTCGCCATATCTCCACAGAAAATTTCTATATTATCATCGTCGATACCGAGCCTGTTGAATTCGGCTTTCAGCGCTTTCAGTTTATGCGCGTGTACATCCGATGCAGTGATTGAAGCGCACGGTGCCAGCTCCGCGAGCTGTGTGGTCTTGATTCCCGACCCGCAGCATAAGTCCAGGATTCTTTCTCCATCCCCGGGAGCGGCGAAATAAGCGATATACTGCGAACTCCGGTCCTGCGCCGTCATAAGTCCCGCATTGTATTCCTTTGCCGGGAACGCACCGCTGCCCGGTGGGATGCAAACACAGAAAGGCGGCGAGTTCACCCTGTTAAAATTACAAATCCGCTCAGGCTTTTCACCTTTCAGTTCTTCTTTGTCCTTTATTGATATTTTTGTTCTGTTCATGCGAAAGAACGTGTCCTGCGGTGTATTGTTCGCTTCGAGAACAGCTTTCGTTTTTTTCATTCCATAAGTGCCGGCAAGTTTTTCGGTCAGCCATTCAGGGTGCGAATATTTCAAAGCAATCGCTTCGATTTCATTTTCAGCGCTTTTCAATAATACATCTATATCATCCGGAGCGACCTGTCTGAGGCAGGCATTCATGAATCCCGATTCTCTCCTGCCGCAAACGCCGCGCGCCATTTTCATGTACTCTGAAACAGAGGCATAGCCGGGTACTTTGTCCATGAACAGCAACTCGTATGCCGCCATTCGCGCAAGCAGCAGTGCGCCGTGTGACAGTGTAAGTTTTTTCCTTTTTGATTTTGATTTAAGAACTTCGTCTATGAGTCGGTGATTGCGCAGAACACCGTATATAAGATTTACAGCCGCCCGGTTGTCGTCCGGCGAAGCACCTTCGCTTTCGATTGTTTTTCGTGAGATAATATTTGAAAACGCGCCGCCGTATAATATTCGCCGCAACGCTTTGAACGCAATCTTTCTGCCATGATAATACACGCAGCCGGTAGCATCTTCAACCATAGGAACCGAACACGTCGCCTTCTTTTATTGTATAGCCGCGAAGAAACGAATCCACCGACTGGCGTTTCCTGCCCTCGAGTTGCACTTCCCTGATAAGCAACGCGCCGCCGCCCGTGCTGACAAGTATTCCGTTCTCATCCGATTTCTGTACTGTACCGGGTATATCGTTGTCATCGGGAGCCGAGACCACATTTTCCGCTCGCCATATCTTAAGAAATTTTCCATTGTGAAACGTGAACGCGCTCGGCCATGGTGCACAGCCGCGAACTCGATTCCTGATATCAACAGCGTTCCGCGTCCAGTTTATTCGGCCATCCACCTTTTTCATCTTTCCGGAATATGTAGCTTTCGATTCGTCCTGCTTTATCGGAACGATTGAATCGAAGTCGGCAATAGAACGGACAGCAATCTCCCGCGCTGCCTGTGCAAGCCGGTCATGCAGCTCACCAGCCGTCTCGTCGTCGCCTATCTCAACTTCGACTTTGAGCAGTATGTCGCCTGTGTCCATGCCCTCGTCCATAATAAAAGTCGTTACGCCTGTTCTTTTTTCACCCTGTATGACCGCCTGATTTATGGGAGAAGCGCCTCGCAGCTTCGGCAGCAGCGACGCATGGATATTGATGCACGCCTTTCTCGGAATGTCGAGTATTTCCCTCTTAAGCAACTGCCCGAAAGCGGCGGTCAATATGAAATCCGGTTCGAGAGCAGCCAGTTCAGCCGCCGCGTCTGTAGCGGATTCGGGCTGAAAAACATTGATGCAATGCTCGAGAGCATAATTTTTAACAGGCGTTCGGATCACCTTCTGACCGCGTCCTGCCGGTCTGTCCGGTCGGGTGACAATAGCGCAGACATCGAACTCGCGGCGCAAAGCGTCAAGCGCCGGCAATCCGAAATCGGGCGTTCCCATAAATATTATTTTCTGTTTAGCCATATCATCGTTTTATCGTTTTGGAACTCTGACCCGTGACGCATGGCATAAGCGCTCCGCTTTCACATAAAACTTCGAAAGATGAAAGTTGTCGCCTTTGAGCCAATTCCAAAATTCTGATTCTGCTGCGGTCGGCTGCTATTGTCCATAGCTGCGTTGTCGGCGCAAAATCGTCCTCGACGTACTCTACAAGTACGCCTGCGAGGATTTTACACCTCCGCCTTTCTCTGAACAATTTCGTTCGACCTCGCTACGAACATAATTGTGCAATTGGCTCCTTTGCCTTTGCGTTTCCGGAGCGGATCGCATATTTCACCGATGCGGGTTAATTATAATACTCCAATAAACAACACAGGTTCAGTCTGCAATTCACTCTGCAACTTTCTGTATCATCGCCTGATATCCATAGTGGGCGATAAGGTTGTCGAGAATAACCATGGCCATGACACTTTCCGCAACCGGCCATATACGACCGACAATTGTGGGATCACGGCGCGTGATGGCCGAAAGCTGCGTGTTTTCCATCGTGTACTTATCCACAGTGTTTTGTTCTCTGTCGATAGTAGGCGTCGGCTTGACAGTGATGCGAGCGATAACCGGCTGACCTGTGGAAAGACCGCCTGTGATGCCGCCGGCGTTGTTCGAGTCGAACCTGATTTTGCCGTCTGCCGCGCTCATTCTGTCGTTGGAATCGTAACCTGTCATGTCTTTGACAGCCATGCCCGCGCCGACCTCGACTGCCTTCACGGCGCCAATGCTCATCAGTATGCCTAGGTCGCCGTCGAGCTTGTGAAAAACGGGTTCACCTACTCCGGCAGGCAATCCGAGCGCCACAACTTCCACCTGTCCGCCTGACGAATCGCCTGTCTTTGTTATTTTATTGCATTCTTCCAGCATTTCATCCGCAATATCGGCATCAGGGCAGTTGATAACATGATGGACACCGTATTTATCCCTGATCACCGCCGGGTCGACCTCTCTCGCTTTTGCTCTGATGTCCTGTATTTCGTTTTCGATCTGTGCGAAGATCGCCATCTTTTCGAGGAAACGCTGTTCAGTGTTGATGCGCTCTTTTACGTATATTTCCTGGTAGAACGGGTCGTAGTCGCAACGATATTGTTTATACTGCTGATAAGATTCCCATGCTTTTTCCAGGTCTACGCTGTCGACTCGCACACCCGCAGCTTCCTTGATATAGGAGAAAACGCGGATGCCGCATTTTCCGAGAATGCGGCGGGCGACATGGCCCGCTGCGACAATAGTCGCAGTGTAGCGACCGCTGAAGAAGCCCGCGCCGATAGCGTCGTCGTCCGGGCCGTATTTGATAAAGGACGCATACGAAGCGTGGCCGGGGCGTGGTGTGCGGTTTGTATCCTGGTACTGTTTTATGTGAATAAAATGACGGTCCAGATTCGGTATCAACACGGTAAACGGCGTACCGTTGGTGTGTCCTTTGTTGTCTGCGCCCTCAATAGTATCCGCAGCATTTATCCCCGCATATATCACTGGCAGGTCTGGCTCGACGCGCGGTGATGAAAGCTCATCAGCACCGGGCTTGCGCAGCAGAAGGTCGGAATACAGTTCCTGCTCCGTTATCTTCATGCCGGGCGGCACTCCCTGTATCGTCGTATTCAGTCCGTCCTGGTAGGAGCCGCCGCCTACGGTCACCTGAAATATTCGTCCGAAATGACATCCTATCATGTCTTTGTGTCTCCTGTTCTCTGTTTTAACCCGGATTTCTCCCGATTTTTAACCCGCATTGGTGAAATATGCGGTATAACACACGTGTATTATGTATAAAGAAGCGGTTTTCTGCAAGGGGACACATATACAGATGGATCATGTATGTGTATGTGGAAAAACGAACTTTCCGTATTTCTTAAGCAGCCTGGTCCTGACATTGCCGGCATAATATTCCAACTCCCGGAATGTGCCGTCCTGAAATAGTTCGACGGCAATACAATCTTCCTCGAAGCGGCTCCCGAAACTTGGAACCGTGAATATGTTTGCGCCCGGTATCGACTTCTTATCAATCAATTTAAGATGTGTGTGACCGTTGATAATTGTCAGACCTCCGCCCTCGTTTCTTTCCACATGTGCTTTTATGATATCTACGAACTCTTCTTTATCCTTCAACACATTTCCGTAATAAATCTCGAAACCGTTGAATATTTTTTTGTTGCCTGTTGCGTCATGATGAAGGAGGATGATTTTGTGTTTGCCTTTATATTCAGCAGTTGTGAGAAACCAGCGCAACATGTCGAGTTGCCGCATTCCGAGCTGTCCCATCGCTGATCGTGCAAGTGTCGAGTCGAGCCCGATGAGCGCGAAGCCCCTGCCGAGTTCACGAATATATGGAAAGTATTCTTTCGATGATTCAGGAGTATTCGTCTCATGCAGGAATTCGCGCATATACTTTTTAAAACGCCTCATGCGTACATTCCATGATTCCAGATTATTAAAGTTAGCTGTGTCGTGATTACCCGGAACGACGCAGAAGCGTTCAGGATCGCAACGATCGAGTACAGACATTACAGCTTCATATTGATCCGTCCGCCCGTTGTCTGTAAAATCGCCTGCGATAAGCACATAGTCGACAATCTTCAGGAAACGGCCCAGCAACTCCGCAAGGTCTTTCTGTATTTGCTCTGTGCTTTTAGCTTCGCCTACAATGCGGCTGAAAGCGAATGTTCTGCTGCCCACACAATGTATATCAGAAATAAGAAGCAGTTTGATAGAATCAATCTTTTCGGTCACATCAACCATCCTGAAGTTTATTAATCCACTTTTGAACAAAACGCAAAGTTCTGTCCATCCGCCGTCACAAATATTAGCATAAGATCGACACAACATAAAACGGGAATGGTTGCACTTCCTGTTTTTTGCCATGTATCGGGTCTTGTTGTGGAAAGCCTGTAGATATATAATTGCATAGTATCGGCAGTCGGCGATATAATCGACGGGCCTTCAACACCGTGCTGAACGGTATGGTGTATGTGCAATAGGCGCAAAGGGAGAACTTAAAATGGACAATGTTCAAACAACAGTAGAAAAATCTTTCTGGATGTTAATAGAAGGAAAAATTCATGAGCTTGGTGATTCGGAATTCAGCGGAAGCGGAGAAAACGCCGTGAAAAAGATTGCCCTGGAAATAGACTCGAGCGGACTCAATGTTTCTCTCAACGGAGGCCGTATGATCCAGCTGAGGACGGCAGTAAGAGAACGAATCAGGGTAGGCAGGCCGCTCTTGAAGGATATAACTGACGCGATAAACGCGCTTGCTCTCGAAGATATCGCGGATGCTTATGCCGCCATGATGGGTGTGACGGGCAAAGTGGGGCAGACATTTCCGGACTTCCGACAATCCGCCTACCGCCCCGATGTGCTCGCCATGGTCGAGAAAAAGAAACTCGATCTTCAGGTTGCAAAAGCAAAAAGTCTCGACGGCGACTCCGGGATACGATACTTGATCGGCGAAGGCATCGAAGATGAAATAATTATCGATTCGCTCGGCATCAATGATGAAAAACTCGCCGAAGTTAAAACCGCTATTGCCGCCGAACTTGCTGAAAAGAGACGGATTGAAAAACTGCTTGAAGCCGTCGGCGATAAAAGCGATGACGAAAAAGTGAAGCACCTCATAGACAACGATGTTGCCGATGAACAAATAGTGAAAATCGGCGGCTTCGGTCGGGACATAATCGACAATGTCAAAAAAGCGATGGAAGAAGAGTTGAAAGAAAAACAGAGACTTGCCGATGAGGAAGCCGCCAGGAAAAAAGCGGAAGCGGAAGGCCCGCCCCTTGAAGATATTCCGGCAGATCAGATGCTCGAATACATAGAGACTATCAACGACATTCTCGATATGACCGAAGTCGAGGCGGAGGTGCGACAGATGTGCGAACAGAGTTCAATCCCGAAATGCCTCATAGATGTTGCCGTCACGGATAGGGGAAAACTCGAAGAACTCGAAAAACAGGCGGAAGACGCAAGCTGAATCCCTTACGCACACATGATTTCAACACCGGTGTATATGCCTGCGATACGGAAATACCGAACGGATAACACCTCACAATGAGAGAGCCGTTCGCGCAATGAGCTTTCAACACAGCACACCCGATAGGCAGAGGCAAGCACCGGACCTCCCGGAGGTCTTTTTTTATGTCGCACATCCAGAATAAACTTGCACTGTGTCTGGCGTTATTGTCACTCTTTGTTTTTGCCCTTGCGTCCTGCACTGGTGAGAATCATGCAAATACCGACGGCGGCAATGCCGGCGCAAAAAATGCCCCGAAACGCATTGTGTCACTCGCTCCCAGCGTCACGGAAACATTGTTCCTGCTGGGACTCGACAAGGAAATAGTCGGAGTGTCGAGTTATTGCAACTACCCGCCTGCCGCGCTCGAACGTCCCCGGCTCGGCGGTCTGTATGATCCGAATCTTGAAAGTATTATTGCCCTCAAACCTGATCTTGTAATACTATTCCCAAGCCTCAGTGAAACCATCGGCGCTTCACTAAGGGCGATGGGCATAAAAACGCTTGCCAACGAAAACCAGACGCTTGAGGATATCGAGCAGTCATTTATCACTATCGGTAATGCCGTCGGACACGTAAAAAAGGGCCGTGAGCTTGCCGAACAGTTCAGAACAGAAATAGAGCGCGCGAGAAAAAAATATGCAGGCAGGGAAACATCTGCAAAAGTTATGGTAGTGGTCGGTCGGAACCCCGGTACTATGCAGAGCATTTATGTCGCCGGCAAGAAGACGTTTTATAATGAAATATTGGAAATAATCGGCGCTTCGAATATCTTCGGCGACGTCGACATGAATTATCCGCAGCCTTCCATCGAAGAAATCATCACAAGAAACCCGGACATTATCATCGAAGCAGCATCCGGACGCGCAGGCGAAAAAGACCTCACCCGTAACATTAAGAACGAATGGGCGCGGCTCGGGAATATCAGCGCGGTCGCAAATGACAGGATATATGTTTTTGTCGATCAGTACGTGTCGATCCCCGGCCCTCGAATTACGCTTCTACTGCATGATTTCGAAGAAGCGGTATATGGAGACGAGCATGATGCGACGGATGAAGAAACCTCCGGCACGTCAGCTTTAAGGGATCATTGAACAGAATGAGGCACAAAATATATAGAAAACTGTTGACAGTTGCCGACCGGCGGTAATGTTCATAGCAACCGGGAGAGCAGAAACTCTATGGAAAAAGCAGAGAGAGCCGTTGTTTTGCTGAGTGGAGGACTTGACTCCGCCACGACAACGGCAATTGCGAAAAGCGAAGGATACGAAATATATGCTATGTCCTTCGACTACGGCCAGAGACATCTGGTGGAGCTTGAAGCTGCAAAAAGATTGGCGGAATATTTCAATACCTGCAAACATCAGATAGTAAAAATTGATCTTCGGGCATTCGGCGGTTCCGCTTTAACCGGCGATATTGATGTGCCGAAAGACCGCACCGGTGATGACATGAGTGAAGGCATCCCGATTACTTATGTGCCGGCAAGAAATACTATTTTTCTCTCCTTCGCACTGGCCTGGGCGGAAGTTGAAGGCTGTGAAGATATCTTTATCGGCGTCAATGCGATTGACTACAGCGGTTACCCCGACTGCCGTCCCGAATATATAGCAGCCTTCGAGAACATGGCCAACCTTGCAACGAAGACGGCAGTTGAAGGCAAACAGAGAATAAGGATACACACGCCACTGATTTCGCTTACTAAAGCGGACATAATAAAAAAAGGTATAGCCCTTGGCGTCGACTACTCGATGACGTCGAGTTGCTATGACCCGGATATGCGGGGCCTTGCCTGCGGGCAGTGCGATTCGTGCCTGTTGCGAAAAAGAGGTTTTCTCGAAGCCGGGATTCCGGACCCGACAAAGTATGCTTAATAATAGCTGGAGATAGTGATATTAACTTTTATAATAGAAAAGAGCCAATTGCAAAATTATGTTCGTAGCGAGATCGAGCAAAATTGTTCAGAGCAAGGCGGAGGTGTAAAATCCTCGCATGCGTACTTGTAGAGCAAGGACGATTTTATGCCGATAACGCAGCTATGGACAATAGCAACCGACCGTATCAGAATCAGAATTTTGCAATTGACTCAAAAGAATTAGTTGTTGCGAAAGTGTACGGAAATGATAAAGAAATTGGGAAAAGCGTTCAACAGACTCCTTATTAAGAATGCACGTGTGCTCGATGTCGAAAAAGGTGAGCTTTCGCCGCCGCAGAAGATTATCATTGAAAAAGGTATTATTCGGGAAACAGGCACAGAGGCCGAACCCGATTGTGATAGTATCGACCTCGATGGACTGACTCTTTCGCCCGGTCTCATCGACTGCCATGTACATATTCTCAGTCCGTATCTGACGGAACAAAAGGGTATACCGGGACTATGGACACTGAAACAGATGGAGCGCAACTGCCGGGCGACTCTTGCTGCCGGAGTGGTCTGTGTCTGCGATATGCTTTCACCGATAAAGATACTGAATCGTGTGCGCAGAAAGATCGAATCCGGCAATGTCGATGGACCGGACATCATAGCATCCGGCGGAATATTCAGCTGCGCGGGCGGTTACCCGGAAGCGATAAGTCCGGTGGCTGCTCCCATAGGCGCTGTAACCGGCCAGCCCAAGTATGAGCCCAGAACTCCGGCGCAGGCGAAAAGACTTGTTAATTACCTTTATAACCTTGGCGCAGGCGTGATAAAAGTCGGCTACACACGATTGTCACGCCAACTCGTGGACGGCAGAACCCTTCCCGCTATCAGCGATGAGAACCTGCGTGCCGTTTGCAACGCCGCACACGAACTCGGGCTCAAAGTTCGCGTCCACCACAATTGGTCCGAGGACATGAACCATCTCATCACATTCGACATAGACACGCTCGAACACGGCGTCTACGACAGGACGTTGCTTGATGAAGAAATTCAGGATGTGAAAGAAAGCGGTGTGTCGATTGTCCCCACACTTACCATAAACGACAGCCAGGCACGATTCGAAGAAAAGCTCGGATTTCTCAAAAGCAACAGGGCGAAAGAATATTTCGAGCCGGAAGCGCTAAGGCATCTCACATGGGTTTGCTCGACATGGACAGACTTCAGTGGTGAGAGCTATGGCGGCTCGTTCGGCTACACACGTGCCAACCGCTACTGTTATGATGCCGAATTGAATAATACACGAAACCTTTTCGAGGCCGGTGTGAAACTGTATGCCGGAACAGACACCGGCGCGGTCGTAGCATGGCCGGGTGAACTCGCAGATGAATTGATCAGGCTCAACAGCATCGGCATGTCTCCCCTGCAGGCCGTCAGGGCCGCAACGGCAGAGGCCGCCGAACTGGTTGGCAGGCCGGACCTCGGCATCGTTAAAAATGGTAAAACCGCGTCGTTCACTGTTATCGAGGGCAATCCGCTTGACGACCTTTCGGCTTATAAGAAAGTAAGATATGTCTGCAAGAGTGGAAAGTGGTACAAACCCCTGCACGATCAATTGCCCGATTTCTGGTCGGGTTACGATGTTCATTTCAAGCTTCGATAGTGTCGTGTCACACTTGTAAATGCGCAACATGTGTATACAGTGGCCGGGGTCACCGTACCATAAGCGCTCAAATAAGAATGGCCAATAAACTGGGTGCAGTATTTCTATTTGCAATGTTCGTTTTCTATTTCCTTCCATCAATTTTGTTTTAATATCGTTAACCCCTCCCTGCAATCCGTACCCGGCCTCAGCCCCGTCTCCATCGCCGCCATCATCGCCGAAACAGGCGACATCAACCGCTTCGAAACCGTCAACAAATACATCGGCTACATCAGACTCTACTCCGTTCGCTTCCAGTCCGGCAAAACCGACTTCTTCTCCCGCATGACACGAAAAGGCAACAAGCTCCTGAAGGATACACGGCATTGGCGACGACATGTCCACCGCCCGCGAAAAATACGAAAACGACGGCGTCAAAGCCGATGGCATCAAACACAACAACAGCGCCGCCTGCGCCGAGAAATCGCAGGAGTGAGCATCCCAAAGATCACACAACCGAGAGCCGCAGGCTCGAAAATCCTTGAGGCCCTCGACATAAAACTGCCCACCCCCAGCGACGACATACGAAAAGTATCCACCACAACCAAACAAGCGCACAAATAAAAACGCCTTTGTATATCAGCATATTTCCAATATCACACTGTTCGTTCGGGGGGAATATCCGTTGTGAATGGTTGTTTTCTGCTTTTTATTTTATGACACCGTTTAAAGGGTGAATCACGAGGATGTATAATAATCAGATATTGTTTGCTTAATTCCATGGGGGACACGATTCGGAATCGAAGTGCGAAGTCAGGTCATGTCCACGGAACTCCACAACGTCACTTCAGCTTACTGAAGTGTTACGTTTACTTTAGTGAAAAGGCACAAAGGGTTTTTATTGAGTGGCCCGGTAAAACACATAGAGATATTCGGACACAGGGGCGCGCCGACAGAAGCGCCGGAGAATACGATGTCGTCGTTTCAGCGTGCGTTCGAGGCGGGCGCGGGCGCTGTCGAGCTGGACCTGCGCCGCACGCTCGACGGCCGGGTGGTGGTCTTCCACGATAAAAAACTCGACCGGACGACAAACGGTCGCGGTCGGGTGGATTCATTATCTGAGGATGAACTTCTGGAGCTCGACGCCGGCGCGTGGTTCGGGCCGAAGTTCGCGGGCGAAAAGATACCTGTGCTGGACGAAGTGCTGAAGTGGGCGGCTGAGACGGGTGTCCGCCTCGATCTTGAACTTAAAGACGATGAGATCGAGGAGTTTGTCGTCAGGCGGATCAAGGCGCATGAGATCGAGGACAGTGTTGTGCTCAGTTCATGGAGCGTGAAGAATCTTCTCGCGGCTCGCGGATACGATCCGAAGGTGAGAATCGCACCGATATTGGTTGCCGGTCTGCACTTGCGGAAACATGTTGAAGAGATCAAACCGGAATTTGTTTTGTTGTGGTCGGGGCCTGCGCTCACTGCCGGGATCGTCGAAAAAGCCGAAAAACTGGGTGTGCCGGTGGTCGCGTGGCTGGTGAATTCGGAGCCGTTGTTCAAGAAAGTCAAGGGACGCGGTGTCGCCGGTGTGATAACAGACGAAACCGCGCTTATATGCGGTGCCGCGGAGCGAAAGTCATGATAGTCGACGGGGTGTGGCCGTCGGTTTTATGCACATCTTTTGTGGCGGGCCGATTACATAAATCTGTACAGGGACGTAGATGATGAAAACAGTGATTTTTTTCGTACTTGCGCAGCTTGTGCTGTGTTTTATGATGTTGACACAGAGTCCGTGCGAGGCGAAAGGTGCTGTCGACCGGCTGAGCGATAATCTCGTTGCGGGCATCTCCAGCGAAGACTACTTTCTCGGACGCGAGCCCGAGAACTTCGATTATGAAATCAACAAAAGAATGTTCTGGATCGGCGGAAAAAACGGCACACGTTTTTTTTCGTCCAGGACGGAAACCGGGATCGTGAAAGATGCGTCGATAAAAAAGTTTGCAACCACGATACGAATGGACGAGTATGGACTGAAGGCCGGCTGGCGGCTCGGCGCAATGAATAACCAGAGCTTCGCTGTCGGATACGGCAGAAAGGATATCGACCCCAGCGATTATATCGAGTATTCATACAGCGATTATTGCAAGGCTAATCACGCGGGGGGGCCTTGCGCTTCTCCGCTAGGTCTCTCCGGCATTCATTCCAACCCGGTTTACTTCGATTACCTGTATGACATGCGCGGACTGTGGCATGTCAGCCTGTCGTACATTCACGAAAAAATACATCTCGAAACGAATGCCGGACTATCGGTTGCCGCCGATGTGTTTACATTGTCAGGAGGCAGGGAATGGACACGGTTTGCGCTGGACTTTTCTCTTACAAAACAGGTTTCCGACCTCGCGCCGGATAACACGAATCTTGAAATGAAACTTGCGTATGAGCCTGTGCGGCACATCGAGATCAGTCTTCTCGCCGGTGCATATTTCAACGGGCTGCCGGCAGGCGGGCGCTCTTTCAGCGACCTCGGCGAGCGGTTCGTTTTCAATTATCTGGCAGGCGACAGCGGTTTCGATAAGCTGTATTCGGAAAAGTTCGGTTACTTTGCGCTCGGAGTGACTCTTTCGCTTTGATCCGGGCTGTTGCCTGTGCTCAAACGAAAACGGTTTGAGCACGGCGCGCGCTCTATGGTTTTATCAGTACGATCTACAGTTTTATCAGTACTGATGTTCGTGCCCAAACGAAAACGGTTTGAGCACGGCACACGCTCTATGGTTTGAGCACGGCACGCGCTCTATGGTTTGATCACGGCGCGCATGGTTTATCTCAACTCCGGATTGAGATCCGAGGAATCATTATCCCGCATATTCCACCAATGCGGGCTGAAAAATTAAATAAAACGAGCCAATTGCAAAATTATGTTCGTAGCGAGGTCGAGCGAAATTGTTCAGAGCAAG
>JAJRTR010000134.1 GCA_024278215.1 bacterium
AAATTATGTTCGTAGCGAGATCGAGCGAAATTGTTCGGAGCAAGGCGGAGGTGTAAAATCCTCGCAGGCGTACTTGTAGAGTACGTCGAGGACGATTTTGTGCCGACAACGCAGCTATGGACAATAGCAGCCGACCGCAGCAGAATCAGAATTTTGCAATTGGCTCTGATATATAACTCTGATATATAACAAAGTAGTGATATGATTTCGGCGTTCGGGCTGCGTTGCTTTGACGCAATCAATTTATGCTGTCGCTCATGCGAGCGTATGTCCCCGGTTTTATTCGATTCGATTATCATGAAAGGCAAAAAATGGCCGGCGAAGTCTCAAAGAAAATTGCTCATTTCGAGTTTATCACAAAAGAAAAGAATATCTATCATCCTTTTGTTGTTTTCAATAACGACGCTGCCATAGTATCGCCCGAAGATATAAGAAGGAAATGGGCCATCATAGCGGGAAGGAACAGAAGCCGGTATATTTCCCTCTATATTCACATACCCTATTGCCGCAACAAGAAGTGTAATTACTGTATGTACGGTTCGAGAATAATGAAAGCGCAATCGGAATTGGATTGTTACCTTGATTATCTGAACGATACACTGGAGTATTTCGACACGGCCTTTCACGGTTATGAATTCGCGAATATGCACATAGGCGGCGGCACCCCCACACTGCTTGACAACAGTCAGTTGACAAGGCTTTTCGGCCTTCTGGCGGGGCGCTGTTCTTTCAGGAATAACGCCATGCAGACATTCGAGGTGTCACCGTCGAGTGTGACACGGCGGAAACTTGCGACAGCCCGCGGGTTCGGGATAAACCGGATAAGCATCGGCGCACAGTCTTTCAACAGGGAAGCGCTTAAGCAGGCACGACGCAATTATGTGCCTTTTGAAAATTTCGAGAAATTATGCGGCGAGATTGACGGCCTTGGATTTGAAACGGTTAATGTCGATCTCATCGGTGGACTGCCCGGAGACACGCCGGGCGAGTTCCGGGAGAGTTTCATCAAAGCCGCTTCGCTGGGGCCGTCGACGATTACAATATATTTTTTCCGCTTCGAGAACAGCAGGTACAGTAAGGACGTCCGAAGCAAAGCGGGATACGGATGGGGAGAGGGCGCGATAAGAACATTCATGGATGCCGTCTACGACACGGCTGTGACGCTCGATTACGTGAATGAATCTTATTCGACAGAACGGCTTTACAATGTTTTCGCGAGATCGGATTATGTCAACAGGTTTGAAGGATATGCGACAAGGTGGGAACCCGGATTATCGAATTCATGCTTCGGTGTAGGGATCGGGGCGCGGTCTTTTATTCTCGATGTCGTCGATATATACGATAAAGGGGTTCACAGTCTCGCCCGGTATAGTTTCGACGAGGCTTTGAAGCCTGAAAATCTGTCTTTCGGGAACACAAGGTATCTCGTGCATTTCTTTGACAACAGGACAAGAATCACAAATTATTTTCTCCGTGAAATGTATGTAAATAAGAGTGTAAGCATAAACAGTATAAAGAGAATATACAAAGTCGATTTGACGGAATATTTCCGCGAAGCATTTGATGTGCTATCCGGGCTTGGAAAACTTTCCATAGAGAACGACAGAGTATCGTTTGTCGTGAAAAATGAAGTTGAATGGGGCGTATACTCGAAGTTTTTCTATGATCCGGAAACAATCGAAAGGATGACGAAAAGCAAACCGGCGGAAAGGTATATTTCATCATGAGAGTAGAGCTTTTTTGGCCCGCATTGGTGAAATATGCGAGCTATCTTTCATACGTCGACACAAAGCCGACATGACAGTACCATAATGACGTCAGGATTTTTCGGCTCTTTTTTTGATACCCTTGAGGAGCGCTTCGTTGTTTTTTTTCATAATGCCGTCGATAATCCTGTGGATCGGGCCGTTGACCAGCGGGTGCTTCACTTTGAAATCGACGTCCATTATCATTTCCGTGCCTCTGGGGTGTTCCCTGAAAGTCCAGCAGCCTTCGAATTTCTGCATTTCGGTTTTGTATTCGCGGTTGAAGTCGAACGTGCAACACATCTTACTGTCGTCCCACGTCTCGTCCTGAACCCATGACAGGGATCGTTTCGCGGCGAGCAGGTGTGCCTCGACAGTCCACTCGGAGCGGACTGTGCGGGGCTGTTCATTCTCATCCATCACTTTGATTTTCTTGAGATTCGGACACATCGCTTCAAACGAATATATGTCCTGGCCGAGTGAGTATACTTTTTCAAGGGGCGCTTTTACCACCCTGGTAACTTTTACTCTTCCCATTACAGCTCCAGTTCATAAGTGTGCATCTTGCGGGAGCGTGAACGGCAGAGAACGCTTCCGGCATCAGATGCCGCTGAGCCTGAGGTCGATAAGCGCGCTCACGCCGACGCCTTCAACCCTGTTGAAGTTTATGGGGTTGAGCGTGTCGCTGGGCACGAATATCTCGATATCGAGGTTTTTTGCGGAAAATTTTGTTTCGATCTGCACGACGACTTTTACCCTGTTGACGAGTTTGCGGGGGCCGGTGACCTGTGCGGCGCCGGCTCGTGTGCCCGAGCCGAAAGCGAGTATCGGTACGACTTTTGTTTCCGCTTCGGGAGGCACTCCTTTGTTCAGAGTGACAGTATTGATGAAATCATTCAACTGGTCCGACAGGGCATTGGTCAGAACGGCTATCGCAGCGCCTTTGAGCACTTTGCCGAGCAACTTGTCGCCGAGACTCGCGCTTCTGAGTGTGACTGTACCGACGCCGGCCACGCACAGGAATATTCCCAGTGCCGCAAAAAACATACGGAACTTTTTCATTGTCTTGCCTCCGATTGAACATTTTATCTTCTATGCGCCTTATTGCTCGCTGCTTACAGTATTCCTGTTATTCCGAGCCGATAAAAATCCTGATTCGGCGCAGGTGCCTGTATCGAACAAGCGTCATGGCGCCCAGGCAGGTGAAGTGTCGTCGATGTTAGTATCGTTATTTGTAATATTAACAACATTTTCACCCGACAGGTCTGTAACATATATATCGTAGTCGATGGTTTCGTCGGACTGGAATGCTATCGCGTCTCCGAGGGGAGAAAATGTCGGGTAGAGGTCGTTGGCGGCAGTTGTGATTGCCGAGCTTGTGTCGACAAGCAGAGAAGTTGTATCGTCGTTGAAATTGTGCAGGTACAGGTCATAATCCGTGCCCGAATATCTTGAGAACGCCATTAGATTGCCGGACGGGCTGAAAGCGCAATTGCGGTCGAGGTAGGTCGATCCGGTCGACAGTACACTTGTTTTGACACCGGTGGAAAGATTTATTTTTGTGATTTCAAAGCTGGCTGGAGTGTCGTAGTCCATATATTTCGTGTCGAGGACGCCCGCTGAGTAATATACTTCATCGGAACTTGTCGGTGAGAAGCAGGGGAAGCGGTCCGGGGCATCGTCGTCCGTGTGTTGAGTGAGTCCCGTGCCGTCCAGGTTGACCGAGTAGAGGTCGTACTTTCTGAATTGGAAGCTGGGTTTGACAAGATCGACACCCGCGCCGCTTCTGGAACCTGTTTCGGATACAGTGTCTTTAATTGTTGTCGCGCTGTCACCTGCTGTCTCGGAGGCGTAGCTGCCCGCGGGCCACGAAAAATGGAAAGAGAGTGAAGCCTGTTCGCCTGTGTCGTATACGCAATATTTCTGAGAGTCGGTATTGCAGATTCCGGAGGCGCAGTCGCTGTCGTCGTCGCAGGGGATGCTGGTGAAGCCGCCGCTTCCGTCGTCGCATACGTTGTCGTTGGAGCAGCTGCTTTCGCAGGTTTTTACGTTTGCGCACGTTGAGGTCTTGCAATCGGAGGTGCTGCTGCACGTAACATTTTTGTCTTTGAGGAACGGATAGTTGTAATCGGTGAAATGTAAAATGAGGTAGTTCGTGTCGTCGAGCTTCTCGCAGATATAGTTGCCGACCGGCCAGAAAGTAAAGTTGAATTTCGCCTTAATCGTGATGAAACTTACAGTACTGGAATAGGTTTGCGTGGAGCAGTCTGTCGGGGCTGTGGAGCCGAGATTGCCGGTGAATCCGACACCGGCCAGAGTGCCGCCCGTGGACAATTTCAGGCCGGAAGACGAGATGCCAACCTGTGCGCTCGAATCGCTGTCCACATCTCTTTCGGAAGGCTTGACAAGTACGGCTATGTCCCGCGAAGTGTAGCCGACAAAAGCCATTTTCTTGCCGTCCCAGGATATCGCGGGTTCTTCGATGTTTATGGGATTCCGCTCGACGACCTCTGTTCTGTAGCCATCCACTTCGACGCTGATTATATCCGTGCTGGTTGCGAAGTAGTCCGTGGCGAGATAAAACCGGAGCCCGTTCTGGCTGGCGGCGGGGGTTTTAGGCTCGAAGCTTTCTCCTCCGCCTTTTGAAAAAGTAGTCACCAGTTTGTAGTTTCCACCGTTGGAGTCGACAGCGTAGAGTTCGCCTGCCGCGTTGTCTACCGAGCGTAGAAAAGCTATTCTCATGGGGTGGCCGGGTGATACGGGGAATACGGGGTTGTCGACTTTGCCGTTTTCGTGCTGGACAATGCCGAGTCCCGACGCCGCGACAAGCGGGGCTCCGGCCCCGCATCCGCTCAGCAACAGGACACAGACGGCAAGGATACCGGCGACGGAAAACGAAGCTACCAAAAACAATGCCGTGGATTTCCTGATCATGTCGTTCCTTTATAAAGCTTGCAGAATGTAACGAGAACGTACTTGTATTGTCTCTGTTACGTACAAAATCACATGAATTATATATAGAGAAAAGTTTCGGGACAAGCCCGAAGCCGTTCTTTACCGCCATTTATTATATTACTTGCCGGCAATGTATAGCAAGTCCGTTTATTTTTGTTCGGTCGGCAGGTGGAAATATTCCTGCCGCCGGGCGATAATATGAACAATTCTTAGTGAAAGGCGCCAATTGCAAAATTATGTTCGTAGCGAGGTCGAGCGAAATAGTTCAGAGCAAGGCGGAGGTGTAAAATCCTCGCAGACGTACTTGTAGTGTACGTCGAGGACGATTTTATGCCGACAACGCTGCTATGGACAATAGTAGCCGACCGCAGCAGAATCAGAATTTTGCAATTGACTCAAAGGTGCAGAGCTCATGGAAAAGGGATATGTGCAGGTGTATACGGGAAACGGCAAGGGTAAAACAACCGCCGCGCTGGGGCTTGCTTTTCGCGGCATGGGTGCCGGCCTGAGAACGTATATCGGGCAGTTCATGAAGGGTAAGTATTATCATGAACTTGATTCTGTAAAAAAAGTATCCCCTTCGATTGTGATCGAGCAATACGGACATCCGGAATTCTGTGTGCCCGGCAAAACAAGCCCCAGAGACGAACGGCTTGCGCGCGAAGGCCTCGAGAAGGTCCGCGCCGCAATCTCTTCCGGCGAATACGATATTGTTGTGATGGATGAAATCAACACGGCGCTTTATTTCGAGCTCCTCGATGTTGGCGATATTGTAGATATAATAAAGGATAAACCCGAGAATCTGGAACTGGTGCTTACGGGACGATATGCGAAAGAGGAGATAATAGACGCCGCCGACCTTGTGACGGAAATGAAAGAGGTAAAACATTATTACGAGTGCGGCGTGATCGCCCGTGCGGGCATCGAGAACTGAAAAGCGCCTGGCGGAGCCAGGTGTTTGCAGTCGGTGGAGTCCGTTGTTTTCGCGTTTTTCCGAGCGATATTCACAATATTTGTTTTTTATGTCGATAACCCAATATCTGTTTTTTATTTACGTACCTCATGTAATGTATTAATATACTTCAGAGTGGTTGTCGATGAAACAACCGGGCAACAGGAGCGCATCGAGAGGACAGAACGGGAAAATGTTAGATAATTTCTTCAGACCCGAATCAGTGGCATTGATCGGAGCTTCGAGCACACCGGGCAAGGTCGGTTTCGACATCCTGAAAAATATCACAGACGCAGGGTTCCGCGGAAAAATATACCCGGTGAATCCGAAATCGGATGAATTATTCGGTTTGAAGTGTTACCACAGCGCGAATGATATCGAGGGAAAGATCGATCTGGCGGTGGTGATGATACCGCCAAAGTTCATTCCCGATGCGCTCGGCCAGTGCGCGTCGAAGGGTTGCGATTCAGCGATAATAATCTCCGCGGGATTTAAAGAGGTAGGGCCGGAGGGCGCGCGCCTCGAGAGAGAGATGCGCACGGTGGCGAAGAAAGCCGGGGTCCGGCTACTCGGCCCGAATTGTCTCGGTGTGATAGATACCGACATGCACCTGAATGCTACGTTCGCGGCAGGGATGCCGGCTGCCGGGAATATCGGGTTTGTCTCACAAAGCGGGGCGCTCTGCACTGCTATTCTCGACTGGTCGTTCGCCAACAGCATCGGTTTTTCGAGATTTGTGAGCCTGGGGAACAAGGCGGACATCGACGAAGTGGATATGATCGAGGCGCTGGGCGAGGACGAACGAACAAGCGTCATCGTAGGCTATATCGAAGGAGTGTCGCGGGGCCGTGAGTTCATGGAAACTCTGCTGAGGGTGACAAAAAAGAAACCTGTCATTCTGATAAAATCGGGAACATCCGAAGCGGGCGCGCGCGCGGCCTCATCGCACACGGGCAGCATGGCCGGTTCCGATATCGCTTTCGACACCGCCTTCAGGCAATGCGGCGTGATGAGGGCGCGGACAGTCGAGGAGATATTCGACTGCGCTGTGGCGTTTTCGTTCCAGCCGCTTCCTGCCGGGAACAAACTGGCGATACTGACAAACGCCGGTGGCCCGGGGATAATGGCTACGGATGCCATGGATGATACTCGCGCGGAAATGGCACGTTTCAAACCTGAAACTATTGAAAAACTCAAGTCGTTCCTGCCTTCGGCTGCTGCTTTCTATAACCCGGTCGATATCATCGGGGATGCTCATGCAGACAGATACCAGAGCACGATTATGGCACTGCTCGAGGACAGTGATGTAGACGGAATAGTTGTTTTGCTGACTCCGCAGGGCATGACACAGATAGAAGAAACAGCGAAGGCGATATCGTATGCGTCGCTTATACACAAAAAACCTATACTGACATCATTTATGGGTGAAGAGATGGTCGGGTCCGGCATAGACCTGCTGGGCAAGAACCGCATTCCGAACTACAGCTTCCCGGAAAGAGCGGTCGGTGCATTCGGGCGCATGGTCGAATACGAATCATGGCGCGGCAGGCCGCTGAAGAAGAACATCGAAGTCGAATATCCGCGCGACGAGACGGAAAAAATGATAAAAAGGTTCACTGCCCACGGAAGAGGCGCAGTGAGCGGCGAGCGGGCGTTGCGGGTTTTGAAAGCAGCCGGGATAAAGACACCGGATTATAAAATAGCCGAGGACATGAAGAAAGCAAAGGAGTTTGCACTCGAGTTCGGGTATCCGATAGTGCTTAAAGTCGCGTCTCCGGACATCTCGCACAAGTCGGATGTCGGCGGGGTCAAAGTAGGGATAGGCGATGAAGACAGCCTGGAGCGCGCTTATAATGAGATTATGGTAAACTGCCGCCGTATGGTGCCGAGCGCGGTCCTGCACGGGGTGGAAGTCCACCAGATGATCACAGGCGGCAAGGAAATGGTACTGGGGATGAGCCGGGACCCGTCGTTCGGCCCGCTGATAATGTTCGGGCTCGGCGGGATTTATGTCGAAATAATGAAGGACGTAAGCTTCAGGATCGCCCCGCTGACGGAAGACGACATAGACGGCCTGATTCACGAGATAAAGAGTGTGCGGCTTCTGACAGGCGCAAGGGGCGAAAAGCCGAAAGACATAGACGGCATTAAAGAAACGATACGCATTGTTTCTCAATTGACGATAGATTACGAAAACATGATAGAGATGGATATAAATCCACTGATTGCGCTGGACAGGGGACAGGGCGTGTATGCGGTTGACGCCCGGTTCAACTTCCAGATTTCCGAATAGTTCGGGCAGTAAAGTTCAACACGGAATACGGGAGGGAATTTCAATGAGAAGTATATATGTAGGTTCCGAATCGGAATATTCGGGCAAAAGCCTTGTGTGCCTCTGCCTGGGTAAAGAGTTGCAGAACAGAGGAGTAAAGGTAGGCTATTTCAAGCCTTACGGTACTCTCCCGTGTATGGAATGCAATCAGATTGTAGACGAAGATGTTGTTTATATGAAAGCACATATCGGACTGGGAAACAGCCTCGAAGACCTGTGCCCGGTGGTCTACTCCCACGACATGAAGCTGAAGATTTACAGAGGGGAAACAGAAGGATACAGAGACAGGATACTGGACTCGTACAAAAAAGTATCCGCAGACAAGGAAGTTATGCTGATCGGCGGGGGAAGATCAATGTATGAAGGGCTCAGCTTCGGCTACTCTGCGATGGAGCTCATAGAAGACACCGGCAGCGAAGTGATAATGATAGAGAAATATGACGAATCGCGCGGACTCGACTCTCTCATCGACATAAAGGAGCGGCTGGGCGACAGTCTTCTGGGTCTGATAATAAATCGCATTGAACCGGAAAATATGGAATATATCAGAAAGAATGTCACGCCGTTTATCGAGAGGTTCGGAATAAACATGCTCGGTGCCATGCCCAATGACATCGTGCTTGCGGCGATCAGTGTCAGAGACCTGGCGAACGGTATCGGCGGCAGGGTGTATACCGCGGAAGATAAACTCGACGAACTTGTGTACCATTTCAAGGTCGGAGCCATGACCCTCGAGGCTGCAAGCGCGCGTTTCAGGAAAGTCAGCAATAAGGCGGTCATCACCGGCGGCGACAGGGTGGACCTCCAGGTGGCGGCGCTCGAGACACCCACAAAATGCCTGGTGCTCACAGGCGGGATGACCCCGCACCCGCTGATAATGTCCAAGGCCGATGAATTGCAGGTCCCGATTATCGTCGTGCCCTATGACACGCTGACAACTGTTGAAAAGATACATGCTATCGCGGGCAAACCCAGAATACGGGAAACCGCAAAGATAGACCGCGCTCTGAAGCTGTTCCGCGATGGTGTCGACATCGAAAAACTTGGTTTCTGAAAGCCCGGCATACTTTCGGATGAACCACTCATTATGAGCCATTTGCAAAATTATGTTCGTAGCGAGGTCGAACGAAATTATTCAGAAACAAGGCGGGAGTGCAAAATCTCCGCAGGCGTACTCGCCAAGTACGTCGAGGATGATTTTGTGCCGACAACGCATCTGTGACAATTGCAGGCGAACGCACATCAGCAGTCGCGCCGGCGCAGCCATCGCCCGCAAAGCCCGCACCAAAAGAACAGACGACGGCTATGCCGTACAGAGCTTCAGGCAACTGCTTACAAATCTCGGCACCATCAACCTCAATCTCGTACAACCGAAAGTGGCCGGAGCCGAAACATTTTACAAAATAGCCCGGCCCCACCTGCCGGTAGCAACGAGCACTGGACCTGCTCGACATTCGATTGCGCGTACCCGGTACGCGCACATAAGAAAATACAAATATCCCGATAAACACTGGCTTTATTGTGTTTTTTCGTTGGGAAGTTCAGTTTAGATATTAAGTTCAAAGCAGATGATTTTGTTGCTATAATAAGTTATTCAAACACGGGACGCGGAGAAAAGTGCAGATGCTCAATATAGATAAAATCATGACGGATATTTTCGATTTCGGCGCGGACACATACAGCAAGGTCACAGGCGCAAAGAAGGGTGCTCTGCCGGATGTGTCACGTTTCGACATCAGCGATCTTATTACTGAAGAAGAAATGGAGTCCGCCGACAAACTCTACACGCCGTCGGATCATGTGCCGGACATAAAGTTCAGAAAGAAAGCGGCGCTGCCGTTTCTCGACATATACGACGGGAGATTCACAAGCCCCGTCGACAGCCCGTTCGATTGCAACAACATAATAAATGTGCGACACTTCCGCATCAGAAACTGGAACCGCAACCTGCCGTGCGTCATCATGATAAACGGCCTGCACGTGAATGAAACGACCTATTTCGACTGGTGGTGCTGGCGTTTCGCGGCATGGGGTTTAAGCAGCATATTGTTCGACATCCCCTACCACATACGCAGGATGCCGGAAGGTTCGTTCGCGGGCGAATATCTCATCAGCGCCGACCCGGCCTGGACGATGCTTTCACTGAAACAGAGCTATCTCGACACCTGTGAGATAGCAAACTGGCTGAAGGACCGAGGCACAGGCGAGATCGGCACATTCGGAGTTTCGTTCGGCGCGCTGATGGCCGGTCTGTATGTGTGCAACGCGCGGAACTGCGATTTCGCCATCATGGGCATGCCGCCCATGGACGCGCTCGACACACTCGGCAAAATCAGCTTCGGCACCGAGGTCGAAGCGCTCGAACGGAAAGGTCAAAAAACTATTCTGAGCGACGAGCGCATACCACGCATTTTCAATATGTCCACCATGACGCCGAACGTCGACACCGACAGGATTTTTATCGGCATGGGCATCTATGACAGGCTTGTCGACCCGAAAGATGTGGAAGCCACCGCCGAAAAATGGGGCGGCCTGAAATGGCTGATGAAATATCCAACAGGACACATAAACACATTTGTTCTCAACAGACGCTTCATTCGCGACGCACGCAGATTTATTAAAACCGAGATCGTGTAGTGAAATTATCGACGCTGTCGAAGTCGGCTCTATGACTTGTCCTTTTGTGTGGCCATGTCGATGAGAACGGCGACGATGAGGACAACGCCCTTGACGACATATCTGAAAGCGGGTGCGGAGCCGATGAGGTCGAGCCCGTTGTCGAGGCTGGCCATGATGAGCGCGCCGAGAATAGCGCCGGGTATACTGCCCTTGCCGCCCATCAGACTCGTGCCGCCGATGACACAGGCCGCGATGGCGTCTAGCTCCTTAAGCCCACCCGCCTTCTGCGACGCGCTGCCCACATAAGACGTAAGCATTATCCCCGCCACCGCCGATAACACGCCCATCACGACAAATACCTGCATTATACGCAGTTTGACATTTATCCCCGAAAGATATGCCGCCTCGGAGTTGCCGCCGAGCGCGTATACATGACGCCCAAAACGTGTGCGATTCGCGATAAATGTCATAATTATCACGAGTATCAATAAAATGAATACGGAAATAGGTATGCCTTTATAGCCATACATGTAGAAAACAAAAAGTCCGATCATGAAAACATAAAAAACCGATTGCAGCACGGTCAGCGGCAGCGTCGCGGTGTCGAGTCCGTACTTCAATCTCGACGCCCTGTTCCGCACCGGAAAATAAAAACACGCGACAGCCGCAATCCCGGCGACTGCGAGCGCGAATGTGTCGGGGAGATACCCGTCGCCGACTTTCGTCACCCAGCCGGCCATAAACTGGATGTCGATGCCGCCAAGTATCCACATCGACGCGCCGCGATAAATCATCATTCCGCCAAGTGTTACGATAAACGCCGGCACCCGGAAATATGCCGTCACACTGCCCTGGACCACTCCGATAAGAACACCGACAAGCAGCGCGGCGAGGACGGCGATAATCGGCGGAACATTGTAATTGTAACACAGCACTGCCGCCACCGCCCCTATAAACGCGCACACGGAACCGACGGAAAGATCAATGCTCCCGGACACGATTACCAGCACCATCCCTATCGCCAGCACGCCGACAACGGACATCTGCACAAACAGATTTGAAATGTTTCTCGGGCTGAGAAACACCCTGTCCGTCATCGCTGCAAACACGACCCATATCAGTATCAGCGCGAAAAACATTGTATATGTGCGAAAGTCTATTTCGAGTTTTTTCACAAGCCGCTCCCCGCCGACAACGAACGCCGGATACATAACAGGAATTCAGTTTTGTTCCCGATCGCATCACCGAAATCCAGTTTTGAATACATCATTGTTTGTAACACTTTAGCCAAGTGAAGAATTCCCGGAATTCCACGACTTTGCTTCAGATATCTAAAGTGTTACCATTGTTTTTAAAACCACATGTATGCAGGATATTATACGTCATAACACATCATCGGCAACTTTGCCGGTCGAAAAGTGCGTAATAATGTAAAGTTTTCGGAGCCAATTGCATTGAAAACAGTGATGTGGGGGCTCCGCCTTTCTTCAATTCATACCCCTGCTTTTCACTCGCTCGCGCCTGCCGCCGCATACCTATTTCCGGTCACTTATTGACATCGACACTGAAACGTGCTATTTTCTGGACTGATATGTCAGTCCAAAAAGGAAAAGCCAAAAAAGACGCCAAGCACAAACTGTTTCTGGATGCCGCCCGCAGGATTTTCGCGCGGAAAGGGTTCGAGGCGACGAATGTTACTGATATTATCGCCGAGGTCAATTCAGGCCAGGGAACTTTCTACTACCACTTTAAAGATAAAAACGCGATTTTCGACGAACTTATGACAGGTTTCATTAATGAACTACTGGCTGTGCTTGCCGAAAACGATGTGAACGACGCGGGACAACTCGCGCTTGCTTCGCGTGAACTCTCGATTCGCAACGCTGCCCGGCTGGCGGAAGTATTCGTGAACAATAAGGATATCGCGCAGCTTTTTTTCAGAGAATCGCGTTACATCGGTTGCGAGGGCATGAAACGGATCGACGATTTCTATGCCCTGCTCTATTCGCAGGTCGAAAGCAGCCTGAAGATGGGGATCGGGGAAAGCTCGATCCGTGACGATATCGATACGGCAATCGCGGCGCGCTGCATAATCGGCGCTACCGAAAAAGTAATCTACGAAGCCCTGCGCTGTGGTGAAAATATAGATATAAAGCATGTAGCGGAGCAGATTGTCGACTTCCAGATGAAGGGTATTGTCAACAATATACGATCACAGAGGTGAGATATGTCTAAACTTGCA
>JAJRTR010000135.1 GCA_024278215.1 bacterium
AACACTCGCGAGCTTTTCGATGTCCACCCCTGTCAACTCCGCATTCAGCATGAACCGGGCCGGGCTGTCGATAAATAGCGAAAAATCGAAGTCGGCGCGACCACCGCAGAACTCCGCTTCCGCATTTTTTACCAGTAGCGTTCTGGTCGTGAAATCCGCATCCGCTTCGACATCGGTCAACGACAGTCCGTAACCGGGAAATGAAATATCCGCGCCGTCCATGCGTCCGCTGCCGCTCCACGAATATACCGGGGGATGCCCTACCTGCGTATATGCGGCCTCTACACTGAAAAGCAGTGACGGTATGGTGCCGCTGATTGTGTAATCCGAAGGATTCAGTATGCTCTCGACATCTTTGAGATCGACGTTTTCGAGCTGCGCTTCGAGCTTCCAGCCGGCACGCATATCAAAGCGAAGCTGCAACTCGAGCCGGTCGCCCAGCGTTGTCTTTCGCGCGCTCGCGTCCAGCAGAAGCACCCTTTCGCGTTCGAGGTCGAGACGTGCGTGAAGCTGCTCGACAACGGCGTGTGAAATAGGCAGGGGCGACTCGACGCGCCTGTCGTCGAATTCGACGGTTCCGTCCCGGATAGTGACGCCGAATGCCGGGAGGCGGCCACCACCCGAGCCCGTGCCCGACTTGATTATCGAGTCGAAATTCCAGACTCCCCCGCTGCTGCGGATTATATGCACAACCGGCCTGACAACTGTGATCGAGCGTATTATCGCGCCCGGGTTGTCCCTGTCTGTGAGCAGGTGCCTGACGCTCAGGATCACTATTGCTTTTTCAGCACGCAGTATCGGCTCCGGTTCAGCCCCGAGCCGTATGTCTTCGATAACTATGCGACCGAAAATGTCGATGTGCAGCCGTGACATGCTAAGGGGCTTGTCAAATGCCTTCTCGATCCTGTTTTGGACCTCGACCTGTATTCTCTCCGAGACTTCCCTTGTGACGAGAATGCGGCGCAGCAGAAAAGGCGACAGCACGATAAGCACAAGCAGGGCAGGCAAAAACGCCCGCCCGGCGAATGATTTCTTTTTTGCGCCGTTATCTCTCTGCAGGGTCATAAGTCTTCTTGTCTTTTGTATTCATTGCCGTCGCTTCCCGCCGGGAAACAAGCCGGTACGGTACTTGCCACACATGGACGATCCGATGCGTGGAACGAAAATCCGTCTATTATAGTATAAGATAAAAGGTGATAATGTTTCCTTTCACACTCAACGCAATTATGCTTATACGGAAGAGTCGGCCGCGGTGGAATCAGAATTTTGCAATCGGCCCGGAATATATATAAATGTGGTTTATAAACTCATACATCGGTTTTCTTGAGAAGCGGCACATGTTTGTGCTGATCGCGCTCGTGGCCGGTACGATATTTTTCGGCTGCAAACTCACGCATATCGGGTTCGAGGGTTCGTTCGAGGGCTGGATAGAAAAAGATGATCGGGTCATCGAAGATTACAAGCAGTTGCTGCGCCACTTTCGCGCGTTCGAGCCGATAATTCTCGCCGTGGAGACGGATGACACAATATTCGAGCCCGATACGCTGAAACGCATCCAGACTCTCGACAGGAAAATCAGATACATGGATAAGTATGTGGTGCTGACACTTGGGCTGCCACGTATGAGTGTAATGAAGGAAACGGAAGGCGGCATGTCCTTCGAATATCTATATAACAAACTGCCGGAAACACAGGAGGATGCCGACGAATTCAGAAAACGCGTGATGAACAACCACACGCTGGCCGACCTGTTCGTGTCGAAAGACGAGAAAGGTACTTTTATCGCGATATTCATCGGCGGTCGCCCCGATTCGGAGACCATCGCACAAAACATCGAAAAGCTTAAAACCATAATGCGCGAGGAAAGCGCGCCGAACTTGAGGTATCGTCTTGTCGGCGGCCCCATTCTCAACGAAGAACTCAAACGGCAGACAAAACGGCAGGCCTATCTCTTCTCGCCTGTCGTTTTCATCATCGTCATTCTGCTGCTGATAGTGTTCCTGCGGAAAAGAGTCGACATCTTCGTCGTGACGGTAGCGACATTCTGTTCCCTCGTGTGGTCGCTCGGTGTGTATGTCGCTATGGGGAAGGAGTTGAACTCGCTGTCTATCGCGCTGCCGCCGCTGCTGCTCGTGATCAGTGTCGCCGACTCTGTGCACCTGATAGTGCGGTTCCGCGAAGAGATCGCACGCGGCACGCACGGCGCCGCCGCTGTCCGAAATTCACTGCGCGTGATGATCATGCCGTGTCTGTTCACTTCACTGACGACAGCAGCCGGGTTCGGTGTGCTTTGCCTTAGCGGAATTCCGATAATCAGGGAGTTCGGCCTCTACGCCGCCATCGGGATTCTTCTGTCTTTCTTCGTCGCCCTCACAATGGTTCCCTCGCTCCTTTTCGCGTCGCTCAGGCTCGGCAGGCCAGGCAGCAGCGCAAACGGCACGGAATCTTTTCCCGGTGATTTCATGCAGGGTTTCCTTGGTGGCATTTTCAATGTCGTCGAACGGCGCGGAAATGTTGTAATCGCTGCCACCGCCGTTATTGTCGTTCTCTCAATCATCGGTGCCACCCGGATAAAAGTGGAAACCAACCGTGCCGATTTTTTTAAGAAAAACAATCCGCTCCGACGTCAGATGACGTTTGTCGAGGAAAACCTGATCGGACTGTCTTCAATCGAATTCCTTTATACAGCACGGGACGGATACAACCTGACCGACGCCGCCGCGCTTCGCGACATGCTCGATTTCCAGGACTTCCTGAAACAGCATCCTCAGATAACATCGGCTGTCTCCATCGCCGACTTCGTGGTCGAACTCAACAGGTTTATCAACGGCAGTGACAAGGTTCCCGAGAACTCGGCCGCTATTCTCAGCCTGATAAAATGGAACAGGATAGAATACTCGAATTTCGTGAGCGGTCGCGGTGAATACGCCCGAATCAGCGGCAGGCTGAAGTATATGCCGACTGAAAAACTGAGGTTGCTGCTTGGCGACATAAAGAACTATATGAGCGAACATAAATCACCGAATTACGATGTACTCATGACAGGCGCGGCACCGATATACACGGAACTGGCGGACCGTGTACTGACAGGCCAGATCAGAAGTTTCATACTCGTGATGATGATAGTGGCGGCAATGCTGATTCTGATTTTCAGGTCTGTCCGGTGGGGATTATTCGCGCTTGTGCCGAACGTCATCCCGGTGCTGTTCGTGATGGGCGTTATGGGGTGGTTCGGCGTACCGCTGAATCTTGCGACAATGATGATCGCAAGCATTGCAATCGGGATCGCTGTCGATGACACAATACATTATATCGTGCGTTTTCGCCGGGAACTGAGCGATTGCGGCGACCACCGGGAAGCGGCGCGCCGGGCACTCACATCCACGGGCCGCGCCGTTGTCACAACTACAGTCGTTCTCGTGGCGGGCTATGGCGTGCTGGTGACATCCGGCTTTGTGCCGATTATGCACTTCGGCCTTCTGAGCGCGATAACGATGCTCGCAGCGCTCGCCGCGGATGTGCTGCTTCTGCCGGCGCTGCTGATAAAATTCAAGCCCCGCGCCTGACCCGCCTGCTCGGCATGTCCCGGCACAGCAATTGCCGAGTCCGGGATGGAGGTTTGATTTCCGCAAACCCCGATAATATAATTCCCCTGTTACATTAAGCTGCCGTAACAGCGCGTATAACATAAATAAACCGGGGAGGCGACTGTTCACAGGGAAATAGACCCGCCGACAGTTGTACAGAGAGATTATGGCAATCTGCAGAGCGGATAAATGTAATGCTTTCTGTTGCAGGTATATTTCGGTTCACATCGACACGCCGAGATCGAAGGTCGACTTCGATGAAATCCGCTGGTTCGTCTCGCACGAGAATGTCGTTGTATACAAAGATGAAGAAAACGACTGGCTTGTGGAGTTTGTCACGCCATGCAAATTTCTCAAAAACAACAAGTGCGAAATATATGAGGCCCGGCCCGACGTGTGCCGCGAATACGACCCCGACGGCTGCGCCGATTCCGAGAAGAACATTGAAATGAAGATAGCGTTTAAAAAACCCACCGATGTCGAGAAATTCGTTGCGAAAAGATGGCCGAAAAAAAAGAAGAAAAAGAGATCGTTATCTGAAAAAAAGTGAATTATCAACAGAACTTGTGCGTTTTTCAATATATTGTGATAATTTTGGGGACATAACTGAAATTTGACCTTTAGTTCCGGATCGTGTTTCCATAAATTCGACTACTGTCACGTCAGGCTTGTAATGTCGCGGGAAGGGCAGGGGCACCGCAGCCCGCCTGAACATATTTTTCGCGAAAACAGTTTGTACAGGCACAAGTTGAAACAAGGTACGGTGATCCCGCCCTTGTTAAATCGCTTTTACGCTACCCCATCTTACATCTTTTCTTTGTTGACATGGCACTACCTTTTATACAAAACGCACAAGATTATTGAGCCAATTGCAAAATTATGTTCGTAGCGAGGTCGAACGAAATTTTTTAGAAGCAAGGCGGAGGTGCAAAATCCCCGCAGGCGTACTCGCCGGGTACGTTGAGGATGTTTTTGTGCCGACAACGCAGCTATGGACAATTGCAGCCGACCGCAGCCGAAGCAGAATTTTGCAATTGGCTCTATTAATTATATTGCCTTATATTTTGGACACTCACGAATCATTCAACTAAAATATAATTATGGATAAAACAGCAGTCGCCATAGCGAGATGCAGGACCTACGATCCTGATGAGGTTGGCGCGGCCATTGATGTTCTTATCGAGGCGCTCGGCGGATTCGAGAAATATCTGAAACCCGGTGCGCATGTGTTTTTGAAGCCGAACCTTCTGCTTTCGGCGGCTCCGGAGAAGGCGGTCTGCACACATCCCGAAGTGATGGCGCAGCTCATTAAGAAGCTTCAGTCTTTCGGCGCGCGGGTTTCTTTCGGTGATCTTCCCGGCGGTTTTCATGTTGTAAACACAAAGAAAGTCCACCGTGCAACCGGTATGGAAGCTGTAGCGGAGCGAACGGGCGCGGAACTTGTTGTCATAGAGCAGCACGGGTTCAGAGAAGTAGACATTCACGACCACGTAGTTCTCGGCCATGTGCATATCCCGAAATACCTCGACGATGTCGACGCGATAATAAATGTGTGCAAGATTAAGACACACATGCAAGCGAGATACACCGGTGCCGTAAAGAATATGTTCGGGCTGGTGACCACACAGGACAGGTTGCGCGCACACAAGCACGCTAAATATGAGGAATTCGCCGAAGCGCTCGTGGATATTTTCTCGGTGCTGAAGCCGACCCTCAACTTTGCAGACGCCGTAGTGGGGATGGAAGGCACCGGGCCGAGCCAGGGCAGCCCTGTAGCGCTGGAGTACCTTGCCGCGTCGGCGGATGCGGTTGCGCTGGATACTGTTTGTGTACGATTGATGGGGTTTAAGCCGGGCGAGATAGGCACGATCACGGCGGGTCGCCGACGCGGGCTTGGAGAAGGACATCCTGGCAACATCGCGCTCAAGGGCGGAACTATCGAGGATTTCGCAAAAGAAGTGAAGCGCCCCGCAGGCGCGGTTTCGCTGCTTATCCCGCTGCTGAGCAGCCCTATGAGCGAATGGATGGCTGTCAGGCCTGTTATAAAAAAGAGCAAATGCAAGAAGTGCAGAACATGTGTCGAGGTCTGCCCCAATGATGCCGTCCGCACATCGGGAAAGCATTTCGAGATCGACGACGGTCGATGCCTCAAGTGTTTCTGCTGCCACGAGATGTGTCCCCATGACGCCGTCGGACTCCACAAGCCGCTCCTTGTCAGAATAGCCGAACTGGTGAAGTAGTCACGAAATCCGCTGTTACACATATTGATTCGCTGATAAACTTCCCACAGCAAGCGGCGGTGGCATTGCGTTTCGAGGGGAAAGAGTTATGACGAAAAAAGTAGTTTTCATAACAGGAGCAAGCAGGGGGATCGGACGTGCACTTGCGGAGGAAATGGACCGCAGAGGTTGTAAAGTATATGGAACCTACAGGACACTGCCGGATGACGTGCCGTGTTTCGAGCCGGTGGAGATGGATGTCACCGACCACGAATCCGTCGACAGGGCAATCGCTTCCGTGCTGAAAAAAGAAGGCGTGCTACACATACTTGTCAATAATGCTGGCATCAACGTATGCGGCCCGCTCGAGGAGACGCCGATAGAAGAGGGGCGGCGCGTTTTCGAGATAAATTATTTCGGTTTGTTGAAAGTTGTGCAGGCTGTGCTTCCTTCGATGCGTGAAAACGCGGGTGGAGTGATAGCGAACGTGGGTTCCGCGGCGGGAAAGATAACGATACCGTTCCAGGGTCATTACTGCGCGTCCAAGCACGCGGTCGAGGCGTTGACGGAAGCGCTGTGGCACGAGGTGAAAAACTTCGGGATACGGGTGCTGCTGTTCGAGCCGGGAGACGTCGGCACGGAGATATGGCGAAACACGGAGAAGGCTGCCGCGCAGGAATCGGCTTATGGCGGGATGCTTAAAAGATTCGTGGAAGTGAAGGATAGGGAAATGGCAGGCGGGCATGCGACGCAGGTCGAAAAAGTTGCTGCGGATATGGCGGACAAACTGCTGTCGGGCACGAAAAAGTTGCGGCATCCGGTGGCCCATAACGCGGGATTATTCCTCTTCCTGCGAAAAATCATGCCCGACAGCATTTTCCTCCATGCGGTCGGCAAAAACTATAGCGTATGAAAAGATGGACGCCGTTTACGTTATAAAATGAAGTGAATAAAGCATCATCTTACTTGACGTTTCCTCCGTGAGATGGTATTTAATATATAAGCTGAATATTGAAAACTGAAGTTTATGCGTTGCGCCCGTGGGGGCGCAGAGTGGAAGACGGTGTGAATCCGTCGCGGTCCAGCCGCTGTAATTGGGTACGAAAACCGCAACGAGCCACTGCCGAAAGGCGGGAAGGCGCGGCGAGTAGGATAATCCATAAGCCAGAAGACAAGCGCATGAACGCTTCACAATATCTCTTCTGTCGAAAGAGGGTGATGTTATGCCGTTTATAGCTGACAACAAAAAACCCGGGTTTCAACAGGAGCCCGGGTTTTTCATTTTCCGCGGTCGGCATGCAGGCGACCGTCCTGAACGCGACCGGGCCGAAAAAAACGGTCCGGCCACGATTTTCCGGATTTCTTCTTCGAGAAATTCGGGTTGAATTTGAGTATCTTTTCTTACTACAGGTTTCAGGGCGGGGCGCCTGCGAGCGTGCCGCCCACTTTTTTCTATTGAGCCAATTGCAAAATTATGATTCGGCTGCGGTCGACTGCATTTGTCCATAGTCCGGATTTCTCACAAAGGAATCCGGAAAATCACGGCACTATGCGAAAAAAACAAAAACCGTTATAATATTATTGCGTCGGTCAGGCAGGATGTAAACAGATTTCACCCGCTCGGGTGAATTTTTTTGATGTTTTTTTTACTGAGCCTTTTGCAAAAGTCTGTTTTACCGCGACCGGCTGCAAGTATGCTTTTGCATGAGACTTTACAGAATTGGAGAGTGTTTGTATGGCGCATTTCACAAACGGTACGATATTTTCAAAGAGCATGAGCAAGTTTACGCTTCAGGATGTCGAAGAGCCAAACCTGCTCCGCGACCAGTTTCCTTACACAAGAGTGCCGAAGATAACATTCGACGGACAGTCGATAGAGATCAATCCGCCGCGCAGGATATGGATTACCGACACGACTTTCAGGGACGGCCAGCAGGCCCGCGAACCGTTTACCTCCCGCCAGATTGTCGATATCTACAAGCTTATGCACAAACTCAACGGCGACTCACATCTCGTCAGGCAATGCGAGTTCTTCCTGTACAGCGACAAAGATAAAAAAGCTGTTGAAAAATGCCTTGAACTCGGATACCGCACACCCGAGGTTACAGGCTGGATCAGGGCGGTTAAAAAAGATTTCAAACTTGTCAGGCAAATGCAACTCAAAGAGACGGGCATCCTTACTTCCTGCTCGGACTACCACATTTTCCTGAAGCTGAAAAAGAATCGAAGGACGTGCATGGAGGGTTACCTGGAAGTCGTGCGCACGGCTATAGAGGCGGGAATCCGCCCCAGGTGCCACTTCGAGGATGTCACCCGGGCGGATATCTATGGTTTTGTTGTGCCTTTCGCTATCGAACTGATGAAATTGCGCGAAGACTCGGGTATCCCGGTGAAAATCCGGCTGTGCGACACCATGGGCTACGGAGTGCCGTTCGCCGAAGCAACTCTGCCGCGCTCGGTACCGAAACTTATTTATGCTATGGTGAATGACGCCGGTGTGCCGAGCGAACTGCTCGAATGGCACGGCCACAATGACTTCCACCGTGTCGCCATCAACTCGACAACTTGTTGGCTCTACGGTTGCAGTTCGGTCAATACCGCCCTTTTCGGACTCGGCGAACGCACCGGCAACTGCCCGATGGAGGCTGCCGTGATGGACTATATCTCACTTGTCGGCGGCAACGACGGGATAGACACAAAAGTTATCACCGAACTGGCCGACTACTTCAGAACACAGCTCAATCATAAATTCCCCGACAATATGCCTTTCGTCGGCAACAGTTTCAACATGACCAGCGCCGGCATACATGTCGACGGCCTCCTGAAAAACGAAGAAATCTACAATATCTTCGATACCAAATCAATTCTCGGCCGGCCCATCGGTGTTGTTATCACGGACAAGAGCGGTGTTGCCGGTGTCGCGCACTGGATCAACGAATACCTCAATCTCGAAACACACGCAAGGATCCCCAAGAGCCATCCGGCCGTCAATATGATTTATCAGTGGATTTCCGAGCAGTATAAAAAAGGCCGCGTCCACAGCATATCGAATTCGGAAATGCTAAAGCTTGCAAGAAACCATCTGCCCGAATATTTCGATACCGATCTCAACGAACTCAAGCAGGCCGCCATCAGTCTTGTCGGGCACCTAATCATGCACCTCGTGGAAACACCTGCCATGATGAGCATGGATGTCGGGGCGCAGGAAGCGCTCATGGAGAAAATGATCGGAGAAAACCAATATGTCAACCTCATGATCGTTGCAAACACCGAGGGCGAGAAGCACACAAGGTTCTTCGGACGAAAGGGGCCGATCAAACCCAGAGACGAAGCCAAACTGGACAAGGATTACACGAACAGACGCTGGTTCAGGAAACCGCTCGAAATGGGCAACATGTTCATCAGCGATCTTTTTATATCCAAGATTACTAATCTACTCGGTATAATCGTGTCCGCGCCCATCAGGTCCGAGGATGGACGTGACGTGGGCGTTCTCCGGATCGACACAAGGTTCGACGACCTTATCAAGTCGGCACATGGCGCTGAAGACGACGATCACGAAATGTTTAATAATGCGAAGACGAAGGCCAGGGCTACAATGAAAAGTAAAGCGGCAAAGAAAAAGAAGCGGCAGAAGTCATAATTGCGGACATGCTTTTGCAAGAAGCTCGCTTGAGAAAAGGAATCGTACAATGAACTATGAAGCTCCGAAAGACGGAACAAAAATTGAATTGAAAAACGGCCGGTGTGTCACGCCGGACAACCCGATAATTCTTTTTATCGAAGGCGACGGCATCGGACCGGATATATGGGCGGCTTCCAGGTGCGTTTTCGACGCGGCGGTCGAGAAAGTGTTCGGCGGCGGCAGGCGCATAAGCTGGCTGGAGATTCTCGCGGGCGAAAAAGCGCACAGGCAGACCGGCGAATGGCTGCCCGAGGCCACTATCGACGCCGTCCGCGAGTACGGCGTCGCCATCAAGGGCCCCCTCACTACACCCGTCGGCGGCGGCATCCGCAGTCTCAATGTTACTCTGCGCCAGCGGCTCGACCTCTATGCCTGCGTCCGTCCCGTCCGCCACTTCCGCGGTGTGCCCAGTCCCGTCTCGGAACCTGACAAACTCAACGTCGTCATATTCCGCGAAAACACCGAAGACGTTTACGCCGGCATCGAGTGGCAGCCGGACTCTGACGAGGCGAGGAAAGTTGCCGGATTCTTAAACTCCGAAATGGGCGCGAACATACGTGGCGGTTCCGGCATCGGCGTGAAACCCATAAGCGAATTCTGCACGAAGCGGCTTGTGAGGCGCGCCGTAAAATTTGCAATCGACAAAGGAAAACCGTCTGTAACTCTTATGCACAAGGGCAACATAATGAAGTTCACGGAAGGCGCGTTCAAACAGTGGGGCTACGAGCTTGCCGCGGACGAATTCGCCGCGGAGACGATCACCGAAGCGGCGGCATGGGACAGGGGCCCCGAAGCGGCGGCAGGTAAAGTTATCATAAAGGACCGAATCGCGGACGCCATGTTCCAGCAGGTGCTGTTGCGGCCCGACGAGTATGCGGTCATCGCCACGACCAACCTCAATGGCGACTATATATCCGACGCGTGCGCCGCTCAGGTCGGCGGGCTCGGACTCGCCCCCGGCGCCAACATCGGTGACGAGGCCGCTCTATTCGAGGCCACACACGGCACTGCCCCGAAATATGCCGGGCAGGACAAAGTCAATCCCGGCTCGCTCATCCTCAGCGGCGCCATGATGTTCGAGCACCTCGGATGGGACGCCGCGGCAGCGATGATCATCGACGCACTCGAGAAAACCATATCCGACAAGACCGTCACCTACGACCTCGAACGCCAGATGACCGGGGCGACACTTCTAAAATGCTCCGAATTCGCGGAGGCGATTGTCCGCAATATGGGATAGTGCAGTTCGTTTCATTCTGGTATAATGAAAAACAAGTAATTCCAGGCAAAAACACTTCAGGGGGCCAACAAATGAGCAGAAGAAAGATAACGGTAGTGGGAGCGGGAAATGTGGGCGCGACGACGGCGCAGAGACTGGCGCAGATGGAGATGGGCGACGTGGTGCTTGTGGACATCGTCGAGGACATGCCGCAGGGCAAGGCGCTCGACCTCGAGGAAGCCGCGCCCGTGCTCGGCTACGACTCGAAGGTCACCGGTTCGAACACGTATGACGAATCCGCGGGTTCGGACGTTGTGGTCATCACATCGGGAATGCCGAGGAAACCCGGCATGAGCCGCGACGATCTGCTCAAAACAAATGTCGCTATCGTGAAAAGCGTGACGGAACAGGTTGCGGCAAAATCGCCCGATTGCATACTTATTATCGTGTCTAATCCGCTGGACGCCATGACCTATGTGGCATCGAAAGTAAGCGGTTTTCCGCGCGAGCGGGTCATGGGAATGGCGGGTATACTCGACAGCGCGCGCCTGAGCGCGTTCATCGGCATGGAACTCGACGTCAGTGTCGAAAACATACACGCTTTCGTGCTCGGCGGCCACGGGGACAGCATGGTGCCCAGCACGCGCTACACGACTGTGGCGGGCGTGCCGGTCGAGGAACTCATCGAGAAGAACCGCCTCGAGGAGATCGTGCAGCGCACGCGGGACGGCGGCGCGGAGATCGTAAAACTCCTCAAAACCGGCAGCGCATTCTATGCGCCGTCGGCGGCGGTTGCCGAAATGGTGGAATCGATTATGAAAGACAAAAAGAAAATTCTGCCCTGCGCTGCTCTCTGCGAAGGCGAATACGGAATAGACGGCTTGTTCGTCGGCGTGCCGGCCAAACTCGGTGCGGGTGGAGTGGAAAAGATATTCGAGATAAAACTGAGCGACGCGGAATCCGCCGCGCTCGCCGTATCCGCCGCAGCCGTGAAAAAGCTTTGCGCGGAAGTCGACGAGATGCTGTAAGAAAAATACAGTCACTCGAGCCAATTGCAAAATTCTGATTCTGCTACGGTCGGCTGCTATTGACCATAGCTGCGTTGTCGGCACAAAATCGTCCTCGACGTACTCTACAAGTACACCTGCGAGGATTTTACACCTCCGCCTTGCTCTGAACAATTTCGCTCGACCTCGCTACGAACATAATTTTGCAATTGGCTCACTCTTTTTCAAGGCTTACGAGGTAGTTGGCGCCGGTGGTGTCGCCATCTTTTTTCGGAGGCAGTGCGACGTTAAGCGAAATCAGTGTTTCGGGACCTACCTGCTTGCCGGCCCGTTTTGGAATCGGTCCCTTGAGATATATACAGGAGCCGTCGAGGTCTTTCATGATCCATCTTGTTTTTTTGATCTCGTCCGGCACGTCGGCTTCGCATTTGAAATGGGGCGAGTAGATGCCCCTGATACGAAATTCACGGCCCTCGAACATATCCCAGGCCTTCAATACTTCTGATACCGCATAAGGTTTTTTGTTCATTGCAGCCTGTCGTTTATGTTCTTCCAGCACTTTTTTCATCTTTTCGGCATATTCTTTTTTGATTCTTTCATACATAAGAGATTGCAGGTAATAGCCCTGCGGATATTTCCTTAGGATACCTTCCACAGCGACGTCTTTGCCGACCCCCATGCGTGTTCTCCACGTACAGCCAGGCGGCATCGTGCCGCGTGCGTAAAGACACGCGCCGCTGTCTTGCAGCATCCAGTTTAAGCCGCGTGCCGCGGGTGGGTTTTTACATGCCCCGTCCACACCCATGAACATGCCGACGACGACTATTCTTTTATTCAAGTAGGTAGCCGGGTTTTCATACACGTCCGACACGGTAACAATTATCCGCTTGCTCTCTTTCACATTATCCCGCGCCGCTTTCGTATCGGCGGCTGTCGCAACACATGCGCATATAAATATAAATACCAGAAGGAAGATAGAAGTTCGTTGTTTCATTATAAAATCACCATCGACTCTTTATACATTATAATAGCATAAACCACCTGTTTATTTGAATGAGCCAATTGCAAAATTATGTTCGTAGCGAGGTCGAGCGAAATTTTTCAGAAGCAAGACGGAGGTGCAAAATCCCCGCAGGCGTACTCACCGAGTACGTCGAGGACGATTTCGCGCAGACGACGCAGCTATGGACAATTGCAGCCGACCGCAGCAGAATCAGAATTTTGCAATTGGCTCGAATGTGATTGACATCACACAACTTACATAGCGGCATAAGATAACGAAGATAGCCGGCGATTTTCGCCTATTCCGGCGGCAGCGGATTTTCGTTCAGTCGCTACATGGCTTGCCTCGAGACCGCCGTTGTTGAATAATGTATGAAATTATTTCAGTAAACGGAAGTCGAGCTGCATGTCTGAATCGAGGTTTACAAAAGTACTTGCCCTGACAGGCCAGGGAATGATAACGCCGCAGATTTCGACGGACTGCACAACCGGGATGCAGAAGTCCGGCGTCGAAGCGACGACCGTAGGTTTGATGTATGACGACGATGCCGGTTTCCCGCAGGTGCGGGACAAACTGATGAATTTCATAAGGGAGAAGAAACCGGATTTCATCTTTGCCGTGGATGCGGGAATCGTTCGTGACGAGCCCGAATTTTTCGAATCGACAGGGGTCCCGGTAGTCGCCTGGTTTGTGGACAATCCGCTGGTGGATATGGGACCGCACAACATCTTCGACAGGTTGTTTGTATTTTCGTGGGACAGGTTGTACATTGAGCCGATGCTCGATTTGGGCTGCCGCTTCGCGCGTTATCTCCCGCTTGCGACCAACCCGTCGTCTTTCAGACGATTGCCTCCCGACAGGCCGGAATGCGAACCTTTTCGTTGTGATATTTCTTTTGTGGGCAGTTCACTCGCCGACATCTCTATCCAGCCGGAACTTGAGAAAGTTGCCGATCCGCTGGTGAAAAAGGTGCTGATTGAGGTCATCGAAGCGCACAGCCGTATGCCGCACCCGCCGGTGGGCGGGCTTCGCACAGAGGCTGAAAAGAGACACGGCGTCAGGATTACGTATCATGATATGCGTGTGCTGGACTACAATCTTCAGGTGGAAGGCACATTTAAATATCGCGTCCGTGCCGTGAACCGGCTCGCGCGGCGCGGCATACATGTCTATGGCGATGACGGCTGGAAACAGATTATCGGCGACGGGGTGAAATTCCGAGGACGCATCGATTATGAGAAAGACCTGAACAAGATGTACAGCGCGTCGCGGATAAATCTCAACCTTAGCAAAACGCAGCTTCAGACGGCGGTGAACCAGCGAGTGTTCGACGCGCCCGCGTGTGGCGGTTTCGTGCTTACAGATTATCGCGAAGACGCCGAACGACTGTTCGACGTCGAAAAAGAAATCGCCGTTTTCAGGTCGATGGATGAAATGGATGAGCTTGTGGAGAGGTTTCTGAAGGATGACAGCGACCGTGAAGCGAGGGCGCGCAACGCCCGGCGCAATGTGCTGGCGCATCACACTTATGCCATACGTATGCGTGAGATGCTCGCCGCCCTGGAAGAAGTTATATGAGCTTCGCGACGTTTTTCTTTTTTTCCCATCAAACAAGTTCGAGGGTTTTTTCAGGGACTATAATAAGTGAATGTACTGTAAGGTTCTTATCGCGCTTCGAGTGCGAACATCCTGTCGCTTACGAAGCGATACAACAATATTTCCGGGGAGATGCTCATGCCTGACGTAATTATAAAAAACGGAACAGTGATCGACGGAACGGGCGCACCGCGCGTGAAGGCGGATGTGGGAATCAAGGGCGACCGCATCGAGTTTGTTGGCCGGGTGCCGGCGGGCGCCGATGGATGCAAGGTGATCGACGCGACAGGCAAGTATGTGTGTCCCGGCATAATCGACCCACACTCGCACGCCGACCTGACGATCTTCCGCGAGGAGCATCCGCGGTTGCTCGAACCGCTGGTGAGGCAGGGTATCACGACTTTCGTAGGCGGCAACTGCGGCATGTCTATGGCGCCCATCGGAGACAAATATAAAAAGCCGACCAGCGACTACCTTGAAATTTTCACCGCTATGGATGTCGAGAAGGAGATCGACTGGCGCACGACTTCCGGATTTTTCGATGTCATCGAGAAAAACGGGCTCATCATGAACGCCGCCATGCTTGCTCCCCACGGTCTTATCCGTATCCACGAGATGGGGCTCGAACAGAGATACGCGACAGACGGCGAGATCGATTCGATGAAGAATGTGCTCGACGAGTGTATGGAGGCCGGCTGCATCGGCATGTCCACGGGGCTCCAGTATTTTCCGGGCTCGCAGAGCGACACGCGCGAGCTGATCGAGCTGGGAAAGATCATAAAAAAACATGATGGAATATACACGAGTCACCTGCGCAGCTACTCGAACACGCTCGGACTCGCTATCGACGAGATAATAGATATTTGCAGAACCAACGAGATAAACGGGCAGGTGTCGCATATATTTTCCATACCCGATTTCGGCAGGTTCGGGCGTCCGGTCAGGGCGGTTATCAGGGCGATGGCGAAGCTCGCGGATTACTGGGTGCCGTCGCTGCCGCTGGATATCGACACCAGAAAGCAACTCGACAAACTCGACGCGCTCCGCGAAAACGGCACAAATGTCGGCATGGACATAATGCCCACGACAACGGGTTTCACACACTTGCTCGCGTTCTTCCCGCCCTGGGTACTCACCGGAGACAAGAAGGCAATACTCAAGCGGATCGCCGACCCGGAAATGCGCAAGAAGATATATCACGATATTGTAAACGGACACTTGATATGGCCGCATGTCGAGGGCAACACATGGTCGCTGAACCTCTTTAAACTCATGGGCTGGGAGTGTGTGCGAATAATGTCAGTAGTCTCCGAAAAAAATAAAAAATACGAGGGTGCCCACCTGCCTGCGATAGCAAAAGAGCGAGGCCGCCACCCGTTCGATGCCGCCTGTGACCTGCTGGTAGAAGAGGATGGAAAGGTGCTCATCTTCGAGTCCATCGCGAGGCCTGAAGACAACTTCACCGAGACTTCGACTTTCGCGGGCATCAAGCACCCGGAAGTTTCCATCAGCACAGACACGATTCTCATGGGGTTCGGCAAGCCGTCATATCTCTTCTACGGCACATATCCGAAATTTATCAGGCGCTATGTGCTGGACAAGAAGCTTCTGACGCTGGAAACTGCTATCAGGAAATTATCGGGGTTGCAGGCGGAGTTGTTCAGGATCAGGGACAGGGGCAATATCAAAAAAGGCTGGTTCGCCGATGTGCTTGTGTTCGATCCGGAGACTATCGCGCCCAACTGCACATTCACGGAACCTGTCGGCACGCCGTCGGGGATCGACCACGTATTTATAAACGGCCGGCATATATTGGACGAGGGAAAGCTTAATGCAGATCCGCTCCCGGGGCGGCTGCTGAGAGCGTAGTAAAGCGAAGCGGAGCGAAAACGGCATCTGTGCAGTAATTTCGGGCGGGAACAGAGCAGGCGGCATACAGGGAAAGAAGGAGCTATGGCGGGAAAAGAACAATATGATGAATTGAAACATTACAGGTGTCCGCCGCTTGGCGGGCCGGTAGACTTCAGACATTGCCGTACAGTCAATGAAGGATTGCCATGTACGAAAATGCCGGTCTGCTGGAGCAGGAAGATGGATGTGCCGGAATTTCTGCGGGAGAACTACACGGAATATGAGATATGGCAAACGCTTGCTGTAGGACGAAAGACCAGGCTGGAGACAGTCTTCGAAGCGATAGAAAAGGCAAAAAACAATGCTGGTTGACAGTTCGTTATGTTTTCAGAACGGAAACTCAATCTTTGCGGATCAGGGAAAATCCCGGAAACAACATGTAGCAACGCAAGTTGATTTTACTTGTTATTTTTCGGATTTTGTACTATCATTTGTCAGTAAATATACCCCGTCGGGCCGAGGAAAATATCCTCTGTAGGCGGGGTATTTTATAGAAGAGTAAAGGGTATCTGCCGGGTGAGCGACGAAAGAACAATTTTATTGATAGAAGCAGACGAGTCGATTTGCGACGAGATAAAAAATGCACTTGCGGACAAGCCTATCCGCTATGTCGAAGTCGATCAGGCGACAGACGCCGTGATGCAACTGGCTATCGAGGGCCCCGATGCCGCCATAGTAGCCATGGAACTGCCCGACGGCGGCGGTGTCGAGTTGCTTCAGAATATCCGTGATTTCGACAAAAAAATCCCGATCGTTGTTATTATGGGCGAACCGACGAAGGAAAAGATCATCGCCGCAAAACGCGCTCGTGCCGTCGACATACTCCTCAAACCACCCAATTACGAGCGTCTCGCCCAGAAACTTTCAAACGCACTGTGGCTCGATCCGTCATTGATAAAAACTGCGGGCGAAGAAGAGCTTGATTTTGAAACGGAAATGAAGAAACGCAAGGCCGAAATGGCAAAGGAAGAAGCCGAGCGTCCGACCGAAGAAGCTATCCCCAAAGGGGCCGAGGTGCTGAATGTCAACGACCTGATGCCCGGCATGAAAATCGCCAAAACTCTTATGTACAATGATGTTGTATACGGTGATAAAGGACAGGTTCTTTCTGAGAAGGAAATCAAGCGATTCTCGCGCATGGGCGTACCCGAGGCATGTGTCTATGTGGATGAGCAACTCAAGAAAAAACTCGAGTTGAAGAAGAAACAGCAGGCACAGGCAAGCTCCATAAGAACTGATTCGTCCGGGGTTGCTGTCGGCGCGGGAAGCGCGCCCGGCCGCCCTCAGGAATTCGCGAAAGTCAAGCGGTCGTCCGTCAGGGTCGATGTAGAATTACCGGTGGTGATCAAAAGAAAAAGAGAAGACGGCATCGAAGAAACCATAGATGGCCTGACCGCCGATTGCAGCGCCGGCGGATGCGCCCTGCTCACGGCGATTCCACTTAGAAAAGGCGAAGAAATCGAGCTCAACTTCGAACTCGACGAAGGGCGCTTCAAAATGCACAACATCAAGGGCCTTGTGCGCCATTCTATGCGACGCTTCGGCACAGACGACTTCCCGCATAGAAACGGCATTTTCTTCACGAGCATCACCGAGCGTTTCCGCGAAAATCTCATCACTGTTCTTTTCAAACTCGAGCGCGAGAACAAAAAGATGGAAGACGAACGCCGGGCTCGCTACGGCTACGGCCCGAAACGACGCTACCGGAGATAAGTAAACGACCACCGACCTTGTCGGTGGCTTTGATAAGGTTCGTTTAATTCTTGAAAGCCACCAACTTTGTTGGTGTTATATGGTCTTACGCGCTTTCGGCTCGTTTCATCCACCAGCTTTGCCAATGGGTTTCAAAGTACTAATCCCAATACCGTTTACTTTAGCAACAATGATGCGCAAAAAAGCCTGTATTTTCGCGAATATTGATACCCATACCCTCTTAAGTAAACGGTATTGGTACTAATCCGCATATTTCACAAATGCGGGTGAAACGGATATTACCCTGTGGCCGGTTTCAACATTTCGTTACCGAAAAGTTGAGTCGGCAATTTCAAGTTGTTAAACTAAGACTGTTAACCAGTTTAGTGGGGAAAGAATAATTTGTCGCCTGTTTGCTGGGGCTACAGATTCGTCGTTTCCCGGGTTTGCCATGTGAAAGCCATAACTGAAAGCGGAGGCTTTCATAAAAATCTATCGAAATAATAAAGGACAGGATAATGATCGAAGTTCATTCAGTGAAAAAGTATTACGGCTCATTCCTTGCTGTGGATGATGTGAGCTTCGATGTGCGGCCCGGCGAGATCGTGGCGTTTGTCGGCCCGAACGGGGCGGGGAAAAGTACGGTGTTGAAAATGATCGCCACTTACCTTATGCCGGATGCGGGCAGTATAACGGTAAATGGTCGCGATGTGGTGAAGAACTCGCTCGATGTGCGCGGCTCGATAGGATATATGCCGGAGAAAAGTATCAGCTACGAAGGGATGCGCGTCGACAGGTTCCTGAAGTTTGTCGGGGAGGCGCGCGGACTGGCCGGCTCAACTTTGAAAAAGAATTTCGACTGGGTGGTGAACAGTTGCGGGATAGAGGAGGTACTGCACAAGCGGGTGGGCCAGTGTTCCAAGGGATACCAGAGGCGCGTGTCGCTTGCTATGTCGCTGATACATGATCCGGGTGTGATCCTTATGGACGAACCGACGCATGGGCTGGACCCGCTCCAGGTTCTCGCTCTGAGGGACTTCCTTAAGAGTCTCAAACGGGACAGGGCGATTCTCTTCAGCAGCCATATCTTCCAGGAGGTGGTGGCGATATGCGACCGGGTGCTGATAATAAATAATGCGCGGCTGCTGGCGGACGGCACAGTCGTCGAGATTGCGGGCAAGGCCGGGATACCGCAGGTGGTGAACTGCGTGATCGAGGCGCCGCCCGACGAATTGCGCGGTGCGCTCGATAGGCTGACGTCGGGCTGTGTCGGGAACTTCGTCGAGGCCGGCGCGGGGGTCGCACATGTCGAAATTGAAAAAAAGAACGGCGGACTGCGGGGCGATGTCGAGAAGATGTGTTCGGTTGCCGGCTGGTCGATAAGGTCTTTTATCGAGCAGCCGCTCGATCTTGAAATAGTGTTTGCCGAGATTGTCAGGAAATCAAATGAGGAAGCTACTGTGCAATGAATATCGAAGCTAAAGCGGCGGTCGGTGCGTGCGTCGGTGGCGCGCCGGGCACGATAAGGGCGATAAAGATTATTTTCTCACGTGAACTCGGGGCCATTTTCGACTCTTCTGTCGCGTATATTTATTTTATCGCTTTCACCCTTCTGACCGTCGGTATTTTCATGAACGAATTCTTTGTCGTTTCCGTAATCGACATGACGCCATATTTCAAACTCCTGCCGATGCTCCTTATCGTTTTCATGCCCGCCCTCACTATGCGGATATGGGCCGAGGAAAAACGTGTCGAGACTTTCGAACTTCTCATGACTATGCCGCTGACACCGGCGCAGATTGTTATCGGAAAGTTCAAAGCGGTTTTTGTTTTCTATCTTCTGACCCTGTGCGGTTCGCTGCCCATCGTGATCATGCTGAAATCGCTCGGCTCGCCCGATCTCGGGCTGATCCTTTCGGGATATATCGGCGCGGCGCTGCTGGGCGCGCTCTTTATTTCTTTCGGGCTTTTCACATCCGGCGTCACGGCGAACCAGATAGTAGCGTTCGTGCTCGCTGTTTTTATCGGTTTCCTTTTCGTCTTCAGCGGCGACGACAGGGTGGTGTCCATTCTCGACGGCCTGACGCCACATCTTCAGGCAGGCACTTTTCTCTATGAATCCTTCTCCGCTATCCCGCACTACCAGGCCATGACCGGCGGCCTGTTATGCGCGTCGGACGTATTCTTTTTCGTTTCCATGACTGCCGTGTTCCTGTGGTTGAACGCTATCTCGGTGAACAGGAGCCGCATTTGAATTGAGACGCCCGGCACCTGTCCAACTCGCAATAATCTTTCTGCTTATGCTGTGCATCGCAGTTGTCGGCGCGCGTTGCGTAAGTTTATTGTGGCCGGGCGCATACGACATTAGCCGCAGCCGGTCGCACATGGTCGATCCGGGCACTATAGAATATTTGAAGTCACTCGATGAGCCCGTTTTTGTCACTTATGCTGTTTCCGCGCGTTGCGAGATGCCTTCACAGCTCAAGCGTGTCGAAAGAGGTGTCGTCGCAATATTGAAATCACTGCGGGACGCCGCGCCCGACAAATTCGACTATATCGTTGTCGATCCTTCCGGCAATAAAAACATGGTCGGTATCGTGGCGTCGAAAAAAATATCTCCTTTCCATTCCGAGAGCATTCTGGACGACAAGAAAACAGAAAAAGTTGTCTGGTCCTCGATAGTCGTTTCGATGGGAGCCCGTCGCGACGTCGTTCTGCATCGCATAACGGAAGCATACCTGCCGCATCTCGAGTCGCTGATTGTCGGGCATCTCAAAAACATGAAAACGCCGATAAAGCCCGTGATAGGTGTGGTCACGCCCGAGTCGGGTTTTGCCTCGCTGCGCGCTGTTCTGGAAAACTCGGGCCGTGTCGAAAACATATCAATCAACAGTGAATCCGGTATACCGGCGGACATCGACATGCTCTACTGGATGGACCCCGCCGATGTGCGCGACAGGACGATTATGGAACTGAGGCGTTTCGTCGAATCGGGCCGGAATGTCGTTCTCGCGGGTTCCCTCTATAAAATCTCCATGATGCGCGGCAGGGACGGCGGCCTGCTGTACAATGTTTCTCTCGAAGACCCTTCAATAAATAAGATTATCAAAAAGTTCGGTCTGGAAATGAAAAAGAGTATCGTGCTGGACGAAAGAAGTGAAACGATAAATGTTCCCGGTGAAAAAGGCGGTTCGAGGCAGGTGAGCATTCCGTTTGCCATCCGCACGACGCCTGTCACACACAACCTGAAAAGTTTTGCGGGACCTAACACCGGTGCTCTCGGATTCTATGCTTCGGTTCCGATAAATATGAACGAGAGCAGGCTTCGCGCATTCGGATATGAAGCGCAGACAGTCGTGACATCCTCGGAAAACGTATGGACCGTGCCGCTCGACGAAGCGCGTTTTTCGGAGGAACAGTTCGCGCCCACCATTATGAAAACCAAGCAGCCGCTCGCCGTCATGCTGAGCAAGCCCGGAGACCCGTTCCACGGCAAACTGCTGGTTCTTTCGTCGTCGTCGATGTTCACGGATCAGGGACTTGCCAAACAGGGGTTCGGCCACAGGGCGTTTCTGAGGCTGCTGGGCAGGACATTCCTGTCGGCGCAGGAACTTGTGAAGATGAGAGTCGAGCGGCGGCTGCCCGATCTGCTGCCCGATATGACGCCTGCCGGAATTATATACTGGCGTGTTTTCGCAATGGTGTTTATCCCGGCGTTTGTGCTGTTGGTCATGCTGATAAGGACCGGTCTGCCGCGTGTAAGTTTCGGGCCGTGGCTGAGGATCGCGACCGAAGCGGGCGCTGTCGCGATAATCGCGCTCGTCGTTGCCCGGCTCATTTCGGGAGCGCTCGGCGCGGCGCGTGTGGATATGACTGCGAACAGGGTCAACAGCATGGCGGAATTCACACGCGAAACGGTCGGGGACCTTGCCGTGGAAACTACTGCCACGCTCTACACAACACGGCGCGCACTCATGCCGGTCGGGTTGAAAAAGGCGCAGGAGGAGACGATAGTCCTCGCACGCACGCTGTGCCGGATGAGCGGCGGCAAACTTAAATTCACAATCGTCTATCCCGACGATCTGGAGAAACTCGACCGGGATATCCTTATCAAAAAAGGCATCAAGCCGACCGGCATGGAAGTGACGGAATATGACCGCGCCGTAACAAGGAATATATGGAACGATCTCGTGTTCGAAAGCGGCGGGCGCATGTACAGGTTGCCGTTTATAAGGGAAAACAGCGCGTCGCAGATCGAATTTATGATCGACACAACTTTAAAAGCCATCGAGCGCGGGAAAGAATTTCACGTGGCCGTGGCGTCGGATCTTCCGCGCCTGTCGCCCGCCGAGGCGTTCGAGGATTATTATAAAAAACAGCTCACCGCGCCTGTCGGCTCGGACGTTTACAGTGAAGCAAAAGATATGTTGCGCGCGAACAATTACAGGGTGACGGACGTGAATCCGCGCAAACCGGAAGTACCGCCGGATACGGATGTGCTGATATGGTTGCAACCGCGCCGGCCGGTCGAGAAGATGGCCGTCGAACTGCTGAACTATCTCGACGGCGGCGGCATGGCGATGATCGCCGCGCAGCATTATAACATCCAGCAGCGACAGTACCGCGGGCGCGGGTTCCGGACTGTTTACTGGCCGCAGCCGCAGTACATCGACATGAACGACTGGCTCGACCTGATCGGAATAACGATTGAAAAAGAAGTGTTTATGGACGAAGTGCAGACGCAACTCGAACTCGAGATGCAGATAAACAGGCTCGCTGTGCGCGAATACGAAGACCAGGCTGTCGCGAAACCGTTTCTGATCCGCGCGATCAATCCCAACTTCTCGCACGAGTCGCCCATTACCGCGAATCTCGGCGACCTGCTTTTTATCTGGGGCAACAGGTTTACTGTCGACAGGCAGAAACTCGAGGCGGCGGGGCTTCGCTACAACCCGCTGGTTTCCTCCAGTCCGCATTCGTGGAAATATGACTGGAAAGGTGGTTTTCTCGGCGAAGATGTGTTTAATAAGCGCGACTACCTCGAGGGCGGGCAATTGCTGAGCCTGCTCGTGAGCGGCGACTTCCCGCATGTGCGTCTCTACAAACCTGAACCGATAACAAACGAAGACGGCGAGCAGGTAATGCCCTATGCAGGCGCATCGGGCGCGGGGCTGATACAGGTCGACAAAAGAGGTGGCGGCAGCACTTCGCGCGGCGAACTGATTCTCACGGGCAGTTCCCAGATGTTCACAAACGCGCACCTGCGCCAGGAGGGGTTCGACCACGCGCAGTTCCTCCTCAACTCCATCGCATACCTCGCGCTCGGCCCCGGCGCGGCCCGGTTGCAGGCGAAGAACCTCACCCCCGAAGGATTCGAACAGCCGGACGAACGCATTATGCTTCTCATGAGAATCCTGACAATGGGATTTCTCCCGTTTGTGTTTTTGATTTACGGCGCGGCGCGCTTTACGCTGGAAAGGCGGAAGAAAAACCTGGCTTTCAGGGATTAGACGAATGACAAGGTCAATCGTAATATTCGCGCTGATACTCGCGCTGCTGCTGGCGGCGAATAATCTGCTTGTGAAAAAAGACGCCGAAATCAACAGGCGCTACACGAACCTCTACTCACTTGTGGACAGGGATAAAGTGTCGAAGGATGAAGTGAGGGCGTTGGGTATCGTATTTCCGGGCAGTAAGCTGGAACTACGCTACATGAAAGTGGACGACGCATGGCGGATGCCGCAGTACAGGGGGGCTTACGCGCGCGGCGACCTCGTGGATTCCATTGTCAGGGACATCACCGATACCTGGGGCATAAAGATAGACACGCGAGACAGACCGGCTTCCGACTTCGGTTTTTCATCGGAAAGCATAATGATAAAAATATATGCCACCGCCACAGAGCCGATAGGCGGTATTGTGTGCGGCAGAGTGGTGCCGGGCTTCCAGAGCACGGACTCCTATGTGAAGATTATCGGCGAGAACGCCATATACCAGATAAACGGCAATCCGCTGGGCAAGCTTGGTTCTCCGGGCGGGCTACCCCCGCTTGTGGACTCGCAGATCATCCCCGATTCCCTGGGTGCGAAAGGTGAACTGGGAAAAATATTTTTCGAGCCGCACTCTGATAGTAGTGAAATGCTGTGGATCGAACGGCGCGAAAAACCCGAGTCCGAGATGAAAGAAAGCCCCATGCGCCGCATGATGCCCGATTACAAGGAATACGATTGGTTCGCGATTCTACCGGACGGCACGGATGTGAAGCTGAACGAACGCAGTGCCGTCGAATATACCGGTTTTGTCAGGCGGCTGTCGTTCGACAGGCTGCCGCGGATCAGCGAACTCGACGAACACGCCCTGCGGCCTTCGGAAAAAAAGCTTGTCCTGGAATTCGAGCCGCGCGAAAAACCCAAACCCCCACCCGTGAAAGGTGTGGACCCGACCGGCACCGCCTCACAGGTTGAAAAAGACGTGTCCTCGATGCCGTTTAAGGAATCCATTGAAATAAGAGAATCCGACAGGAACGCGAACAGTTATATCTATTACACGGGTACAAACCTTATAGCATCAGTCGATCAGAAAAAGATCAAATTGTTTTTTCCATCTCTGCATACGCTCGAGAGCGCACCGAAGAAACCTTCGATATACAGTAGTGTGCCGCCCGCGCCGCCCGGCGGCGCACCCGCGCTTTTCTCGCCCCGGTGATGTTTCCATCGCCTGCGGCGACACAGCGTTTTATTCAGAACCCGTTTCCATGTTGCACATATACGAAAGCATCCCGAATTGCACCGATATGTAACTTCACATAGAATATCAAAAACATATTATCCCGCATATTTCACAAATGCGGGTGAAAAACCGGAAGAATGCCCATAATACAAGGCGCGGCAAGTGAGGGTGAGGAAGCATCCTGCAGGTATGTGACCGATCCCGAATCGCCGCCGCAACGTAGTAGAATGGGGGGTCTCACGGTTTTCCGGATCTCTTTGTGAGAAATCCGGGTTATCCTGGTTGAAGGAGAAACCCGCATGTTGAGCGCAATAAAAAAGGCTGTCCTCTTTTTCTTTATTGTCGTCGTTTCCTTAATCCTGTTTATTTTAATCTTTCCCCTGGTATACAAACCCGACATGATTGATCCCGCCCAACTGGATATCACGGGGAAATTCCTGCAACTGGACGACGGGATAAAAGTTCACTATATGGAACAGGGCAAGGGCGATGTGCTGCTGCTGATTCACGGCTATACGTCCAATCTCTATTCGTGGAACGAGGTGATGCCGGAGCTTTCGAAAAAATATCGCGTAATAGCGGTCGACCTGCTGGGATACGGTTTCACGGACAAGCCGAAGGATGCGACATACAACTACCGTTCTTTTTCGGATGTCATCAAGAAATTTCTCGACAAAAAAGGGATAAGAAAACTTTCGATTGCCGGCAATTCGATGGGTGGCGGCACGGCCATACGTTTCGCGCTCGATCACCCGGCGATGGTGAATAAACTAATACTTGTGGACAGCTCGGGAGTGAAGTTCGCGCATGACCCGATGCTGCTCATCATGTTCGGAACCCCCGGACTGAACAATTTTATTTTCAGTATCATCAACAAGAGCATCATGAAAAAATCACTGGAGTTCTGCTGCTACTACAACAACGATGCCGTGACCGACGAACGGGCATACCTGTATACATTTTCTTTCCGAACGAAGGGGTCGTTCAATTCCGTGACAAAAACCGTGATGCAGAACGACTTCGACGGGCTGGAGGATAAACTGGGAACCCTGAAAGCGCCGACGCTTATAATATGGGGCGAAAAAGATATGCTGATACCCGCCACGACAGCGGGCAAGTTCCATCGGCTGATACCGAATTCGAAGCTTACGATTATCGAAAAATGCGGACACATGCCCCAGGAGGAAAAACCGGCGGTGACGATAGCGGCGATTGAAGGTTTTCTTAAATAAAAATATTCGGGAGCGATCAGGGGCGCTCCGGGTTGTGCCGAAATTGCATTATTATTGATACACGAGCGAGGGAACGGATATAATTGACAAATGTAAATCAACATGAGTCGATTGAAAAATTATGTTCGAAAGCGAGGTCGAACGAAATTGGTCAGAAGCAAGGCGGAGGTGCAAAATCCCCGCAGGCGTACTTGTAGAGTACGTCGAGGACGATTTCGCGCCGACAACGCAGCTGTTGACAATTGCAGCTGACCGTAGCCGAATCAGAATTTTGCAATTGGCTCAACATGTATATCCATTTTGTTCGGAGCGAAAAAACGGGAATGAAAGAGAAATTCCGGAAGATAATAAATAAGTTCTCGGACTTCATACTCGAAAAGTATGCCGCGATGCGCAGGTCGGACGTGCCGGTTATTGTCGGCATACTGACGGCGATTATTGTAATGGGCGCGTTGGGGATACTGCTGCTCGAAAGAGGATCGAATCCCGATATTTCCCGTTTTTACCAGTCGCTGTGGTTCATAATCGTTACACTGACGACAGTCGGCTACGGCGACCGCTCGCCGATAACGCCGGGCGGCCAGGCGCTCGACATGATACTCATGATGGTAGGCGTGGCCATTATGGGTGTGGTTACGGGCCGCATCGCTTCGTTTCTTGTGGAACAACAAATGAAAGCCGGACGAGGATTGGTAGGGATGTCAAAGATGGAAAAACATTTTATTATCTGCGGCTGGAAAAAAGACTTGCCCAAGATTCTCGAAGATGTTATGAAGGTCAATGTCGGTCTCAAGGCGGAGAATATCGTGCTGATTAACCGGCAGGACCATTCTGTGATCGACGACCTGAAGACCAACCCGGATTTCGCGAACATCAAATTTATCGCAGGCGACCACAGCGATGAAAATGTCCTCCAGCGCGCTAATATAAGAAGAGCGAAAACTATACTGATACTCGCCGACACTTCGGGCAACGCCACTCCTCTCGAGATAGACTCGCGCACGGTCATGGCCGCGCTCACGGCTGAATCTCTAAACAAAAAACTTTACATCTGCGCGGAACTCCTCAACTCGAAATTTGAAAGGCATCTCGAACTGGGCAACGTCGACGAAGTCATTCTCAGCCAGGACTACAGCCGCACGCTCATCGCTAACGCATCCAGCGCGTCCGGTGTGGGTCACGTGATCAACCAACTTATCAGCGTCGATTCGAACACGCCTCTTATCGTCAAGCAATTCCCTGACAAGTATATCGGTAAAACTTATAAGGAAATGTCGAGATATTTCTGGGATAAAGAGTTGTCGATCGTGATAGGCGTACTCGAGAACACCGGGAATCTGTTCCAGCGCAAGCAGGACGCGCTCAAAGAAGCGCAGAAAACACCGGACATTTCAAAACTTGTGGACAACCTCAAGAGCGTCAAAGAGATGAAGGCGAACGATCCGGTATTGAATCCACCTGCCGACTATGAATTGAAGAAGAATTCCATGGCGGTAATGATCGGGAGGCACGCCCGCTATGAAACAAACTAGAGAACAACTCGATGAGATAATCAAAACGCTGAAAGGTGTTTCGATCTTTAAGACTTTCGCCGAAAAGCCCGAAGAACTCGAGAAGATCGCGAGCATCCTGAAAATGGTCTCCATGAAATCGGGTGAAACCGTCATCAGGGAAGGTGACGACGGCGATACGCTTTTCATCATGAAGTCGGGCTCTGTAGACATCCTGAAAAACACGCTCCAGGACGAGCAATACACTGTCGTAAATCTTTCGAGCAGCGAAAATATGATAATCTTTTTCGGAGAGCTTGCGTTGCTCGACAGCGACAAAAGGTCGGCGACTGTCCGGACGACGAAGGACTGCGATTTTCTGGTGCTGAAAAGGGACGACTTCATTCAACTCGGCGACCAGCACCCGAACCTGTGCCTGCCCATCACACGCGAAATATCAAAAATGCTCGCTTCCCGCCTCCGCAAAGCAAACCAGGATATCATCACACTTTTCGAGGCGCTCGTTTCCGAACTTTCCGACGAAGACGCGTGAATCTCCGACTTTATAGTGTCGTGTCATGCTTGTAACTGCGCAAGAGGTGTAGGGCGGGATCACCGTACCCAGCCTGACCATATTTCTCGCGATTTTACGGCTTTCTTTGTAAGAAAAACGGGCTAATATCAATTTCGGAGCGGATCAATGGACAAACTTTTCTATCCTGAATCTATCGCTGTAGCGGGTGTTTCGGACAAACCGTCGAACATGGCACGCATGATCATGTTCAATCTCGAACAGTGGAAATACAGCGGTAAGATATACGGAATCAACCCGGCCGGCGGAGAAGTGTTCGGCCACAAGATATATCCGAAACTGACGGATATAAAAGGAAAGGTAGACGTGGTCGCGGTGCTCGCGCCCGCGAGAACCGTGCCCGACTTGCTCGATCAGGCCCACGAAAAGGGCGTCGAATATATGGTTATCGAGACCGCCGGGTTCTCCGAGTTCAGCGAGGAAGGCGCGAAGCTGGGTGAACTCGTCAAACAGAAAGCGGCCGACTACGGCATAAAGTTTGTCGGCCCCAACGGACTCGGCACCATGTGCTCGCACAGCGGCGCGGTGCTGCCTTTCTCCTATATCCTGCCGCACGAGCCCGGCTGCGTGTCGATCATGTCGCAGAGCGGCGGCATCGGCATTTCCATCATCACCGGCCTGCACGAGCACAACCTGGCGACCAGCAAGTTCGTCTCTCTCGGCAATAAATATTCGCTCGACGAGGTCGACTTCCTCGAATACTTTATAAATGATAAGGAAACAAAGATCATACTGTGCTATCTCGAAAGCATCAACCGCGGGCGCGAGTTCACGGAAGTCGCCGCTTCGTCGCAAAAACCTATACTGCTCTGCAAGGCCAGCACGACGGAGGTCGGCGCGCGACAGGCTATCTCGCACACCGCCGCGCTCGTCAATGACGACCACGTGCTCGACGCCGCAATGAAACAGGCGGGCATCACAAGGGTCGAACGCCTCGATCAGCTCTATCACTTCGCGCGCACCTTCTTGCAGCCGCCGATAAAGAGCAACAGGATTTCGCTGGCCACGCCCGCCGGCGGCTTTGCCGTGCTCTCGGCGGACACCTGCGCCAGATACGGTTTCGAGTTTCCCGATCTCGCGCCGGCCACCGTCAGAGCGCTCCAGGCGAAGCTCCGCGCGGGTGTCATCAATATCGGCAATCCCATCGATCTGGGCGACGCGCTCGGCACGGACACGCTGCTGCTCGCAATGGATAAAACACTCGCGCAGGACGACATAGACGCCTGCATACATGTATCGTCACGGCGGCCCGCTAATCAGTATAAAGGCCCCTTCAAGATCATGATGCGCAACCCGATCCCCGAGATACCGGCCATAATAAAAAAACATAATAAGCCGGCTGTCGTCGCCTTCATCGGCGCACCGGAACTGGTCCGGGAATACCGTGCGGATTCCGAGATACCCGTCTACCATTCCGTGGACCTCGCCATAGAGGCGCTCGCAGCCTACCGCGATTTCTGCACACGCCCGAAACCCCAGGCTCCCAGCCGCCGCCGACCACGCATACCTGCCGCGGCACGCAAAAGGCTCGATGCTCTCGAACCTGGCATCGTCACGGGTGCCGCGGCTTTCCGCGTGCTGCGCGACGCGAAGATTCCCGTCTGCGAATTCCGGGAAGTCGCAACACCCGAACAGGCCGTCGACGCCGCCGTCCGCCTCGGCTATCCTGTCGCGATGAAAATAGATTCGCCTCACATCATCCACAAAACCGAGTTCAGGGCGCTCCACCTGAAACTGCGCTCCGACCGCGAAGTACTCTACGCCTACGGCGAACTCGAAAAAGTGCTGCAAGAGCACAATGTCGAAGGCAAGATACTTGTCCAGGAAATGGCGGGTCCCGGCATGGAAGTTATTATCGGCTCGAAACACGACCCGCAGTTCGGCCCCGTGCTCATGTTCGGGCTTGGCGGGGTCTTTGTCGAAGTGCTGCACGATGTCGTGTTCCATCTCGCGCCGATCAAGAGATACGAAGCGCTCAACATGATAGATTCCATCCACTCCGCGCCGTTGCTCAAAGGCACACGCGGACTACCGCCCGCAGACATAAAAGCACTCGCCGATTCGCTCATCGCCGTAAGCCACCTCATCGCCGCGCGGCCAGTAATCGCCGAGCTGGACATCAACCCGATGATCGTCAAAGAGAAAGGGCAGGGTTGCGTCGCTGTCGACGCCCGCTTCGTCCTATCCGAAAAGCGGCCCCGAAAAAAGAAATGATCTTGCGCCACACGCAGAACTGATGTCATGGACGCGCTCGAGCCGGAGGAACACAGATGGCGGGAATACTGATAAAAAACGGAACGGTGATAGACGGCACGGGCAGTCCCGGCAGGCAGGCCGACGTACTCGTTGAAGGTGAAAGAATAAAAGAGATCGGCGAAATATCCGAAGAAAATGATAAAAAAGCCGACCCGGAAATCCGTGTCGTCGACGCCGCCGGCAAAGTCGTCTGCCCCGGTTTCATCGACATACACGGCCACAGCGACTTCTCCGCGCCGGTGCGCGGAGAGATGGAAGAGAAGATCAGACAGGGCGTAACGACCGTCGTCACAGGCAGTTGCGGCTTCTCGGGCGCGCCCTCCAACCCGCGCTTCGTCAACTATTTCAATCGCTACACCGGCGGCATGTTCGGCAGGGAATGTCCGTTCGAGTGGCAGAGTATGCGCGAGTATCTCGAATATCTTGTGGACAAAGGCATCGCCGCCAACATCGTGCCGCAAGTGGGGTTCGGCAACCTGAGGGTGATGGCCAGGGGGCTCGCGCCCGGCGCGGCCAACAAATCGCAGATAGACGAAATGAAAAATATGCTCGCGCAGGCGCTCGACGAAGGCGCGCGCGGGTTCACTACAGGTCTGGTGTACCCGCCGCAGAGCATGGCCGGCGCGGACGAAATAATGGAATTGGTCAAAGTGCTGTCGGGGCGCGACGCGGTCTACGCCACGCACGTTCGCAACGAGATGGACGAACTGGAAAATGCCGTGCGGGAAGCCGTCGACACTGCCCGCGCGGCGGATGTTTCACTCCAGATATCGCACCATAAGGCGATCCTCCAGCGCAACTGGGGCAAAGTCCGCAACACAATCGCCATGATCGAAAAGGCACGCGCGGAAGGGCTCGATGTCGAAACAGACGTCTATCCCTACACTGCTTTCTCGAACGTCATCATGCCGTTCTTCTTCAAATACGAACCCGGCATGGAAGACAACATCCTTTTTCTTCACATGAAGCACTACAAGGAATGCGAGGGCAAAACACTCGCCGAAGTCATGCGCATGAAACACATGGGCATCAAGCGCCTGATACTTACGATGGCGCTCAAAGAAGGCCTTACCGGGATGCCCATCGCAGGCTTCATGATCGGCGAAGAAGACCTGAATTTCCTGCTCGCGCACCCCATCGTATCCATCGGCTCCGACGGCGTCGAATCATTCGGTGAAAAGGCTCATCCCCGGCTCTGGGGCACTTTCCCTCGAATGCTCGAAAAATATTGCCGACAGGACAAACTTGTCTCCATCGAGGAAGCAATCCGGAAAATGACGACTATGGCCGCACGGAAATATCACCTGAAAATGCGCGGCGAACTTAAAGAACAATACTTCGCGGACATCGCAGTGTTCGACCCGGCGAATATAGCAGAAAACACCACATATCGCGACCCCCTGCAACTGCCCACAGGCTTCGAGGCGGTAATTGTCAATGGAAAAATCGCAGTCTACAAAGACGTCCGCACCGGCGAGCGCGCGGGCCTCCCGCTCTGACAGCCGATGCGCCGAAAGGAAATAAGCAATAGTGCATAATCTTATTCCAGCAGCTTTCGCCATGCGCCTGTTGCGTCGTATATCTTTTCCCTGTTGGCGGCGATTATCCGCGGGTCGGCTTCCCTGAAACAGGCGTGTGCAACCAGCAGGGCGGTCACGTCGGATTTCGCGACAGCTTCCTCGAAACTCTTTTCAACTTTAATATTTTTTCTGCCCACGAGCGCAGGCGGCAATCTTTCGGCATAGGGCTCGACCACTATAACGCGCATCCCCTCTATGTCTGAAAGCAGTGCGGCGACTTCAACGGCCGGCGACTCGCGGAAGTCGTTTGTGTCCGGCTTGTACGCGAGCCCGAGCACGGCGACAACGGGATTCTTTTTGCCGCCGCACATTTTTTCTATCTCCCGCACTGTGTATGTCGGCATGCCATCGTTCACTTTCCGGGCGGTCTTTATCAGTCGCGCCTCACTCTTCGCCCCGTGATAGAGAAACCACGGATCGATCGGAATGCAGTGTCCGCCCACCCCGCAGCCGGGCGAAAGAATATTCACTCTCGGGTGCTGATTGGCAAGTGAAATCAGTTCGTCGATATTCACGCCCAGCTTCTTTGCGATCAGCGACAGTTCGTTCGCCAACGCAATGTTCACGTCGCGGAAAGTATTCTCGGAAAGCTTCGCCATCTCGGCGGTCCGGCAGTCGCTGATGAAAATGTCGCCTTTAACGATTGTGCGATAGAAAGACCGCGCCCCCGCCGCCGAACGTTTGTCTATTCCACCCACGATGCGGCTGTTGTTCTCGAGTTCGAACATAATGTTGCCGGGCAGCACACGCTCCGGGCAATAGCACATATAGAGAAGTCCTTCTTCACAATCCCGCCACTCTTCGGCATCGGAATATTCGGGAACTTTCAGTTCGGGCCGCCTGCTCTTTATTCTCCGGGCCATCAGTTCAGTCGTTCCGACCGGGCAGGTGGATTCAATGATGATCATGTTGCCGGGCTCGATGACCGGAACTATCGTATCGACCGCTTTTTCCACGAAAGAAATATCCGCAGTCGTATCTTCATTGATAGGGGTCGGCACGGCGATAATAAAGACATCCGCCGGTGCCGGGGTCGTCGATGCCGTCAGGCGTCCGGACCCGACACCTTTTCTAACCATCTCATCGAGCTGTTTCTCGTGAATATGTATCCGCCCCCTGCTGAGCTTTTCCACGATATCTTCCAAAATATCCACGCCGTGTACCCGGAAGCCTTTGTCGGCGAGAAGCGCGGCCGCGGGCAGGCCTATATACCCCAGCCCGACCACGCATATCCGGTTGTCAAGCATTTTTTCCTTCATATAATGCCTCTCATCTTTTTATGAGAACAGATTCGCAATATTTAAGCAAATTATTCAATTTCACTCTGCCGGAGCATCATTTAGAAACAGGCATAAATTATAATACAGCAAGAGCTAATTGCAAAATATTGTTTGTAAGGAGGCCCAATCTGATGTAGCAGCCCCAATTCTGCTCATGACCTTCAAGTGAAAGGTATTGGGGCAACCGTATTGGTGAAATATGTGGGATAAGCGTAAACCGTACGGCACAATGATATCACTTAGTGGTTGAACGAAAACCTGCACCTGCCGGAGCAGTTTTTCGCTCGACCACTTTTCAACATTTTATCACGAAGATCACGGTCTTTTTATTGCCATAGTTATTATTCATGCGATTTATTACAGCTTTCTTTGCATTTGAATTGCCGATCTTCGTTTGCGCTTTTCGTGAATTTTTCCTTTAATACAGGCCTTTTCAGGGTTTTTGTTCAGCCCCTACTTAACTTTGATAACGGTCGGTGTGATAACGATAACAACTTCGTATTCTTTCACAGTACGGCGTTTTTTTCTGAACAGGGAGCCGACGAGCGGCAGGTCGGAGATGATCGGGAAGGAGACGCGTGTGAGGCTGTCCTGGGTCTTGATCATGCCGCCGATGATGAAGGGAATCTCATTTTCCATCTTGATCTCGCTGACAATGTTGCGGACATTTTCGATGGGGTAGCCCTGGCTGGTAGTACCGGTAACTTCAGATATTTTCAGGTCCATATCGAGAAGGATGTACTCGTTTCTGAAGTGGGGAGTGGCTTTCAGGACGAGGCCGTCGTTGGCATATCGGATTTCGATCTGGTCGAAAGCCACGACGGTATACGGTTGTCTTTCAGAGAAGTCGAATGTGACTGCTGTTGATTCTGAAACCATGACGGAAGGATTTGCGATGATTCTGGAGTTGATCTTCTCGACGAGTACGTCGAGCGAGGAGGCGAACCCTGCGACGCGTTGAGCGAGAGTATCGTACACGAAGAAGCCGTTGGATGCTTTGACGTCGTCTGCTTTTACATCGTGGGGCATACCGTCGAAATAGGATTCGGTGCCGTTGAAGATCGTGTCTCCTTCGATGAGGCCGCCAAGACTTACCCTGCCGTCCTGGTAGGCGTAGCCGAGTTTGTAATTTGACTGGTCGTTGCGCAGGAGTTCGACAAGCTGCACGTCGAGTTTGACCTGATCGTAGGGCTGATCGAAGCTCTTGACTATCTCGCGCATCATGTCCATTTCAGGTTTTCTTGCGATGGCATATACGGAGGAATCTACAGTGCTGGGGAAGAGTGCCCACTTGTCGCTCTGGAGGTATCCGTCGCTCTTGTCTCCATTGATTTCGCTGACGTCAGAGAGTTTAACACTCACGAAGAAGTCGCCTTCCGGACCTACGTCCAGTTTAGTGGACCCCTGGGACCGCATAAGTGTTGTCAGCAAAAGAACCGCGCGTGTCGGCGGATAGTATGTAAGTTTGAAAACTTCGAATTCGAGGTTATCAAATATGTTTCTGTCCATAGCCTCGATCAATTTTTTAATTTTGGGCATGTACTGGCGCTGTGTGGAAATGACTATCGAGTTGGTTTGCTTATCGACGTTAATGTCTGTGACACCGTAGTCGTCATCCACATCGCCTTTCAACCCGAATCCGGGCAGGTTGGAGATTCTGTCGAGGATTTTACTTTTTTCCATGTCGCTTACAGATATATTCTTGAGATTGTAAACTTCCGTGATATATTCGCGTTCTTTTACATCTAGACTGCGAACGATCTTAAGAACTCGTTCGTAGTCATCCTGTGTGCCGATATAAGTGATGGAATTTGTTGTGTCGTTGAAAGCCAGTTTGGGTTTGCCGGCGCCTCCCCGTGCTGTGCCGAGCAGGTCCGTCTTAAGTTCTTCCAGTTTTCGCAGGTCGGAAACCATTGCATACTTTAGCGGAATGACCTTGGCCACTGTGACACGGGAGGGGATGTCGAGTTCCTTGACGACGTTATAGAAGCGCTCGTAAATGTAGTCGTCGCCGACGAAGACCATGGAATTTGAATCGTAATCGATGGTAAGGGTGTTGATGCTCGAAGCTGTCTGAGTTCCAGAGGCTACGACCGTATCGGCAGTGATCTTTAGTCCGCCGAAGTATGAGTTTGTTACGAGTTCCCGCAATTCATCCAGAAATGCACTGTTCAGTTCGACGTATTTCAGCCTGACGATTCTAGTGACCTGGGTGGCGCGTTTGGTGACCTTCTGCTGGGGTACATCGAGAGTGGCGAGCAACTCGCGAGCGCGGTTCAGGTCCCTGTCGATGCCGCGCATGAAAATGAGGTTCTTGCTGTTGTCACATCCGAGGTCCGGAATAACTGTGCTGAGTTGAACGATGATATTGCAGGCATACGAGTATTCAGGCTGGATGACGACAAGTTTCATTTGTGAGCCTGAATCTTCATAGACTGTTCCTGCTTCGACGGTTTTGACACCTGTAAGAGCGGTGTCTTTGCTCATTATGGCGTAGTAATCGCCGTACTTGCGCCATGTCCAGTTGTTGGAAGCGGCGATTATGTCGAGAGCGTCTTCGAGCGTGATGTGGGAAAGAGTGACAGTGATGCCGCCGCCGACAGCGCCGGAGGCGTTCATGGTGGCGCCACTGCTGACCAGTGATGATTCGACGACGATGTTGGCGCCGCCTGCTGCTTCAGACAGCAGGCGCACTGTCTGGGAAATATCCGCATCCTGGAGTATAACCGGTCCGACAATGTATGGAGATGTGTCGTATTCTTTTACGCGGTATGGTATTTCCGCCGAGTTGGGCGCGAGGCCCGTCTGGGTATAAGGAATCTGGGTTGTGCCCTGACGTTCGCCCGGCACGTGAATCACCGGCGGGATTTCAAAGGAAGTTGTGGTCTGGGCCTGGTCTGCGCCCTGGGGTTGTCCCTGGGCTGTGGATTGCGTGGTCGCGGGCACGGCCGCGGGCCGTGTAGTAAGTTGGAAAGTCCGGCCATTATCGATCAGGTCGAAGTCGTAGTCGAGTTTCTGTTGTGAATGTACGGAAACGAAAGTAGCGGTTTCGCCGTTGACCTGGAGTTCACGCACAGAGATGTTGCTGACGCCGGCCTTGCCGATTTTCAGGTCATTGTACGGCAGGCCGAGAGTGGTGTTGTAGAGTTGTATGAGCAGATGAGGTGGCGAATCGAATTCTTTGACTCTGTAGCGGAATCTCTGGCTGCCTTTAAGCTCGATGACCAGTTGTCCGTCCTGCATCTCCCTGTAGTTAAGTCTCGCCAGCCTGCCGGTTTCAGCGGATAACCCGATGCTGCAAAGCAACGCCAGGACAGCGGCTATTATAACGCTTTTTTTCTTGTTAGTTGCCATAGACCAACCTGTTCTCCGGATTTTAAAACATCCTTTTCGACGGACCTTCTTTCTTGCGGTTGCTGTTTCCCTCTACATAGTCGTTAAACGTCGGTGGCCTGGTGGTTTCACCCTCCTGGCCTGCATATTCTTCTCCGTACTTATCTTCCAGGTACTTTTTATAAAGGTCGTTTATGTTGTCCATTTCTTTTATCTTCAGTTGTGTTTCCTCTGGTTCAATCCTGGCTATTCTCTTTCGGGTAAACATTGTGAGGCGAAGTTCCCGCTTATTTCTTTCGAGTGTCACGTCATATTCGGAAATAGCCTTTACGATGGAGCCGTTTTCAAGGACGTCGCCTTCGCGAACTATTTTGGTTTGCTCGCCGACCTCGATCATGGCGATCTGGCCGGAGGGCGTCATCGCGGTGCCGATTACTCTGAATTTTTCACCTGCCAGTCTTTTCAGAGTATCCCAGTCGCTTTCCATGATACTAACGGGAACAAAGGGATCTCTGCGACCGGTTTTTCTGTTGAAATTCGGGTAAATCATATCAAAACCGGCTTCTTTGATCAAGTCTGGTTTTTCTTCTTCGACATTTGTGGTTTTCGCGGCAGTCGCGGCGGCTTTTTTAGCCGCGGCAGCCGGTGGTTTGCGCCTGGTGGCAGCCGGCCCCTGCATCTGCGGACGAGCGGGCGGCGCGCCGGCTTTTTTCCCGCAGCCTCCAATAGTAATCGCCGCAACGCAGATTACTAATGAAAACAAAAAGGTGCAGATGTGTTTGGCTGTTTGATTCACGGTCGTCGGATCGGTTCCTTCTGTTGATTATTCAGGCTCAGTTTTTTCGATGTGTCCTGCTTCTGGATGTAAAAAGTCAGGGGCATATTGGCGCTTATTTTCACATAACCCCCAACCTCGATTTCCCGGCCTGTTTCAGCGCTTCCTCCGGTTTCTGATTCACTCTCGGATTTTTCTTTGCTTTGTTGCGGTGTCAACGACAGGTGATCCACCACCACGAGTTTCGGGAATGTGGACAGTTCATTCATGAAATTGTATATGTTCTGGAAAGAGCCGTCGATTTTAAAATCGACATTTGATTGTGCGTATTCCTTGTTGCTGTCGAATTTTGTAGCCTGGTTCTTCTGGTTCCCGGCGGCGGGCACGGGTGCTGCTCTTCGCGCGCCCGCTGTTGCTTTGCTGTTGGCATTGGGTTTCGGCGCCCGTCGCGAGGAGGGTTTTATGTAGTTTATATCGACATGTGTGGCAAGCGCAAGGTTTTCGATCAGCACGAGCACACGGGGTATGAAAACTTCCTGTGGGAAGAACTTCTCGAGCCGGGCAATATCTGCTTTCAGCCGAACGATCTCTTCGCGGGTTTCGGTGAGGAGTCTTTTTGTCAGTTCTATTTCCCTTACGTCACGTTTTTTTTCTTCCACGATCTTTTCTTTTTCCTTGATGGCATCTTCCATAGGTACATATTTATAGAAATAGAAAAGAGGAATACATGCGAGTTCGAGCACAAGCAGAACTATGATGATCAGGTTTCTGTTTGCTGATAGCGAACCGACTTCCATCTAAAAGAGCCTCACTGTCCCGGTTTTCTGCGCTGAGCGTTACCGGTGTTGTCGGATTTCTCCGCTTTGGGCGCCAGGCTCATCGAGCCTGAAATTTTAAACTTTTTTACAACCGCGTCGAAATCGGATTTGCCGCTCGAGTTGGATGCCGCGGCCTGGTCCAGAGTTACGGACCCGATATGGGATATTGAATTGAATTGCAGCATGAAAAAGCCTATGGACGCGAATGTGAAAGTTCTGCCCTCAATACTGTATGACCCGGAACGCCTGCCGTCGAATCTTGTAAGCCAGACGTCTTTTGGTATCCTGTCGCGCATCTGGTCGAAGAAATCGATCCATTGTTCCTGGTTCTTGGATATGCCGTTGACAAAATCGCGTTTCCCCTGTAGATACTCCTTGTCGCCTGTCGCGGTCTTGTATTCGGTGATAATCTGCTCGAAATCTTTTAAAGCGAAGTTAAGTTTCTTGATGTCTGCGTCGAGCTCAAGGTTTTTCGTATCGTTTATGGCAATAACAGTCCCGATTCCGGCAGCGATAAGGATGCCGATAACAAACAGCGGCCACAGGGGCATCCTGAACCCTTCGCGGATTTCGAGTGATATTTTCGGTTGAAGATTTATTCTTATCATAAGCTTTTACGCGCTGAGGTTTCCTGCCTGTGTTGTACTGCCGAATTCATAGTTCGGCTCGATGGAGACTCGCAGGCAATGCCGGCCGATAATCTTGGGCGGTGCCTGCCTCAGCGAAAGTCCGGCCGCCACGCTCATATACGGCACGAGAGCAGCGACTCTTTCAGGCGATTCGTTTCCTATGTACACCATGTTTTTCAGCGGATTGGCATGAACCGCCGGGATGCCCAGATCGTCTTCGAAATATCTGGCTATTCCCTTCAAATATGATCCGCCGCCGGTGATGATTATTTTCGTTACATTTTCTCCACGGTATTTCGATGTATAGTATGCGAGCGACCTTCTTATCTCGAGAGCCAGATTCTCAATGTGAGGCCGTATAAGCTCATACACATCGCGCGTCTCGTCGTCTATCTCGATGAACTCCGATTCCTCGTCTATAAAAGCGAGTCCTTTTTCCTTTTTCAATCTTTCCGAATCGAGGTATTCGGCTCCGAAGCCCGATTCAATAGCGTGTGTCAGCGTGTCGCCGCCTGTGCCGAATATCCTTGTGAAGCGCAGGATGCCGTTTTTGAGAATGCTGACACTTGACGCGCTTGCGCCAAGGTCCAGAAGCAGAAATGTTTGTGTAAAAGTATCCTGATCGTCGAAAAGTGAAGCCTCGACTACCGAACGCAGCATGACAAAAGGGTCCACGTCGATTTCGACAGACTCGACACCGCCTATATGTGCCGCTTCGACTCGCCTCTGTACCGCTTCTCGATGGGCCGCGACGAAAAGCACACTCGTCTGTTTCACATCTCCCTGCTTTATTTCTCCCAGCACCTCGTAGTCGTATTCCATTTCATCCAGCGGGAACGGAAGAAAACGCTCGACTTCGCCTATCGCCGCGACTTTCAGTTCTTTATCGCTGAGGCCGACCGGCAGTGAAACCTGCCTGATGACAACCGCGCGGCCCGGAAGAGAACACACAACTCGTTTCTCTTTAAAGTTGTAAACTTTCAGTATCTGGTATATCGCTTCGCCTATGGCGTCCGCATTGTTGATCACGCCGTCGGTGATCGAGCCGATGGGCGTGGCTGCGAAACCGACATTCGCCAGTTGCAAACGAGCAGAAGTCGGCACGATATGCACCATCTTGATGTATCTCGTCCCTATATCAAGGCCGACTTTTGCCGAGTGGCCGCCTGATCCCAATCCGAAAATCGCCAATTTAATTGCACCTTAATCTTAGTAATTTGCCTTTCGCACTGCTAACCCGCATATTTCACCAATGCGGGCCAAAAATCGGGAGAATGCCTGTAATACAAGGCGCGGCAAGTGAGTGGTGCGGGAGCATACTGCAGGTATGTGACCAATCCCGAATCGCCGCCGCAACGCAGTAGAACAGGCGTTATAGCGATTTTCCGGATTTCTTTGCGAGAAATCCGGGCCAATAATTAAGTGAAGTATATTATATATACTACTATACAGCAAGACAAAAAAATTTTTCCTGATTCTGAATAATCTGAATTTTCTCGGGGTTAAAATATCGGCAACGCCGGCATATAAGCCGAATAATGTCGAGATTTACTCGGTCTCCGTATCGACCGAATATTGAATATCGCCGCCGAAAACCCGTTCGGCTTCTTTTCTTCTGTCGAGCCGATTGCTAAACTCTGATTCTGCTGCGGTCGGCTCTATTATTCTTCCGGCTCTCTCATGCTTTCCGAGGAGCCGGATACATTAAATATATTAAGTAGCCAGGGGCGGACTCGAACCGCCGACGCCACGGGTATGAGCCGTGTGCTCTAACCAGCTGAGCTACCTGGCCGTTATCTTTTCCGGGCTCTGTCAAAACTCTGTGGATGAACCCGTTTTGCAGCCTAAAAAAAGATGGGACCCACTCCCATCCGGGGAACATTATAGGGGGCGCTTTTTGGATAGTCAACTGAAAGTTTCAAAATCAAGGCGTCCGTCGCGGATTACGATGCTTCTCGCGGCGGAAGCGCCCACATCGGGATCGTGTGTGACGAGGATGAGCGTCTGGCCCCGGTCTCTGTTCAGTGTTTTGAAGCAGTCCATGATGAGGGCGGCTGTTTTCGAGTCAAGATTGCCGGTGGGTTCGTCGGCGAGTATCACACCCGGGTTGTTGGCGAGTGAGCGGGCGATGCCGATGCGTTGTTGTTCGCCCGCGCTGAGTTGTCCGGGCCTGTGATGCGCACGCCGGCTCATGCCGAGTGTATCGAGCAGTTCTCCGGCGCGCCGGTGCCTCTGCGCCGCGCCGACTCCGGCCAGTTCCATAGGCAGCTCGACATTCTCCTGCGCGCTCAGTATCGGTATCAGGTTTATTCGCTGAAACACGAAGCCGATGTTGTGCAGTCTGATGCGGTCGATGTCCGAGGCGTTCATTTCCGTTGTGTCGCGACCGGCCACAAGCACCCGGCCCGCGGTGGGTCTGTCGATGCAGCCGAGCAGGTTCAGCAGTGTAGTCTTGCCCGAGCCGGAAGGCCCCATGATCGAAATAAAATCGCCCTCTTCCACTGTCATGTCGATCCCGGCAACGGCATAGACGGTCTGCCCGCCGAGCGTGTATTTCTTTTCGATTTTTCGCGCTTCAAGTATAGTTGCCATGTTCGACCTACTCATACCTCAGGCTGTCCGCCAGGTTCCGCTTCATGATCATGTATGCGGGGAAAAGACCGGCGAACGCGCCGATTATTACCGCGATTACTATGCCTGTAATAAATATCCGGGGGGACACGTATGTGCTGAAAAATGTCTCCCCGAAAAAATGGTGTATTAGCTGGTTGATTGCTTTCGACAGGATGTATCCGAACAGGCATCCGAACAGGCCGCCGATTGCACTCAGGGTGATGGATTCGGAGATAATCAGTTTCACCACATAGGCACGCGAAGCGCCGATCACCATCAGTGTGGCAAACTCGCGCACCCGCTCCGCCACGCTCATGATCATCGTGCAGGCGACGAAAAGCACCCCGATTATCAGGGCGAAACACGACACGCCGAAGTGGATTCCACGCGCTATGCCGAGCATTTTCTTCGCCTGCTGCATGATGTCGTTCATCGTCTGCACATCCTGCTTCGGGAAAGCCGCCTTGAGCCTGGCGGCTACCTCCTTCGTTTCCACACCGTCCGCGGATTTTATCAGGAAATAGCTGGCACGGCCCGAACCTCCAAACATCTTCTGGACCGCTTTTATCGGCGCATAAGCGAACATATCGTATGCTTCATTGTTTTTCTTCAACCTGCCGATGATCTCGAGTTTCTGGCCGGTGATCAGTTCGAGTTTGTCGCCCAGTCCTTTATCCATATTCTCGGCGACCATGCCGCCGAGCACCACAACCGGGCCGTCGTCGTCCTTGAGCCAGCGCCCTTTTTCCAGCGTCGCCGTCGGGCGCATCTTGAAAAAGTCCTTCTCCGGAATGCCCGACACCATTGTCATAGCGTAGCCGAAACCCGCGCCGCCGCCCTCGGGTGAAAACGCCAGGTACACCGGCTCCACTATCGCCACGCCCGGTACCGCGCGGATCGCCTCCGCCTGTTTCTCTTTCAATGTCGCCGTACCCTGGAAGCCGAACGGCATCTTTGAAACATTCTTGGGAACCACAAAGAGGTCGGGGCCGCTGCTGCGGAACATCTCGTCGATCGAGCGCATCACTCCCTCGCTGATCGAGAGCAGCCCTACGGTGAAACCTATCGCGAGCACGATACCGAGCACGGTCAGCAGCGACCGGCTCCGGCGCCTCGACAGATTCCTGTAGCCAAGGGTAACGTAGCTTTTCATATACTTAATTATTTATACCGTCACATTTTTTGCAAGGGCACGCGAATTCTTGATTTATGAATTTAGCCGCCACCGCTTTAAAAAACTGTGCATTCGGGGCATAATAGATATGGAATATAATCACTTTTCAGCATTGCATTCAGATGATTCAACACACGCGGGAGGACGGCCTATGAGAGTCTTGATCACAGGAGCATCGGGATATTTCGGCAAGTTGCTGGTACATGCGCTCAGATCGGACACGGGGGATAAGATAGATGTCATCGGCGTCGATGTGCGTGAGACACACACGCGCGGCGACGACACGATGAAATTCGTCTCGGGCGACACGCGCAAGAAAAGAATCGAGGACCTTTTCAAGACCGAGGGGAAGATCGATGTCGTGATCCATCTGGCCCGCGACTCGTCTCCCGACCTCAGCAGCGACCAGTCGATGATGACGAATGTCTACGGCACCTTCCACATGCTCGAACTCGCCGAAAAGTATGGTGTGAAGAAATTCATCTTCCCCAGTTCTTCCATTGTATACGGTGCGCACATGGATAATCCCGCGTTGATAAAAGAAGACCATCCGCTGCTGGGCAACCGTGATGTGAAAACTATTCGCGACCGGATCGAGGCGGACCTGATATGCCAGACATATTCGCCCGGCGCGGATAAAATGAATATCGTTATCCTGCGCACTGTACCGATATGGCGCACGGCGGGCGGCGGCACTCTGGCGCGCTACATGAAGGGCGAACTGGTACCGGTCTTCCTCGGCTTCGATCCCATGTTCCAGATTATCTATGACGACGAGGTCATCGAGGCGTTCAGACTGGCGACCCGGATCGAAGACGCGCGGGGCGCGTACAATATTCCGGGGCGCATCTTCATGCCGCTTTCAAAAGTGATAAAGCACCTGGGCAAGAAACCGCTGCCGCTGCCCGAGTTCCTCGTCCACAAAAAGGGACAGTACCGCTGGTCGTCGCAACTGAGATTCGATTTCAATTACCTTAAATACCCTTTCTGCGTCGACGGCACAAAGGCGAAGGAAGAGCTCGGCTACAATCCGAGTTGACAATCGGCAACAATCTTCAGCGTCAAAATATTTTTATTGGAGTTATGCAATGGGAGACATGCCGGATTTCAAAATTAAAGATTTCATGAATGGAACCGTCAAGGAGTTCATAGCCGACAGAATCCGGAATTCCGATGTGGTGTTCACGGACAACGGGGAATACGACGAGTTCGGCACGGAGGTTGAAGGCGCGGCGGATTTTTTCACTTTTCTCACGTTCATGTACAAGAAATATTTCAGGGTGGACCTGCACGGACTCGGTAATCTGCCGGTGGAGGGGCCCGGACTACTGGTGTCGAACCATGCGCCCATTCTACCTATCGACGGGATGATGATAGGCACGGGGATACTCATAGAGATGGAAAAACCGCGCCTCATCAGGGCCATCGTCAATCGCAGCATCTCCGACATACCGTTCTTTTCGACGCTGATGTACAGGACCGGCCAGGTCATCGGCTGCGACGAAAACGTCAGGCGCGTATTCGAGAACGGCAACCTGGTGCTCGTGTTCCCCACAGGCGCGGAAGGACGCCCACATTCGATTTTCAACAAATATCACCTCGACAAGTTTACGCTCGGTTTCATGGAATATGCGCTGCGGCACAGGACTCCGATCATACCGACATGCGTCACCGGCTCCGAGGAAGCCGCGATGACGCTCGTGGGGATAGACCTGCCGCTTGCAGGCTTCAAACACCTGCCGCTCACACCCATATTCCCGTGGCTCGGACCGCTGGGCCTCGTGCCGTTCCCCTCCAAGTTCGACATCTATTTCGGCGAGCCGATCCACTACTACAAGGACCACGCGGGCGATGCGGACAACCCGGAGAAAGTGCGCGAGATCGTCGACGATCTCCACGACAGGATAAAGTCCATGCTCGACAAGGCGCTGGGCAGAGAATCTTAAAGCGCGGATTTCGAGTTATAATATTGTTGAGAGGTGTGTCTACATGAAATTCAATATAATCCTGCAACAGTCGGAAGAGTGTGGCTTCGATGTAATTGTTCCGGCCCTGGACGGCTGTTATACGCAGGGAGAAACAGAGCAGGAAGCGATCATCAATGCGAGGGAAGCGATTATCTGCTATCTTGAGGGCCTTCAAAAATTGAATCAGATAAAATCAACACCAAAAGTTATTTTAAAGGAAATTGAGGTTGCTCTTTGAGCAGAACATTTTCTGGCGAGGAACTCGTGAAAGCACTCCGAAGATCAGGATTTGTTGTCGATCATCAGAGAGGCAGCCATATTTTCATGCATAATCTGGAGAAAAATATATCCGTTATTATCCCATTGCATAAAGAGGTTAAAAAAGGCACCTTGAATAACATCATCAAGAAAGCAGGCTTAACATTGAACGAGTTGCAGGAGCTTGTTTAACCCGGATTTCTCACAAAGAAATCCGGGTTAAACAGGAAATTTGTGGGATATGATGTGGCAGATAAATGATAGAACACTTCAGAAAATATCTTAAAGAATTCGGTTCAAAAGAACTTGCCGGAAAACTCGATCGCGTCATGGCCGGGAAAAAAGACTCCGGCGAATCGGGCGATGTCGACAAATTCGGTTTCGACCCCGCTTATCTCAAAGACTACTTCCCCGCGATGCACGCAGTCTACAGGAACTGGTTCCGCACCGGCACGCACGGGCTGGAGAATCTGCCCGCCGACGGCCCGGCGCTGATAATCGCCAACCACAGCGGACAGGTGCCCATCGACGGCCTGCTGCTCACCACCGCCGCCATCCTCGAAACCGACACTCCGCGCCTGCTTCGCTCGATGATCGACTACTGGGTGCCGGGGCTCCCGTTTTTCAGCGTGCTGTTCGCGCGCATGGGGCAGGTTGTGGGCGTTTGGGAGAACGCTGTCGAACTGCTCGCCGACGGAGAAATGCTGCTAATATTCCCCGAAGGCACACGCGGGCTGGGCAAAACATGGGACAAGCGCTACCGGCTGCAGGACTTCACAGTCGGTTTCATGGAACTCGCCGTCATGTACGACGCGCCCATTATCCCCACAGCCGTCATAGGCGGCGAAGAGCAGATGCCCAGCCTCTTCGACGCACAGCCTATCGCGAAACTACTAAACGCGCCTTACTTCCCCATCACACCGACCTTTCCGCTGTTCGGACTCAAGGGCGCGGTGCCCTATCCCGTGAAATACGACATATACTTCGGCGAGCCGCTGGACTACTCACAGTACAAAGACGACTTGCCCCACCCCGAGCGCATCAGGCACCATGTTGAAGAAGTCAGGACGATACTCCAGGAAATGATCGACGAAAAGCTCAAAGACCGCACATTCCCATTCTGACTCATATTATTGTTCAACCACCAGTTCATTCAGAGCCGCGATTTGAGACCCGCGGTGAAGCTGGTCTCTTCAAGGGGTTTGGTGGTTGCGCTTTTGGATTTTGCGAGTATTTTTTTGAAATCAAGATTGAAATTTGTTCTGGAACTGACGGAATAAGTGAAGCCGAATCCATAGTTTATGGAATTGACGCCGGTTGTGCCGCCCTGGTCTTTACTGGAGTAATTTGTTTTGATTCTGAATCCCGGTTTGTATTTGTAGGCATACTTGATGTCGAACTCCGTTGTTGGATAATTGACCATTTTTTTCACACCGTAGCCTCCTGACAGGACAGCTTTGGCGGAAGCGTTATAATTATAGGTCAACTTGTAATATTTGTACGGCTGCGTGGAGCCGTTCTGGTCTTCGTAGAAAGACGTTGTCCTGATCTTTTTTGTCGGCGTGAGATTGACGGTGAATTTGTTGCGGTCATCAGGATTGGTGTCGACACTTGCGGAATCGGGGATAACGAGGTTTTGTGTCGTCTTATCCTTGAAAGTTCTGTCCCAGGAGATGTTCAATTTCATTTTGCTTTTCCTGGGGGTATATTTAAGAGTCCACTTTCTTTCCTTTTCTTTTGTCCAGGCAGCAGTAGTCTGGTTGACCTTTCTGGTGAAAGTGGGTGTCCACTTTAAGTTTTTTCTGATATTCCAGGTAAAGTTGAAGGTGTTGGTGTCGGTCTTGGTGGGAGCAACCTGCTGGCTGGTTTTGTTGCGAATGAACGAAAGTTTGATGCCTGTGAAGTTATACATGTTCGCAAGGTTGACGGTGTAGGTGTTTTTTTCATCTATCTTTGTTTCCGCGAGATCATTGTCACGAGAAGTGTTCTTATCGAATTTCAACTTGAGGCTTATATATCTGATTGGTTTGTATGACAGGTTGTAGACGTTCTTGCGCGTCCTTGAGCCGGTCTGCTTGACGTTGGACCTGCTGAAGGCCGAGGTGAGACTGAATCCGCGCCTTGATTTCGGAGAGAAAGCGAGATTGAGGTTTTTCAGAACGGTAGTAGTGTCGGCAGACACTTGCTGGGCTTTTTCGATGTCGGTGACCTTGTAGCCGCCGTCGACGGCGAGAGCGAGTTTTCTAAGGTCCATTTTTATGCCGTAGTCCCTGTTGGTTGTAAGGTTATTTATAAGCTTGGTGTTTGCGGACGTGATGCCGGATATGCCGCTGTCGCCTTTCACATCGTGCACGAGCGAAAGAGATTTTATGCCCCAGACAGGTCTGCCTGTCGAATATGAAATGTTATGCTTTTTGTGATATGTCTCGATGAGAGAATCTGTTTTTCCGGCCGAGAAGCTCTTTTTTGTTGAATTATCCGTCAGGTATCCGATCGTCCAGTTTTTAAGGAATTTGAGAGAGAAGTCACCTTTGATATAGCCGGTTTCCTTGCTGTTGCCTTTGACTTTGCCCGACATGCTTGTATCGAAGTATGGATCGATGACGCGTTTTTCCAGGTTCATCTTGAAGCCCTTATACTTGTAGCTGTTTTTCAAAACGACGGCGTCGCCGTCTACTACTTCGCTCAGCACTTCGTCGTAGATATAGCTGACTGATATTCTGTCGCCTTCGGACGGGAAAGCTTCCCCGAATTTCACAAGAAACATATCTTTGCCGCCGATTTCTCCTTCGTCGAACTCCCTGTAGATAACCAGGTTCCCCTGCTCGCGGTCGACACCGATAAACTCCGGATCCGTTTTAGTATTCAAATTATGCGTTATCGATTTGTAAATATAGTTACCGGTTGACGGATCGGTAATACAGGGAAACGTATACCAGTCACTCTCTCTATTGTCTGCGTTGTAGATTTCATAGCTCACAGCTTTATCCTTGTCGTCGCATTTGTAATCATTACCATCTTCGTCTTTGCAGATATACTGGCCGCGCTCACAGAACTGCATGGAGACAAGGACTTTTCCCTGGCCGCTGATGTTGTCGTTATTGAGTTTGCAGACGAGTTTTCGGCCTGTTGCGTTTTCGATGTCGCCCGTGGGAACAACATATTCGCATATTTCGCCTTTGCTTTCATAATTTCGGTATCTTGTATCAGTGTCGACAATCATAGTTTCTTCGGCCGAGGTGAACTCGGAGGCGAGGTCGGAATTCGTGCGTGTGTACTGGACGTCGAAGGAAAGGTTGTCGGATACATTGACGTGTGTGTCGATGCCGAGGGCTGTTTTTGTGAATTTCGAGCCCGAGTCGAGTTCGGGCGGAGCGATATAGTAGGACATCAGGACATATTTTGTTTCTGTCGTTGGATTGCCGTAATAATTGCTTTCAACATCTTTGCTGAATTTGATATAATCGGTGTCTCCGGAAGTTTCTATATAATATGTGATCCCCTCCTGCTGGTCGAGGTCCGGCCGTATTCCCGGACAAAGCCCCGCATCATCCTTATCACCTGTTTTGCCTTCGAAGCAGACAAGCGGCAGGTTGTCGAGTTCCGCCGTTTCGTCCTGGGTGTCCGAAAGATAAACGAGTTCGCTGCCCGGCAGCATGTCGGACGGCAAGCCGCCTTCGGTGGTATCGGCATCGACAAATTTTAAAACCTGCACAACATCTTCGACGATTATATTCGGGTTGTAATAAGAGAACTCGATAGTGACACTTCCTTTGAGTCCTATGTTTTTCACATCTTCATCGCCGTTGTCGTAAAGAATGTATATCTGGCCGCTGAACAGGCTCCTGTGGCCGAGAATCACTGTCTCGGGATTCGACGTGGGTGTGTATCTTGTCGCACCGCTGATAACCTTGACGGAGCCTTCTAATATATACGGATTGCCGAGATTTACACGGACGCAGGTGTTCGTAGCGGTATAGCCGGGGCAGTCCGCAGGTTCGACATTTACCTGGGTATCCAGATTGAAAACTTTCGAGTCGCTGAATATGGACCTTGTGGAGCCGGACGGCGCCATGCTCAACATGTAGGCCGTGTTGATTTTATACTTGTCCTTCCCCTTTTTAGTTCGACCGCTTTTGTAGGAAAGGCCGAATGCGTTTTTGCTGCCGGTCGAGATAGAGTATGTGCTCTGTTCGTAGCGGACATTGAATTTCCTGTCCTGGCGGATGGGTGTCTTGAAGTAGATATCCCCGGTCTCGTAAAGAACAGAGTATTCGCCGGGCGGGATGATCTCACCGGTGTCGGGGTAATATATCTGGACCGAGCCGGGCGCCATGAAAGCATTAGCGCGGTAAGGGCCGATGTCGCCGTCGCCGTCGAGCTGCACTTCACCGGTCTGTGAGCGGGACTCCGCCATGAGAGCCTGGAAAGTGAAATGTCCGAAGTCATAACCGAACTCGAGTCCGTTGATTTCCTTCTTGAGGTTGATCCTGCTCGTGCCGGTGAAAGTCGTTGTGAAATCGCCGAAGTGGACCCGCCCGTCGCTGCCCAGCATCTCGATGTCCAGGTGTTGCGAGGCGCCCGGTGATTTCCTCATTGTCCCGTCGACTCTGATGCCGTTCTTGAAGCTACCGTCGAGAAACACGTTCCAGTTCTGTTGCAGCTTGTATTTCGCGATGGAAACGTCTTCCTGCTTGTTGAGGCTGCTGAGAAAAGCTTTTCGCACCTCGCGCTCGCGGATGATCTGGAAAGCGATGCTGCCGGTCATCCTGAAGTCGCCGGCGCAAAGCTGCGGCGGTAGCGACTGGTCGCAGCCGTTGTGTTTGGGCTCGATTGTCACAAGCGCGTTCTTTATCAACTGCTTCGAACTCGAGTCGACGGGCAGATATGCTTCTTCAAGTGTTACCGGGATGTTCGCACCGGTTTTTATTCCCTTGAAAATCAGCGGAACCACTGTGAGGGGATACTTAAGGCCGGAGAGGTCTTTGGTAAAGTCGCCCAGCAGGCTCAGCCGTATCTCGCCCTTGCGGTTGTCGACTATATTTGAACCTTCACCGAACGAGTCGTTGTATAAAACAGAGGTCGTCTGTATGCCCCGCGCCGCACGGACGGCTTCGCGGTATTCCGCGAGCAGCTTTTCCGCCTCTTTCTTTTTCCCATCCATTTCCACTTCGGTAATTTCAACATTCAGGTTCTTCGCAAGCTTTTTCAGTTCTCCAAGAGACATGTCGTCGACGCTTTTGACTATATTGACACTGTTGGACGGTATTCCCAGGTTGTTGGTATACACGAGATGCGCCGGATCATATTTGATCCGCACGTCGATGCCGTCGAGCGAACGGTATTCCGGGAACTTGTAGATAACAAGATCGAGCCGCACCCACTGGTTGAGGCCGATGACGGCATTCTGTTTCGAGAATCCTACGATGACGTCGGCGTCTTCTTCTTTTTCGGCTGTTTCCATCTTTGTGAAACCCAGCGACATCGCCATGGCGTCGGTGTCCTGTTTGCGGGCCTTCTGTATTTTGTATTTGTTTTCGAGCGAGCCGGTGGTAAGCAAAGTGTTTTCGCCGGCGACCGCTGCCATCAGCAGGGGGTCCATCTCGAGGCCGTCGTAGCCCACTACCTTGAAATAGCCGGGGTTCGACGGAGAAGTCTTCCCGTCGGCGTTCCGGGCGAACGAGGTGAAACTGATATATGTGGAACCGGTTTTCTTCATCCTGAACGGAACTTTGATGAAAATCTGCTTCTCCGTAATCGGCTGTCTTGCAAACGCTTTGAATGTGACGATCCCTTTATCGGTATCGACTCTGAAGCGCTCGACCAACTCGAAAACCGGGTCGGCGGCGTAGTAGCTCCTGTCTTTGAAAAGCTCGATGTACGCGGGATCGACTGTCAGTGTACACTGTCCGCCGGTGAGTTTGTCGCCCTCCTGCGGCATGATATATATATCGAAGTACGACGTTTCATCGACAGGAACGGCAGCACCGTTTTCGGAAGTGATCCGGAACTGTGCGGCCTGCACGCAGACAATGCAGCCTGCCGCCATGATAAAAGCGAAAAATAATATGCGGAAGCACAGACCGACAGCCGGTGACGGGACGCCCGTTATGGTTCTGTACGTTCTTTCAGACATTGTAAAATTCTGTAGGCTTTGTTCTTGGAAATATCCGCGATTTCCGCCAGTGCCGCGGCAGTATTACCCGGCGTCGCTTCGAGCCGGGCCAGCACACGGGCGGTTTTCTCAATATCTATCAGGGTCTCACCGGCGGCGACCGGCGGCTCCCCTCTTCCCTCTAATAATATAGTATATTCCCCTTTTTCTTTCAGATTAAGTCCTTTTTCTTCAATTTCTTTAAATGTAGTTCTCGTGATCTCTTCGTTTATTTTTGTGAGTTCCCTGAAAAACACAACGCGGCGGTCGCCCAGCACGGCGTACAGGTCGCTTATTGTTCGGCGCACTCTTTTCGCGGACTCGAACAGTATGACCGCCCTCTCTTCACGAGCCAGCGCGGCGACAGCTTCCGTCCTTCTCCCCCCGGTACGGGGCAGAAACCCCTCGAACACAAACCGCGACGAAGCAACACCGGACACGGAAAACGCCGCGGCGATGGCCGACGCGCCCGGCACCGGCACAACCTTCAGCCCACGCGCCGCCGCCGCCGCCACAAGTCCGCCGCCGGGATCGCTCGCTCCGGGCGTGCCCGCGTCCGACACCAGCGCGCCACTCGCGCCCGCCTCGAGTTCGTCCAGCAGCGCCGGCGTTTTCTTCGCCTCCATATCGCCGGAAAAACTGCGCAGGCGGGTGCCGATCTCGTAACGGCTAAGCAGCTTCCGCGTTCGCCGTGTGTCCTCCGCCGCTATCCAGTCGACACCGCCCAGTATCTTCAACGCCCTGAGCGTGATGTCCTCGAGATTGCCTATCGGCGTCGCGACGACATAAAGGACTCCGCCCCCGGGTTCGGTTTTCTTTCCAGAATCTGTCGCAGACATATCCATTATTATTTTATTATTTGCTCGATGTGTCCATAGGAAACGGGGATCGGGGTGCCGCTACTTGTTTCCGAAGCGTCCCGAGCGGAAAATGGCGGCGATCCAGACGACCGCCATAATAAGCAGCGTAATGATAAGGATGTCCGGCAACGACTTGCCGAATACGGTTACATCGTCGTATCGCGGAAGGATCGTGGAAGCGGAAATGAGAAGCGCCGCGAGAATGATGGCAAGCGACAGCCTGTTGACGCTCTGTCCGGCGCGGTCTACGGTGCCCTTTATCGTGTCGACATAATTCTCGAGTTCGATCTTCACCTTGAGTTGCCCCTCTTCGAGGCCGCGGGAAATGCGGTCGAGGCGTTTGGGCATGGCGATGACGAGGTCGCGGATGTCGATGGCGGTTTTTATGAAGTCTTTGCCCATATTCCGGGGGTCCATTTCGCGCCTTAGCAACATGTGCGCGGCCGGCTCCGCGGCGGCGATCAGATCGAATGTCGGGTCGAGATGTCGGCCCAGCCCTTCGAGTGTCACCAGCGTTTTGTCCATCAGGGTGAACTCGCCGGGCAGCTTGATCCTGTACTTGAGTCCAATGTTGAAAAGCTCGACGACGATTTCCTCGATTTTTATCTGGCCGATAGTGATGTCGGCATATTCCTGAAGCAGGCGGCCCGCCTCGCGCACCAGCGCCTTTTTGTCTGTCGACGGGTCGATCTCCGCGATTTCTTCGAGCACTTCCACCAGCCCCTCGGGGTCGCGCTGCACTATCGAGATGAAATACTTCGCCATGTTGCGCTTCATTATCGGGTCCACTATGCCCACCATGCCGAAATCTATCAGCGCCACCACCTGGTTTTCCATTACAAAGATGTTGCCGAAATGCGGGTCCCCGTGAAAAATGCCGTCGATAAGTATCATCTTTATAAAGGCATTTGCGATAACTTCGGTCAGATACGTCATATCGTATCCGGCTGCCAGCAGACGTTCTTTCTCTTTTATCTTTATGCCGTGGATATACTCCATCGTCAGCACACGTTTGGTGGTGTACTCCCAATAAATCATCGGGATGCAGATAGTTTCGTCGTCTTCAAAGTTCGCCGCCAGCCTGTCCGCATTCTGTCCCTCGTGCGTATAGTCCAGCTCCTGGTGCATTGTCCTGGTGAATTCTTCGACCCGCTCCATAATGTTATAGAGCCGAGCCCACTCGAATCGCTTTTCCGCCTGCCGCGCAAGGTCCATCATGATGCTCGTGTCGATGTTCACCATCTGTTCCATGTCGGGCCGCTGCACCTTCACAACCACCTCGCGACCGTCGAGCAACACCGCCTCGTGCACCTGGCCGATGGAGGCCGACGCGATGGGCACACGGGCGAACGATCTGAACACCTGGTCCATAGGATGCAGCAGGTCGTTTTCTATGATGTCCTGAACCTTCTCGAATGGGAAGGGAGGCACTTCGTCCTGCAACTTCGAGAGTTCTTGGATAATGTCCTGCGGTATCATGTCCGGGCGGCTGCTGAGAATCTGGCCGGCCTTCACATAAGTCGGGCCCAGTTCCTCGATCACCCGGCGCATGCGCACGGCGAGCGGCAACTGGTAGTCGTCCGTGGCGGTTACTTTTTCGCGTAGTGAACGCGGGAAGAATCGCGTGACCTCGAGCGCCTCGGCCACCCAGAAAAAGCCGTGCTTGAAGAACACCGACGCAACTTCCTTCACGCGGACGCCTTTTTTATAAAATCTCGGTACGAATTGTTCCGGTATAGCAACCATAATTCAAACCAGACATGTTATGAGTTCAAAACCTGAATATTTCATTGATGCGTGCTATGTGCGGCTAAAGTGCAGTTCCCGCAACGCGTTGCAGCCGATCCGGGCAAAAACGCTACAGATCGGATTGTATTACCCGCATTGGTGAAATATGCGGGTTAATATTTCGCGCAGGCACGCCTCCTCACCGCCCTGTTTCAAACTCTGTAAATACTCTCCTGAAATAATACCACAACATGAACATGATGACAAAAACTTCGGCATATCCCCATATCTGTATTCGAGACCTGCGCAAAAACAAGTTGGCACGACGATAGCCTGATATTTTGGCCCTCGGTGGTGAAATATGCGATGTTAGTGGAGGGTGGAGCCCTCGGAGTGGAAACTGCCTATGGCAGCCTCTTCCGAGCCGAGTATGGGCAGAACTCTGTCGAGTTCGAGTACGGAAAACACGTTGAAGTTGCGCGGAGAAAGCCCCGTGACTTTCAAGCCGCCGTTGACCGGATTGATGAGTTTGAGGCCGTACATGAGCGAGCCGACACCGGTGCTGTCGATAAAATCTGTGTCCGCGAGGTTTACGACGATCTTCTGGTGGCCGAACCGGATCAGTGATTCGAGCTTCACTTTCAGAGAAGGAGCGGACTTAACGTCCAGGTCTCCGGACACGTCGAGCACCACGACATTGCCGATATTTCGTTCATTTATTTTAAATTCCGACATAAGAATATCTCACAAGATGATTTTATACTGTGATTAGTATAAAGCTCTTCAGATTTTCTTGCAACAGTGGTAGACTAAAAATGATGTGAACGAAGAGATTCCAGGCGGTGATATATGGAATGCGGCGGCTGCGGAGCAAGAGTAAAAAATAATGGTGAAGAATGCAGCTCGTGCGGTTGCTATGTCACTACAAGTTTTTTCGGCAGGCGTCTGGATAAGTATTATTGGGTAAAGGCCGTCATGGATACTGTTGACTACCTGAACAGGCAGGAGCCCGCGATTCTTTTGAATCTCCATAAGAAGAGCAAGCGGGTTTTGATTGATTTGAGCGGAGTGAAGTTTATCGACAGCATGGGTATCGGAGAACTTGTGGCGTTGAGCGACAGGCAGGGTTATATGAACCAGGATATTCGCTTCGTGGTAGACAACGAAAGCGTGTACCGTTCGCTTGAATCTCTAGGGCTGCTGCATGTGCTCGATGTTCATAAATCGGTGGAAGAAGTGCTCGGGGTATGGGATATTGGCAAATAGCGCGCCCGCCTGGAAAAAGTTGTTGTATCTTGCGGCGGCGCCGTTTTCGGGCATGTTGTTGACTTTTTGTTTTTCCCCTTACGACCACTATTGTATAGCATGGGCGGCGCTTGTGCCGCTGCTGCTGTCGCTTCGGGGGGCGAGCCCGGCGGGTGCTGCGCTCAGGGGCTATCTGTTCGGTGCGGCGTATCTGGGCTCCCTTTTCTGGTGGTTTTCTGTTTGCAGGTATCCCGCCGTGCTGGGTTTTTTCGCGTTCACGGCACTGATTCCGATAATATTCATACCGTGGGCGTGGCTTACGAACAGGTTGCTGCGCGGCAGGCGCGGGTGGCTGTGGATATGGTTGCCCGTGTGTTTCTGGGTGGCAATCGAGTGGTTCATGTCGCAGGGTACATTCGCGTTTCCATGGTGGTCGCTGGGCAACACGCAGGCGCGGAATCTCGTTGTGGCGCAGGCGGCATCGCTCGGCGGTTCATATCTCATTTCTTTTATGATTCTGTTGTTCAACTTTTTCCTCTATGCGTGTCTCGCCGGGCGTGTGAAAGAGAACCGTGCGACATGGGTGGCGGCGGGTATCATTATCGCTGTTCTCGTGGTCAGAGGCGCTGTTATACTCGGCGGAAGCGGCAGTGGAGCGGGAAAAAGCACGTCGGAGAAACCTGTTTCCGTGGCGCTCATACAACCAAGCTACGAGCAGGATGAAAAGGAAGACGGCAGCACGATGCCCGATATATACCGGACGCATATCGAGATGACGGACGAGGCGGTCGAAAAGTACGAACCGGACATTGTCGTGTGGTCCGAATCCGTAACATATCTTAACTGGCTTACCGACGGCTACAACTACAAAAATACAATGGATTATCTGCGCAACAGAGACATCATGCTGCTGACGGGCGCTTATGAATTCGCCGGCGACGCGATGTACAACGCGGTAGTCGCTATCGATCCCGAGAAAGGCGTTATCAATAAATACCGGAAGATGCAGCTTGTGCCCTTCGGCGAGATGGTGCCGTACAGAAAACAGATCGAGAGGCTGAGCCCGGCGCTGGGCAGGTGGGTGAATAAGACGATATACGAGCATGATGTGGGCGCGGGCAAAGAGTACACGATATTTAAAAGCAGATATGGAGATTTCGCAGTGATTGTGTGCTTCGAGTCGGTGATCCCCGCGATACCGCGCAGGATGGTGCAGCTTGGCGCGCAGTATATATTCATTGTTACAAATGATGCATGGTTTCTGAAGACGCCCGGCGCATATCAGCACGCGCAACTGGCGGCGATGCGTGCTGTCGAGACCCGGCGCTATGTCGTGCAGGCGGCGAACAGCGGCGTGTCGGTTTTCATCGACCCCTACGGTCGCGTGATCTCGGAAACGCCGGTGTTCGAGAAGATGATACTCTATGGTAAAGTGCGTCCGATGAGCGTTATCACGTTCTATACACGCTATGGCGATGTATTTGCGGTCGGATGCCTGATTTTCTGCGCGTTTTGCTTCTGTTTTTTCGGCTGTCGCAGGGTTTTGAGCAGGAGAAGACCACTACCCGGAATATCTCGATAATACGTTCTCACAAAGTGCCGTCTGTTGCGCGTTGTTCGAGCCGGTATATGAAAGCGAGCACTTCGGCGACTGCCTGGTAAAGTTCATAGGGAACGGCGTCGCCGAGGTCGAGCCTGACGAGCATCTCGACCAGATTGCGGTCTTCGTAGAGCGGGACGTCGTGTTCCTGCGCCAGCTCGATGATGCGTTCGGCGATCATCCCTTTGCCGCTTGCCACTACGTGCGGGGCGACGTCCTGCTCCATGTCGTATTCGAGGGCCGCGGCTTTTTTATGTTTGTATTGTTCGTCTGCCATATCAGATTCTCAAGTCGACCGATGCGAGGGTTTTCGCCGCCCGCACGACCGGCTTCGCTCCGGATGCGGATTTCCTGCGCCTCACTTTCACCCCGACTTTGTTCTGTTCATAAGCTGTTCTTGAAAGAGCTGCGCGCAACTCGTCGAGATGTTTCTGAATGAACTCTTTCCGGCGCACGTCCTGCACCTCGATATTGAGTTCGATACCCTTGTTTTTATATGTCTGGAAAGTGAACATGGAAAGGCCGAGAAAATCCGTGTCCAGAACAAGCACGAGGCGGGCGTCGAAGGGATCGAGCGGTTTCGCGTTTTTATTCTTCCTCTGGTTGTCGTCTTCCCTGCGGTAGATGTTGAGTTTGCCGATGTGGAGCTTGTCGCCGATTTTGTAAGGGAAGAAGGTGACCATCGACTCGATGGGGGTGGCGGCTGTGTGCTGGACGACATTGGCGAAGTTGGCGAACTGAAGACCGCGGGCGAGAGTGTGTGCCGACTGTGTGGCCTGATCGCTGCCCGCGTGCGAAGTCAGCATACGGCCAAGCGCGGCGCGAAGGTCCTGCGTTTCCGTGAAGTTTTTCAGCATGGCGCTCAGGTCCTGCTGGAACTGTGAGTTCCGGAATATTGTTCTGATGCGATCGAGGAGCGCGCTGCTGTCGGGGTCGGCGGCGAGTTTTTGGAGTCCGTCATCGCCCTGCGCGAGTGCCTCGAGCGCCATTTTCGCCCACTGGTTCGACGCTTCGGAGAAGTCCTTCATCGGCCGGCTGCCGGCCTTGTTGAACTCGAAGGCGTCGAGCGCAGCGAGACTGGAAAGCAGCGCGAATATTTCCGCTTTCAATGCCGCCGGGTTCTGTGTCGCCGCGCTGTCGCCGGCAAGTTGGATAATATTGTTGAAACTATCGACGGCGGCGGCGATGTTTTTCGGCAAGGCCGAAAGCGGCGGGTCGTTTAACGTGGGAACGGCAGATTGTCCGGTCGGCAGAATTGCGGACTCGACCGGCGGGGGCAGCACAGTGACAGGGGGCGGAGGCGCCTGCCTGCCTGTGTCGGGGGCTGTATCCACCCTTGCAGAATCCGCCGGCGCTTCGCCGCCCATCATATTACGGAGAGTAAGAAGGACCGCCGAGCGCAGGTTCCGGAACCTGGCGGACGCGCCGGTGCTATCGAGTGCCTGCCGCGCGGCCTGAAGGAAATCCGCGCGCTGCCTGTCGAGAGTGCCGGACTGAAGCTGCATGTCTTCAATCTGCTGGAGCATGGTGTTGATTTCAGACCCAATGCCTGCGGCCTGCGCCTGGGGCGGCGTGGTGTCGGGGATTATTTTCAAGAGCGACAGGAGTTGATCCATTAAGCCGCTTTTTGTCTGGCCACCTTCCGATTCTGCGATTCCGAGCGTTATTATCGCCTCGAAACGTGCTTCGGTCGAATGTGTGAATGCGTTGACAAAAGCGGGCAGTTTTTCGATGATGTCCGTCACGCTGGAAATATCAGGCGGCGGCACACCTGCCTTTGCAGCTACATCCGCACCCTGTTTGATATTCTGCGGCAGTGCGTCGAGTTCCTGCTTCATCTGCGGGATCAGGCTGATAATCTCTCGCGAGAGAGGCAGTTCCTCTTTGACCATGGCGGCGGCGAAATCTATTGTCTGTTGCGATGCGTTTGCAGGAAGCGCGTCGATCATCACCGCAATGTTGCCGCGAGTGACCGGCACACCGATATTCAGCAGCGAGCGCGCCATAGCGATCTGCTGCGGATGCTCGGGCAGATCGAATCCTATGAGGCGCGAGGAAATCATCCCGTCTGTCAGAGGCCTGACGGTCTGTGTGCTGATCTCGCGCGAGCTTATGATCTGGAGTTGCAGTTTGCCGTTCTGCTCGTGGCCTTTTACGGTCAGCGAGAGTTCGGAATTTCGCTTGAGGGGTACTTCTGATTCGGCAGTGACGATGCGACCGTCGATCTCGAGAAGCGCTTTGCCGCCGGAGAAGTCGATCACCTTTGCATTATACGTATGGTGCATCTGGTCTCCGCCGCCCTTGACCGTCGGAAACTCGGCGGCGTTTGCGGAGAGACTCACTGCTGAATAATCACTGAAAGCTATCATTTTACTTATCCTGAATCGAAGTTGATTGTTAAGTATTGGTCAAGACCTTATCACGCTGTAAGCGTCGACATGTTGGCACCGAAAATATCATTCAACAGAAGGGTGTCTCCGGCATTCTCTTCTAAATTCCCAGTATGGAAAACAACTTCATTGCTGCAAAAAAACTTGTGAACTCATTGATCGTAATACCACAACTTTGAATTTCATATCAACATCCCTGACGCATATTTCACCATTGCGTGTGAGAAACCAATCCTGTATAAATTATAACTTAACTTGTGCGTTTTTGAATTTTCAATCAGATTTTCCGGTGCATTACCGGAATTTTCCATTGAATTCCGAATCGTGTTTTTACGGTAAGAAAACCGGTCGGACGTGTTGCACATCCCCTATACATATATAACGGCAAATATCGAAGGATACTTAATTTAAATGGAATAAAGGCCCCGGGGGGGTGTGGCAGGGTCTCTATAGTGTGACCCTGCATGTGAATTGTCCGGGTGTTGCTGGAGGCGTCATCAGTCCAGTGTGCTGCCGATGATTTCCCTGACCTTTGCGATGAGTTCGTCGGGTTCGATGGGTTTGTCGAATACGGCGACCGCGCCGCTGACGGCGAGGTCGCGACCCGCGAGACCACTGATGATGATGACCGGCGTATTCTTGAAATCTTTATTCTTCATAAGCGCTCGAAAAAAACGTGTGCCGGTCTCGTTGGGCATCTCGAGGTCGAGCGTTATCAGGTCGGGCTTGCAGTCGTCGAGCAATCGTTGCGCTATTTCGCCGTCCGCGGCGACACACGTGTCATAATCGTGGTTCTCGAAAAGCGTCTGGAGGAAAATCCTTACATCCTCTTCGTCGTCAACAATCAATATCGTTTTTTTTCTGTCTTCATCCGTCATGACATCTTCTCCTTGTCGAATGTATCCTGTAGCGCAAACCGGGCGCAGGGACATGGCGCGCGTCTTCTAATGTTCGAGTGTCGTATCGTCATTATCGAACAGAAACCTGAAAAAATACACGAAAGAGATCAGAAATATCACTCCGAGCAGGTATTCTATTCCCTTTGTGTGATAGAAAAACTCCTGTAGCGTATACATTTATCGAATGTCCTTCCGGTTGATGTTAGTTCGCCTGCGCCGGAGCTGTATGCGTGTCGGCGCGGGCGCGATGCGCGGCTTCCAGGTCGTCTGTGAGGATGGGCATCCGGTTGACGATCCACCTGAAGGCGAGTATGCCGATTGTGACGAGCATCATAGAGATCATGATCTCGCCGAAACTCGGGAAATAGCGTTCCGCCGCGGGCAGTTTCCAGTTGAATGCTATTATACTGATATTGAAGCGGTTCAGGACGATGCCGAGAATAGCGATAACACTCGTGACTTTGACCAGCGTCGCGTTTTCGGTCCGCGCGCCCACGGCGTAAAGGATGCAGGGCAGCAGGATGAAGCCGAGCATCTCGACGAGGAACCAGTAGCCGTAGGGCGTGTCGAGCAGGTCCCAGTGGTTGCCGTGCGCCACGCCGAGTACTTTTATGCCGAAGTATCCGAACATCATGAGTGAGGCGGCCTTTGCCAGCCCGACGACGATCCTGTCGTGGTTGAAGTGTTCGCCCCTGCTGATAATATTCTTAAAAACATTGTGAGACAGCGTCGACTCGAAAATCACCATCGAAAGCCCCGCGATTATGCTCGATATGAAGAAGTAAACAGGGATATAGGGCGAGTACCAGAGCGGGTGAATCTTGTCCGGGGCGATAAGAAACATGGAGCCGAGCGACGACTGGTGCAGTGTGGAAAGCACGACACCGAGAATGGTCAGCGCGAGTGTCATCTTTATGAACAGCCTGTGCAGCGCGGTCCATTTCAGCCAGGCGAACACGCTGGGCACGAATTCGAGGAACAGCACTGTCAGGTACAGCCCCACGCAGGCCGCCACTTCGAACATAACGGATGTGTAGCCGTGCGAAACGAGGAACGGATAAGGCATTCGCCAGGGTCGCCCGACATCGAAGACGAGCCCGACGGCCACAAGGAAATAGCCGAGGAAACCGGTGAGTATCGCTGGCCTGACTACGGGATGATATTCCTTCATGCCGAAGATGTATACAATGGTGGAGATCGTGTAGCCGCCCGCCGCGAGCGCGACACCGCACAATACGTCGAACCCGATCCATATACCGAACGGATTGTTATCTGTAAGGTTGGTCACAGCGCCGAGGCCGCCGGTGAAGCGCATGATGGTGAAATAGCCGCCTATCGCGAGTATTACGCCCGCGATTATATTGAACGGTGTGAATATCGGTGCTTTTGTTTCGTTCATTTCCACTCCTTCTCAGGTGAGCCGGCGACCGGGTTATGTTCTGCCGCGTCCGTCCGCGACCGGCCCGGTCGATCTCATGTTATTCGCCGCCCTTTTCATCGCCGGTATCCGCCGCCTTTTCAAGGGCTTCCTTCACTGCCGCCTGTATAGCTCTCTTCTGGTCTCTTTCGGCCTTTTTCTGTGCTTTCTTAAGCGCGACGGCCTGCGCCTTATCGGCCCTGGCCTGCACATCGGTCGTCGTCTCGGCAATCGCGGTCGATACAGCGTTCCGGCGCTCTTCCTCGGCTATCTGCCTGCGGCGGTTCGACATGTAATATATGCCGCCAAGCAACACCGGCCACAGCATCACGATTACCGGAACGGACGCGAGCGCGCCTTTCGTATACTTCGGATACGGCGTTCGCGCGTAATCCGTCGACATATCCACCTGGTCGAACGGCACGGGCGACAGGTACATCCAGCTTGTGCCGCCCACTTCGAATTCTCCGTATACGTGGTCGATATATTTATCCGGGTTATCCATGATTCGTTTCTTCGCGATCTTCAGCAGGTCCGACCGTTTGCCGAAGGTGATAGCTTCCATCGGGCAGGCCTCGGCGCAGGCGGGCGCGCCGCCCTCTCCCATTATCTTGTCGTAGCACATCGTGCATTTCATGACACGCGGTGTCAGCGGTTCGTCATATTCGTAGGCCGGTATGTAAAACGGGCAGGACACGATGCAGTAGCGGCAGCCGACACACAGGCTTGCGTCGTACACGACCGGTCCCTCTTTCGTCTTCTTGAGCGCCATTACAAAACAGGCCGACACGCAGGCAGGCTCGTTGCAATGGTTGCACTGTATCTTCCTGAACACCGGCTTCCCGTTTTCAGTAGCGTATTTGTTGACGACAGTGTACGCCTTCGCGGTCGTCCTGCGTTTCGTTTCGAGGACGGACAGATCGTTGAACGGAACATCCGGCGCGGGCAGCTTGTTCTGCTTGTTGCACGCCGCTTCGCAGGTGCGGCAGCCGACGCAGCGGCTGAGGTCTGTCAGCATACCATAGCGGTCCGGGTATCCGTCGAAGTTTTCTGCGGCAAGCAGCTTGTCGGCGCCGGCAACTGTGCCCGCGCCCGCCGTCAGCGCCCCGAGGAAATTTCTGCGTGAGATACTCATTTATTCTCCTCCACCGGTTTCCCTTGTACTCCCGGTTACTCTCTTGAGCCGATTGCATTATTCCGTCCATCATCGGTCGGCTGCAATCAGCCATCCTGCGTATTCCTGCTGTATATTCGACTCCACATTCGAGTCGGCCTGCTTATTCATTCGACCGTTCATTTCGGCAAAGGCGAATCTTTATCTTTGTGACATTCGCCGCAATCGCTCTTGTCGCTGATACCCATCTCCTCATGGCAACCTATGCACTTGAGATGGAACGCGCCCCGCAGGCCCGGCCTGTCGGCGGGCAGGGCGTCAAACGGTCCCGAGTGGCATTTCGCGCATGTCGGCGTCGTATCACCCGGCGGGCTGTTGTGGTGGCACGATTGGCATATCACCGGCCTGTCGCCGTGGAACACGTTCGACATTTTATCGTCGCGCGCTATTTCGCTGAGTTTCCGCACTACCTGCAAGTGCGGGAACGACACCGGCTGCAACTGGTCGGCGGCCGAATCTATCATTATTGTTTCAGGCAGATCGTCAGGAATCCGCGCCACCGGATTGTGCAGGGGCCGCGCGACAAGCTGGTTGTCGACCGGCCCTGTATGGCAGACGTCGCACGACAATTCCGCGGGACCCGCGGGCAACGTGTCGTGGCAGCCTGCGCACTTTTCCTGTTTCTTCACCTTTTCGTGGCAACCCACGCAACTGCGCGGCGAGGCGGAGTCGTGGTATGCGTCCGTAAGGATGACACCGCCGCCCTCTTCGCTCGGTTTGGACGTATGGCACTCGTCGCAGGCTTCCAGCTTTTCATGGTGACACGCCCGGCAGTTGACCGCCACCTGTTCGTGTGCCTTATGATTGAACGGCACCGCCGGAAATGTCTTGTCCGCGACTTCGATCAGCGGCATATCCTTCTGGCCCCTGTCGAGACGCGGTACATCGCTCATGTCGGCCAGCAGAGAAGTGAAAGACGGCATGTCGTGGCAGCCCGCGCAATCGGTCGGCCCGGCGGGTTTGCCCTTTTCGCTCTCGTTCACGTGGCACGTCACACATTTCTCATGCGCCGCGGTCCTAAGCGAGACGATCTCCTTCGAGCCGTCGCGATCGTGACAGTCGCGACACGAAGACTCGGCGCCCTTTATATACACCAGCTCTTTAGTGGCGGGGTCCTGCTTGTGGTGACATACGCTGCAATCTTTGTCGAAAGCCTCGACATGCTTGTTGTGCTGCCTCATGTCGAGTTCTATGGGATTAAACTTTTTTTGCGTGTAGCGGCCCGGCCTCAAGTGACATTCGCCGCACTGGTCGACCGGCCCACTGCCTTTCTCTTCGGGGCAGCCGATGCACTTATCGTGATACTCTTTTTCATATTCCGCCTTATCGCCGCCTTCCGCCGGAGTGTATACCTTTAATATCAGGTATCCGTTTTCCCCGGTCGCGTGGCAGGTGGCGCAGCCGTCTTCCTTCGCCGCCCGTTCGCGGTGCGCGGGGTGGTCGAATGCCACAGGAGCGCGTTCGGCCACGCCCATGCCGGCGGGCATCTCGATTGTCAGCAAACGCTTCGCTTCCTCGCCGGCGGTCCCGCGCTCCCCGCCCCGGACGTTCACGATCAGGCCGGTCAGAACAAGCGCCGTAAACGCAATTAAGAGAATCACACCCGCTGCATCTGATATTTTGTTTCCCATATTCAGTTCCCTTGGTTTCCGTTAAATGTTCTCAATCCTTCTCCGGCACCTGTTTTCAATCGCCGCCCGGTCTCAGGTGTTCCGGTATCTCCATGCACCCCTCGTCTACAAGCAGTTCGCTGATGAACTTCACATGTGTGCCGGGCGCGTATTCCTTAATAATGTCTTCGATGCCGCTGTGGCAGTTGTGGCAGGGGGTCACGACCACCTCGGCCCCGGTCGCGTTTATCTGGTCGCCTTTGGTCCTGTTGGCGACTACCCTGTTTCTCGTCCAGGGCGGGCCGCAGTTGATGACCCCGCCGCCCGCGCCGCAACAGTAGTTATGCTCGAATCTCGGGTTCATGTCCCTGAAATCCTCGCACAGCCAGTTCATCAGGTCGCGCAGCTTGCCGCCCAGCCCCCGGCCGCGCACCGTGTTGCAGGGGTCCTGCACTGTGACGGGCTTTTTGAACTTTTTAACGATCTTGATCTTTCCGCTTGTTATCAGGTCGTGGTAGAACTCGATCGCGTGAATCACCGGCACAGCCGGATACGCCTGACCGATATGCCTTGGGCCGTCGTACACCGCGCCGCGGAATGCGTGCCCGCACTCGCCCATGACGATCTTTTTGACTTTCAGGCGCATCGCCGTCTCGTGGTGCAGCCGCTCGAGGCGACCGCTCGACTCGAAGTCGCCCGAGTACATCGCCATGTTGCTGTTGTCCCAGCCGTCGGTGGCGGGCATCGTCCAGTCCAGGCCGGCCACGGCGAATATCACCGCCGCGTTCGCCAGCAACTGCGCCAGTATCTTCGGCTCCGGCGCAATGACCGAGTACATTATGTCCGCGCCTTCCTTCTCCAGTGGTATCCGCGCCGTCTTCACCACTTTCTGCGCGTCTTCCTCCTGCCACTGAAGCGTGTCGATCCACTCGTCCTGCTGCACCCACATCTGGTTATAGGTGACCGAGTGGCTGTTTGTCGTATCCTGAAGGTACATCGGCACCACGCCCAGCATGCTGCATATCCGCCGCACGACCATCAACAGGTATGCTATGTCAATGCCGAACGGACAGTACATGCTGCACCTGCGGCAGCCGCCACACTCGATATACGCTATGCGCGCGGCCAGCTTCATGAACTCCGGCGACACTTTGCAGTCTTTCTTGAATATCTCCACAAGCGTGTCTTTCACCTTGGCGACCGGAGCATACTTCGGGTCCATATCGTGCGAGATGCACTGGTGGCACGCTGTCGCGCACAGGCCGCAATGCACGCACGTGTCCATGTAGACCTTGAGGCGCGCGCCGCATTCCTTGTCCAGCGCAAACCGAATCGTCTCCTTGATCTTCTCCGGAGTAAGTTTCTTTATCGATTCATCAAGACCATCGTCTTTAACTTCGGGCCTCGGTTCGTATTTCATTGTGTTTTCTCCTTATTGTCGCTCCTGAATTTGTCACCAGTCTCTCGCGTTCCGGACGAAACCGAATTCGCAGGCCATATATGCACGGGTGAACACGAAATAGAGCATGTGCGCAATTCGCGTGAAGGGGATCATCATCAGCATCAGGCAGCCCGACAGCATGTGTATTGTGATTACCGTGCCGTAGTCGAACCACTGGTGATAGGCCAGAAACCCGGTGATATAAGGAAGCGTGACAAACAGCAACAGCGCGTAGTCGGCCGCCGATGTGACATTCTTCACATAAGGCACAAGTATCCGCCGCTGGAGAAAATATACACCGCCGACGATTACTATTACCGTCATCAGGTCCGCAAGCCGGCCGGGCAGCGTTGGGAACTGTATGCCCCATATCTTCCAGTGAGCCGCCAGCAGCAGCGGCGTCGCTATCAGGCATATATGGAACAGAAACGCATACGCCGTCATAACCGGGTTGATCCTCATACCCCTGGTGCCGTAAGGCAGCAGCCAGTGTTTGAGCGACCGCAGACTGAAGCTCAGCCGCATATACGGCATTATCACTTTTTCCTGTTTCGCCGCCTTTATCATCGCTGTTATTTTGTAGACGCTGCCCGCGATCATCACGAAGAAGGCTATCCAGACTAAAGGCCCGCTGATAAAATCCTGCATTTGGTTTCCCTCGACTCCTTTTCCGGTCCTGTCACAACCCGGATCCGGATTATTTTTCTTATCCAGTGCATTACAAGTGAACGCCGGGCATTCGACCGGTGAGTACGGGCCGGAGAACCCCGGATCGACAAAAAACGCACAAACTTCAGTTATTTTATTTCATTAAGCGGCATCACACGCCGACAATACTTTCCGCCTTCGACATACCTGAGCAGAACCTTCGCGCCGTCCGGGCTCATTATCGGCTCCCATAGCATTTCAAACGGCTGGTTCCAGACCCTGCCGTCTACCGCGACAAAGTATTTGCCGTCCTGCTCGCCCTTGGCGACGACCGACGAACCGTCATGGCTAAACGCCGGTTTCCAGACCATATCGAAATCCACCGGCCACGGCTTGCCGTCCACACATATCGACCACCTGTTGTTGTCCTTCGTGATCGCCGCCACCCTCGCGCTGTCCGGCGAAAACACCTGATCGCGCACAACGTCCGCAAACGTGATGTCCCACGCCCTGTCGTCCACGGCGACCGTCGTCCTGCCGAACTCCGGGCACACAACCGCGCAGACCCTATTCGCGTCCGGGCTGAAAACAAGTTTCCATATCTGCATGAACCGGCTGTCCCAGATCGGCGAACCGTCCTCGTAGAGCGCGAACCCGCCCGCTGTCTTCACAGGCGCCAACAGCGACCCCGTGCCCGGCCTGAACCCGGGCTCCCACACATGCGCGAAAATCTCCGGCCATAATTTTCCGTCCGCCACTATCCCGTACTTCATGTTGTCGACGCGCACCTGAAGCCCGACATGCCTGCCGTCGTCGCTCAGTGTCACTCCCCACGTGTTCATATACTTGTCGTCCCAAGGCTTGTCGTCCACTACCACGCCCCACGTGCCATCGAGAAAAGTGAATACATCGGCTTCCGACAGTTCCTCAAGCTGCGCTAGAACAGCGACCGTCGCGCCGTCCCTGCTCATCTGAAATTCCCTTATTGACAGATACGTGTTTTCCCAGGGCTTACCGTCGATACATACCGAATACTGAAAGTTCTTCTTCGTCTGCACACCGATGCGACCGCCGTCCGCGCTGAATTGCGTGTTCCAGACATACTCGAACTTCTCGTCCCATACGCTGCCGTCCACCCCCACTGTCCACTCGTCGTCGCTCATTACCAGCGCCGCAAGCCGCGCGTCCGGCCCGAATCGCGGATACCACAGCCTCTCAAAACGCGCATCCCACAATTCACCATTCACACATGCCGTGAATTCGCCGTCTCCCGTTTTCACAGGGACAGCTATCTTCTCGCCGTCGCCGCTGACGACAAATTCATGGACCTCGGAATATTTATTCCCGATATCAGCGACATCAGCGATAATCTTTTTGTCCGGTTCCCAATTCCAGTCTTTATAATCCGGCATCTGCTTCTCCTTTGTTGCACAGCCTCTCGACATCGTCGCCGCATGACCGCGAAATACTTTTCGCGCGCATCACACTGTCTCCATTGTTTTTGCTCCGCGCCGACACGGCGTCACATCTTCTTGTCGCATTTCACAGTGACCGGCGGCTCGGCCTCACCGGTACGCTCTTTATATCTTTCCAGCATCTTCGTTTCCGAAAGGTCGTTCAGCGAATATTCCGCCAGTACATCCGTTATCTGCGCCTTGATCAGCCCCCACATCTTTCGCGACGTGCATACATCCTCGAACTTGCAGTTCCCCTCGTAAGTTACACAGTCGAGCAGGTCGATGCCGCCCATGCTCGCGTCGATCACATCCAGCGCTTTTATCCGGTCGCCGGGTTTCGCCAGCGTGTAGCCTCCCAGCTTTCCCTGCACACTCCTGATGAGGCCCTGGTTTTTCAGCGCCATCACGAGCTGTTCGAGATACTTAAAAGGGAGCCCCTGTTCTTTAGCGATTTCCTTGAGTTTGATAGGTTCGCCACGATCATAATTATCGGAGAGATAGACCATCAATCTAAGTGAATATATAGCGCGAGTAGATAATCTCATAATAAAACCGCCCAAAAAGCCGACTTACGCCCTACTTATCCTGTCGAACTGGTAGGGTTACGCGGCGAAAAAATATATTGCTCCTGAAACATGAGCAATATCCCCTTCCGCAACAACCTTTTTTCGGGTTTACCCTCCGTTTATCCTATTAGTCAGATATGATTATAACGGTTACCGCAGAAAATGCAATACCCTTATAGATTTTTTTTCAGGTGACCTGCTAACCTGCGCTGTTTTTTACTCTTATTTGCTAAATTCGTGTGCTCTTTCGATATTATGTGAGAGTTCCGGGCACATGGCTGTCCCGCTCCCGGGGTAGCCTCTGGGAACAATGAAATACCTGTATGGGGGTGAGCATTTTTTATCTGTTATATTTATAGAGGTCTTCCTGGGTCATGTCGGGGGGAAGGTTCTTTATTCCCCAGTCTCTGCCGTCGTCGAAGTTCTCGATCACTCTTTTCCAGTTGGATTTTCCGTGACTGTCAAGCGTCATCTTATATCTGCGGCTCTTCATCGTCGAGTTCACCAGCTTATAGAATGCCATATCTTCCATGGAAATATCGTTTGCACTTAGTGAACTCGACTTCTTCATCCACTTTTTGAGAGCGTTGTACTCTTCTTCGGTGCAACCGTAGAGACAGTCCTTTTTGTCCATCGCACTCGCTATTTCAGGGTTTGCTTTCTTCCATCTCGTCATCTTTGTTTCCATCGCCACCGCATCCGTCACCTTCAACTCTGTGAGGATATCGATCCCCTTGTATCTGACCTCGATTTTCCTGACCAGCACAGGTGACAACTGCACCATTTTATATAGAGCGTCCTCGAGGAACCTGTTGAACTGGTCCTGGTAGTCGGACATGAAGATCGGGATGGGCACCGGCATTACGCCGATGTAGAACCTGTCGAGATAGAGGTATGGTCTTTGTTCTTTGTCGATCCAGTAGGCGTTGAGGACAAAGGTGAAAGAAACGGTTCCCGCGTCTTTGTCGGCGGGTGTGAGCCGGTCGATATTTTCTTTCAGTTCGTAGCCCGCGAATTTGTTGCTGATCATCTTCAGGGCCGTTGCAAAAGGCACGTCCACGCGAAAAACAAGATTCCCCTTGTTGACGAAAAGATACGGATATTTGAAGAGAGGCGCGCCCCCTACCGTCAGGTTGTCTACCAGCAACTTGTTTATCCAGGCGTTGATCTCGATTTCACTTATGCTGAATATGCCGACATTCACTGTTTTTCGCGTGTCTTCGACGAAACGGTTGAACTTCTCTTTCAGGTGCTCGCGGGCGACGGGGTATACTTCTTCCCTTATCTCGGCTCTCACGATGTACGGCGGCGGCATTGTGCTCATGGCGATATATATGCCCGCGAATCCGAAGAATAAGAGTACGGACAGGCAGCCGAACATTTTGAAGCTGAGTTTGATCATAACCTGACTCCGCTATCAGTCTCCGCTCGCCACATTCATTCCCCCGAGCAGTATCGAAGGCATGATATTGCCTGCTTCCTCGCGGTAGTCGGAGGAGACGGCCTCGATGCTTTTCAGTGTATCGAAGACTTCGCCGCCGACCATCACGTTCTCGACGGGATACGCAAGTTCGCCGCCGATGATCCTGAAACCGTAATCGACAGTGCCGGAAACCTGGCCTGTGATGCTGTGCGGCGTGATCGAGCCCATGAAAACATAGAGCCCGTCGTCGATTCTGCCAATAATATCTTTTTCCGTTTCTGCGCCCGGCCTGATGACGAGATTTGAGATGCCGATGCCGACACTCGAACTGTAGCTGCCGCGCGAGGCGTGGCCGTTGTTCTTTTCACCGGCCTTGTTTGCCGTGTAAGAATTGTGCAAATAGTTGCTGAGCACACCGTTTTCAATAATACTGAACTGTGATTTCGGGAATCCCTCGCCGTCCGCATTCGTCGAGCGCAGACCGGCCGCCACGAGCGGGTCTTCCCTGATATCGATGAGTTCCGACGCGATTTTTTCGCCCCTTTTGCCCGCGAGATACGATCTGCCGCGCTGTATTTCTTCCGCGCTTGCCGCACCTGCTACACTGCGCAGGAAACCTGTTGCGGCCAGCGGGCCGAGCACTATGGGGAATTTCCCGGAATCCATCCTTCTGCTGTCGACGAAAGATACCGCTTTTTCAGTGGCGATCCGGGCGATTTCTTCGGGCGATTTCAGGTCCGCTATACGCCTCGCATGTGAATACTCGTAATACGAACCGACTTTCCCATTCCTGCTGACGACGGAAAATACATACATAGAAATCGATGATTTACTACAACAGAGGGAAATGCCGTTGGAGTTGACGAGTGCGCTTGCTACGGCCCCCGCGCCTACTCCGCCTTTTACGATTACGTCCGGCTCGATATCCCTTGCGACCTCGATGAATGTGTTGCCCCATTCGATAGCTTTCGAAGGCGTGAAATCGCTTATCGCCAGGTCGAAAAGCGCGTCGACTTCGGGGTATTCGCCCGGTTCGGGCAGCGCGTCGAAATCCGGGTCCGGTTCGCTTTCCTTCGCCAGTTCCGCGCCTGTCCGGCCGGCGCTTTTCGCGTCCTCGATTGCGAATCCGCGACCGCGGCTGTAGCCCGAGCCACCTTCATAAAACGCCCTGGCACAGTATCCGGCATCGTATTCGACATCTGAAGTACGCACGCTGTTTTTCTCTATTTCGAGGCCGACGCTGCGACCGTCCTGCACAATAACATCCACATGCTGCGCCCCGCTCTTAACCGCCGCTTCGCACGCGACTTTTCCGAATTCAACAATTCTGTAATCTTCCATATTCTGCATATTCCCATCTGTGGTCTGTTTTACACAGCTATCGTTATTATTATAGTATAGTATACTCCAGTAGTGTCCAAAATATTACCTGATTACCCCTGAAACTCAGGTAGTGGTGATTTTAAAAAACAACCATCCGGTTTTGTGTAGTGCGGGGTCACCGCCCTTGTCTACATCTTCCACCGAATTTATTGCGTATGCGTCCCTCTTCTCGCTTTTGAACCAAATGCAGCCGGACGCAGCCGGATCAGAATATTGCAATCGGCTCTTACCCCGCATATTTCACCAATGCGGGCCGAAAATCGGGAGAATGCCTGTAATACAAGGCGCGGCAAGTGAGTGGTGAGGGAGCAGCCGGCCTCTTGCGCAAAATGCTGGTATGTGACCGATCCCGAATCGCCGCCGCAACGCAGTAGAACAGGCGTTATAGCGATTTTCCGGATTTCTTTGTGAGAAATCCGGGTTACATCTTTTCATCGTTGACACTACACGGGAAGCACCGGCATCATGAGCCGCGTTACGACAATGCCTGCCGCGATGCCGATGAGGATACCGGCGGCGACATCGGTAGGGAAGTGGACACCGTTGTAGATGCGCGAATAAGAGCCAAGCAGTCCGACAGCTATAAGATATGGGGAGAGCGCGGGATAATAGATGGAAAGAGATAGCGCCATCGCCATGAAACCTGCGGAATGGCCCGATGGAAACGACGCCCGGCCGGACAATCTTTCCGCATTGACTATTGCAGCGACATCATCGAAAACCATAAACGGCCGCCGGCGTTTCCACACTTTTTTAACGGTGAATTCCGCGATAACACCTGCTGACGCCGACGCTGCCAGCATGCAGTATGCCGCATTCCTTAATTTCGCTATATCGTATCTGAAACCCACTATGATCATTGCGGTTCCGAGCACAATCTGGAGAATGCCCCTGTTCGCTACTATCGAAAGAAACGGCATCAGCACGTCGAATACCGGATTGCGGAGCCGCCCGTAGAGGAAATGAAACACACTGTGGTCGAGCCTTTCGATCCGGCCCAGCATGTTGTCGCCGTATGTCGATTCGTTATCTTTGTTCATAGCATACTGTATATTATCCTCTTTAATGTCGCTTAATTGTGTTGAAAGCAGCATGATTTTTCAACCATGTTGGACGCATACCGCGCAGATGATAGAATTATGAAGTGAATGGAGAATAGCAACCGATGATCAGCACAGACGTTCTGGCGATATATCTCGCGGGCTCGATATTCTTCTGCTGGGCGGCGGTGTCTCTGGCGATGCCGGGCCGTACCGCTGAAGCGCCGGAAGTTGTCGCTCCGTCCGCGCAGGCAAACACTGCGCTTGGCGTCTTCGCAGTATTTCTTCTCCTGTCGGTCGCCGTCAGGATGCTCGCGCCGTCTTTGCCTGCAATCGCCCCCGGCAGACTCGACACAGCTTTCTCGGCAATCATCATATTCGCGGTATTCGCCGTGTCGTCGTGGTATGGCGACTCACCCGCGCAAACGGGCCTTTCACTCCGGAACATAAGCACAGTTGTGTTCTTCCTTGTGCCTCCCGTCGGCATAGTGCTGTTGCCTGGCGGAAGGGTGAATATGGCCCTCCTGCTCGGCGGCATCGTGCCTTCGATAGCCATCGCCGGAGCCGCGGAGGAGATTCTTTTCAAGGGCTATATGCAGACACGGCTTCAGGCGGCGTGGGGTTCGACAGCCGGGTTGCTTGCCGCGGCGCTGGCCGCGTCGGTTTTCAGGATACCGATGTTCATACAGTCGGGAAGCGCGGTGATCGTAGCGACGCAATTAGTGTTTCATTTCTTATTATGGGGCTGCGTCGGCGGCCTGATTTTCAACAGGACGCGAAATGTCTACGGACTCATATTGCTCAGAGTTTTTCTCGACACCGCGCCGCTCGTTTTTGCGGGTATCGTCGTCAATTAGCGGCTGAACGAAAACCTGCTCCTACCGGAATGTGCACAAAGTGCCCGCTATCTTCGTTATCCTCAGTCAACAATGCGCTGCATTGCTTCTTTCGTCCGCTACGTATATATATTGCCAACCCTGCACTATAAATATTTATAGTATGGCAATTATTTTTTCTTTCGTCCGGGTATATTAGGACAATAATCAGTATCTGAAAGAAGGTGCGGCGGCGCGTTACAGAAGATAGCGGATGATGAAGAATATGCCGGTGCCGAGGGCGTTGCCGGCAACGGCGATTTTGAGGGAGTTCCTGCTGCGCGCCATGGAATTGAAAAGCATAACAGAAAAGAACTGGAAGGCGCAGAATGTGATGAGGTCGTCGGCGAAGATCGTAAGCAGTGTCAGCGAGAAAGCGGCGGCGGCGGCGCATATCAGGAGGAAGAGGCCGGGCATGAATTCGATGGCGCGAATGAGCCAGAAGACGAGTACCGAGCCGATGATGACGGCGAGGGCGGTGAGTTCGCGCTGGTGGTTTACGAGCCATTCGACGCGGAAGGCGTTCGCGAAGAAAGGCGGGATCAGCAGGTAGCCGGCGGCCATGACCGAGCCGATGGAGGCGGAAAGCACGGCGGCGGCGGCGGTGTCTTTCGCTATTTTCGCGAATTTATTATATTCCGGGCTGAGCAGGTCCACCAGCGCTTCTATGCAGGTGTTGAGCACTTCGAGCGAGATGATTACAGTGATGATGAAAAAGAAGAAAGCCTTCTGGAGGACCGACACGTCGAAGATTATGGCGAACGACATTACCCAGAGCGCGATGCTGAAGTGGAAACGCATGTTGCGCTGTGTGAGAAGCACGTGAAAGAGGCCTTCGAACGCGGCCTTGAAGCTGTAAACCACCTGCAGGACAACGCCTGAGGGCTTGCTGTTATATATCGGTTTATTGTCTTGAGACATTACGTTTCACTTTCGGATCGCGTTACAGTGTGTTCACAGCGCAATTTTTTCAGAATCCGTTTGCGGCGATTTTCCATGCGCCGGGCATCTTCGGGGCCTGTTTCGTGGTCGAAGCCCATGAGATGGAGAAGGCTGTGCAGGATGAGTTCGCGCAGTTTATCGTCGAGCGGCACGCCCTCTTCGCGCGCGTCGGAGAGCGCCTGGCGCGCACCGACGACGATGTCGCCCAGCAGGAAAGGACCGGGGTCGCCGGGGCTGTCGATGGGAAAACTCAGAACATCCGTGGGTGTACGTTTTCCGCGCCATTTCTCATTAAGCGACTGTATCTTTTTGTCCCCCACAAGTGAGATGGAGACCTCGGAGTCTTTGTAGTCGCGGGTGGACTCGAGCACGCGGCGCGCGAAGTTTCCGACTGCCTCGAGGTCGATCCCGACTTTCGTTGTGTTGTATATTTCAACGCTTGCCATTGGCAGCCTGCACCTTCGCTGTCGTTTTTGCCTGTTCCTTTTTTCTCTGGTCTTTGAAGTCTTCGAGATCGGGATATTCCATCCTGGAGTGATAGACATTCGCGAGCGTTTTCGTGAGCGTGAGCCGCAGAGTGTCGATCTGCTTGAGCGTGATATTGCATTCGTCGAACTGTCTGTCGAAGAGCCTGTCCTCGACGATGGAATTGACAGTGGTTTCGATAAGTTTTGGTGTCGGCTTATTGATGGAGCGTATGGCGGCCTCGCAGGAGTCGGCGAGCATGACGATGGCGGCCTCGACGGTCTGCGGTTTCGGGCCGGGATAGCGGAAGCTTTCCTCGGGGACGTCGCCACCGTCGGCGGCCGCGACGGCTTTATTGTGGAAATAAGAGATTTTCGTCGTGCCGTGGTGTTGCTGAATGATGTCACGTATCTCGTCGGGCAGATTATAATCAAGGGCCATTTCGACGCCGTCCTTAACATGCGAACTTATCACGAGCGCGCTGAGAGTGGGCGAGATTTCATCGAGCTGGCTGTGTCCTTCCATGCGGTTCTCGGCAAAGAAATATGGACGTTTGATCTTACCTATATCGTGGTAGTAGCAGGCTATGCGCACGAGCAGGGCGTTTACGCCCAGGGTTTCGGCGACATTCTCCGCCAGGTTGCCCACGAAGAAAGAGTGATAATATGTGCCGGGCGCGTTTATCAGCATTTGTTTCAGGAAAGGCTCTTCGGGGTTCGACAATTCCAGAAGGCGGTGCGAAGTCGTAATGTTGAACAGCCGCTCGAACGCGGGCAGCGAGCCTGTGGAAACGACGAAAGCCACGATGCCGTTGAGTGCGCCGAAAACAAAAATGTCGAGAACGGCCTGTTGCCAGGTAGTGAATTTTATCAGAGTCAGGATAAAGATTGCGGCCATATTCGAGAGCGAAACGGCCGCGCCGGCCTTGAGCATACTGTCCTTGTCCTGCGGTTTGATGGAATAGAAATGCGCGGCCAGGCCGGCGATGAGCGCCACGAGGAAATGCTCGAGTTGCAGGTTCAGCGTCAATGTGATGACAAGCGCGAGCACCGGCACTGCGACAAGGGACAGCACGGGCCTCAGCAGCACGCAAACAAGGATTGTGAATATTGCGATGGGAGCGCCCTGGAGATATCCCGCACCCTGAAAAGTCGCGAACGAGCAGATTACAACGGATGTCGCCGCGGTAAAGAACATCAGTATACAGAAAATAATGAATCTCTTTTCGTCGCCGTAAATATCGGGCGTTATGGTCCTCATGCACAGGCCGATGACGAGGAATCCGAACCCGATGAGGAAAGCGAAACCGACGATTTTCATCCAGGAAGTGCTTCTCGACAACATACCGAGCGTCTTGAGCGCTTTTATGTGGTGCGGAAGTATCCTGTCGCCTTTGCGCACGATGATCTCGCCTTTGCGCAGGGTTTTCATGACCGGCATGACATCTTCGAGCGCTTTACTTTTTCTCGCGAGGGTAGCTTCCGGGTCCTCGACGAGGTTTTTCTTTATCGCCGAAAGGATTATCTCGCGAATCGCCGGAACGAGGCCGGTGGATACGCCTTCCTCCCTGGCGAGTTCTTCGATCTTCGTGCCGATATTCTCCAGTTCATTATCATCAATGACAACATTCGTATCGAGCCTCTTGAGAATTGTGTATGTCTGCAATCTGAGCTGAACCGGCTGGTCTTTTTCAAGCGAATACAGGAGGATGATCATCTCCTCGCTGAGCCCGAATTCGCGAAGTTTGCCGATGTAATATTTGCGGGTCACATCCCCGGGGGCGAGGCTGTCCGCTTCGAGAATGTTTTTGAAAACAGCTTCCACATCCTGTTTGAAAGCCGGGTCTATCTTATAAGCGGCGGAAACATTGTCCGTGATGCGTTTTTTCATGGCGCTGGTCGCGGAAGTGTCCTCGTACTGGATGTTGCGCGGTGAAACGATATCGTAGTCGGCGATAGTGTCGGCCCTGTAGGTGACACCGCCGATGTGTGTAATGAGCAGAACGGCGCATACAGATATGTAAAGCAGGACAGTAGCGATAAAACGTTTGTCCGCGACAATATTCATCAGCCTGTCGAGACTGCCGGTTTCGCCCGTGTCAGCTTTTTTCTTTGCGGCTTCGCTCTTATTCCTTTTTCTTTTGCCGTCGGTTTTTACCAATTGCTGCTCCGTAAACAGAACTATCCTTTACTATCATCATCATCATAAGCCTCGATGATACGTGCCACGAGCTCGTGTCTGACCACATCTTTTTTTGTCAGGAATACAAAGTCGATACCCCTCAAACCCTCCAGCCTGCCTACAGCGTCTATCAGGCCTGAAGGTGTCTCCGGCGGAAGGTCCACCTGGGTTACATCGCCGGTAACCGCCGCCGAAGAGTTGCTGCCGAGTCGTGTCAGAAACATTTTCATCTGGTTGACCGTAGTGTTCTGCGCCTCGTCCATGAGCACGAAAGCATCGTCGAGCGTGCGACCGCGCATGAATGCCAGCGGCGCCACCTCGATAATGCCGCGATCGAGGTAGCGAGCACATTTGTCTATACTCATCATGTTGAAAAGCGCATCGTATATCGGCCTCAGATACGGGTCTACTTTCTGCTGCAAATCGCCCGGCAGGAACCCAAGTTTTTCACCCGCTTCAACAGCCGGCCTGCAAATAATTATTCTCTTAACACTTTCCTCGATAAGTTTTTTTACAGCGACGGCAACAGCGAGATATGTCTTGCCCGTGCCGGCCGGCCCCACAGAAAACACCATATTCGATCTCGCGAGCGCGTTTATATATTCCCGCTGCTTCGGGGTTCTGGGCCTTATCGGACGCCCCAGCCCGTTTGTCAGCTTGATGTCGGCTTCGACTTTTTTGCCCGCCCCTTCTTCCTGCAGCAGCATCAGAGAATAGCGGATGTCCGACTTCTCGACCTGCATACCTTTTCGCACCTGCTCGAGCAGATTCCCGATCATTTCTCCGATACCTGCCGCGCCCTTGCCTGTGATCGTCAGCACACCGCTGCGGTGCGACACATGCACTCCTGTTTCCTTCTCGATGAACTTCACGTGTTCATCACTCTTGCCGAACAGGTTCATTGCTTCTTCCTGGTTGGCTACCGTTATTGTTGCTGTTTCGTTTATATTTGACATGTCTGATTCCAGTGCAGTCATAGTGTTCGCTGTGTCGCGCAAACTCTGTATCGACGTGTTGGACGACGCATGGCGCGGTTGCCGACCCGCGCCCTGAAAAACGGGAGTGTTTTCATGCACAAAAATAAAATATTTCCTTAGAGCCAATTGCAAAATTCTGATTCTGCTGCGGTCGGCGGCTATTGTCCATAGCTGCGTTGTCGGCACAAAATCGTCCTCGACGTACTCTACAAAGTACGCCTGCGAGGATTTTACACCTCCGCCTTGCTCTGAACAATTTAGCTCGACCTCGCTACGAACATAATTTTGCAATTGGCTCTTTACATCTTTTCATC